>JAOUHD010000191.1 GCA_029865345.1 Nitrospira sp.
TGTCCGAGCAGGCTGCCCTCCGGCTCGGACCAGCGTGGGACGGAGGCGCACCTCCCTTGGCCTCCGCCCCGCACTTTTTTCACTAGCAGAAGTGCTGAGGGTTGCATAACTGCACCTGAACGGCGATAAGGAAGCATGACGTCGTCGAGTGACAATCGATTTTTTCTCCCCGCTTGGGGCATATCGCTGGCCCTACATGGCGTAGTGGTTGGCCTGGCGTTTGACTTTGTCGCCCAGGTCAAACCGGTTTTGCAGGAAGACATGTTCCAGTGGGATGTCGCCTTGGTGCAGGAGGCGAGGCTCGATTCTAAGTCGGAGCCGGTCAAGTCTGCCATGGCATCGGAGCAACCGTCGGCCAAGAAGGCGCTTCCACCACAGATCAAGCCTGTACCGGAGGTATCCCAGATCGTCACACCGATTGAACGAAAGGTGGAGATCCCGCAGCTACGCGACGAGCCAGTCGAGCAGCGGATGGTTGAGGTGGCTGAGCCAAAAGCAGAACCGGTCGTAGAAGCGAAAGAGCCTGAACCTGTCGTGGTAGCCGCCACGACTGAACCGGTTGAGGCTCCACCTATGCAACATGAGCCGGTTTCAGTTGCTTCCAAGCCATTACACGAGCCCTCTGCAGAGTTGTCATCACGTGCAGCCGCTGAGGATGTCGCACCAGTACTGGTGGCCAAGGCTTCGGCCTCCGTTCCCGAAGCGAAACTGGATCATCGGTGGCTGGCCGAGTCGCTCTGGCGGCGAGTGGTAGAACTGAAGCGCTATCCGAACTTCGCCCGCATGAACGGCCAAGAGGGGAAGGTTATCCTAAGGGCTGTCATTCGATCGGATGGATACTTGGCTGACGTATCGGTCCAGAAGAGCTCTGGATATAACGTGCTTGATGAAGCAGCGATAGAAGCGGTGAAACTCGCCTGTCCACTCCATATGAAATATGCCATCGGCAAGCCGCAAATCGTCGTGAGCCTTCCAATCGTCTATAGCTTGGCTAATTAGGATGAGCATTATGGAAAAATACTGTTACGAGTCGGAGAGGCTGCTGCTGTGCTCTCAGTCAGTCGCTGGACGATCTATCGATGGGTAGAGGAAGGGCGATTGCGAGGGACGAAGATCGGCAAGGGCAGCGTGCGCATTTTTCGTGATTCAATCACGAGTTTGATTGAAGCCAATCAGAGTGATATGGCCGGTGCATGGCAGAACTCAAAGCACTCCTAGTATCCACGAATGATCTATGCTTTTTGGTCTCGCTGTAGCATCCGTGAGCAACCGTCGGTAGACGGCTCGTCATCAGTGAGGTAAAAGAAACGACACTGTGGTGAGGTGTATGACTCGTTCCAATATGTCCCGATTGTGGTTGAGTGTTGCCGGGCTCGTGATCCTGGTGTATGCCACGCTGCTTGTGATGGCGATGGGTTGTGTGCTTGCCCATGCGGATCGGTCTCAGAGTCACCAGCATCACCACGATGATCAAGGATCATCCACGCAGACCCTACTCTGTGCGTGGGCATGTCAAGCGACAACAGATACTGTCGTCGCGGTTGGTCTCCCCTCCGCTGTCGTGGGAACGATCATCGGACTGACCGATCTTATTCCCAGTCAACTTGTTCTCTCGATGCTTTCTTCTGCCATACGGTCTCGTGCACCTCCATTAATCGCTATCTCTTAGTGTCAGGCTCGGATAAGCGATTCTCGATAGACTCATCGTCCCACGTACGCGTATCCAGCCGCGCACATTTCTTTGCAACGCCAAGATAGTTGTTCGTGTTGTCCGAGCAGGTGACCCTCCGGCTCGGACCAAGCGCGGGGTGAAGGTTGACTGCCTCCTCCTTTACCCCGCCCTTTTTTATCAACGGGCGAATGTGTCGGCGATACAACCAGCGACTGGCGATCTGGTCTACACATGGTGTGACCGTATCTCATTGCCGTGTGTTGGTGAGCCTCATCGTGGGGATCCTTTCGATCATCGGCACTTATCTGTGATGAAAGAAGTGATTGAGTCATCTGGTCCATTCGAAAAGTATTGAGCTATCGATGTCCGGTCGAGCCTCCCCCTCGCTCGGACCGATCCGGGGCGCAGGTGTTGCCTCCGTCTACCTCCGCCCCGGCTCATTTCTCTTGAAGAGGTCTAACAGGATGCTGAAAAAGTCAGTTAGCGACGTTCTCGCGTCACTCGGTGGACAATCAAAGGAATCGGGTCTGGTGGTTGCGGACTCTTCTTCCAGGCCTGCCCAGGGAGTCGGTGGTTGCCTCCTTCCGACTCCCTGGCCCTTCGGGGACACAGCACAATCCATTTCCTGAAATTGCGGGTGAGAGGCCCTTCGGATCGTGATGTTTTCCCTGATAGGATAATCTGTGTATACTTGTACCCGGGTTCGGACTTCATAAACCAAATCATGAGGAGAGGTTATGACACAATTGAAAGCTGGTGTTGTTGCGGTTGCGGTCTGCAGTCTTCTCGCGGGTGGTGTCTCGAGTGTCGCATTTGCAAAAGGGGATGCGCATGGGCATGTCCAGGAAACCACCAAGCATGCGAAGGAGGGGATTGAGCACGGGAAGGAAGCTATTAAGCATCTGGAAGAAGCTCTCCAGGGCAGCGACAATCCTCACGCAAAGGAAGCACTCGAACATGCCAAAGAATCAATGAAGCATGCGGAGGAGTCGCTCGCGCATGCCGAACAGGCCTCGGCGAAGCCGAAGGGCAAGGCGAAGTAAACCCTGTTGGGTAGGAAGGGGGAGGTGCGAAATCGCAACCTCCCTCTTTATTCCGGCTAGCGTCCGTGACGAATCAATCTGATCCACAGAACTGCCGTATGGTCCGTCCTATTCAAAGAGACTGTAGCCTTCAATCGTATGTATCATGCGGGAATTTTTATTTGAGAAGTTTTAGCGGGGATGCTTGGCTATATATGACCGCCAGCCACCGTAGGCGGTGATCTCCCGATGACCTTCGACGAGTGCCGGTTCACCCAACACGCCCAAGACAATGCTTCCGTCTTCCAACCGCACCTTTCCAATGCACAGACCGGGGGGTTCGTTCAGCAAGATCCCCGCCAGGCCTACAGTGGGTACTGACCAGACTTCGACCGCCACCTTCACGCCGGTCCCATCGGTGACACGCAGCATCGCGGGATGCTCGTCGTTGATCGTCCAGAGGCGATACGCCGGCTCGGTCTGCGTCTCCCGGACGAACGTTGCCTTGGCCGCCACCATGTTGTGGTTAAGTTTGAGTCCTCGCATCAGCGTGCCGTTGACCGCGAGCAGCACGCCGTTCTGATTCACGAGGTGCTCCCTGCATAGGTCTGCCGAAGAGATTCGATGAGCCGATCAGCCGATGTGACCCAGCCGACAATGCCGCCTTGCGATTGGATCATGCGGACTGTGGCCTGTTTAAACTCGGGGAAATAGCTTTCTGTTCCATCCTCCACCAGGAGACATTCAAAACCACGGTCGTTGGCTTCTCTCATGCTGGTTTGCACACAGACTTCCGTCGTCACGCCGGTAAACACCAAGTGAGTGATGCCGAGCGCCTTCAGCCGTTCCTGTAAATTGGTGGCGTAGAATGCCCCCTTGCCCGGCTTGTCGATGACGAGTTCGCCGGTTGCGGGATGCAGCTCCGGGACGATATCGTTTCCCGGTTCTCCTAAGACCAGAATGCGCCCCATCGGACCGGGATCGCCGATGCGGAGCGTGGACTCTCCACGCCGTTTCTTGGCCGGCGGACAATCCGAGAGATCGGGGCGATGGCCCTCCCTCGTGTGAATCACCGGCAATCCCAACTCACGAAAGGTCTTGAGGAGTTTCGCGACGGTCGGCACAATTTTCTGCAGATGTTCGACCTTATTCCCAAGCGCCGCGCCGAATCCGCCCGGCTCGACGAAGTCGCGCTGCATATCAATGATCACTAATGCCACGTGATTGCCTGAGCCTTTCGCCGGCAATGGATACGGATAAGGAGAGGCGATGACGGTATTCATGTTGTATGTCCTGTCATGTGTCGTCCAATGATCGCCAGGTCGGCGCCGGACGACGTGGTTTCATAGACGAGTTGACCATTGAACATCACCACCGTGCGGTCGGACAGCTCCAGGATTTCGTCGAGATCTTCGCTGACCAGCAGCACGGCCGTCCCGTGATTGCGCGCGGCGACAATCTGCAGACGAATCTCCTCCATGGCCAGAAAGTCCAGCCCGAAACAGGGGTTGGCAATGATCAGAATCTCCACCTCCGCCGATAGCTCACGCGCCAGGACCGCCCGCTGTATGTTGCCTCCCGAGAGCGACTGAATGGGCGTGTCGGGATAGGGTGGTTTGATGTTGTAGCGCTCGATCAGCCCGAATGCGCTTCGGCGGAGTGCGGGGCGGCTGATGAGCCAGCCGCCCACCGCGTGAGGTTCACGATCGAAATTACGAAACGCCAAGTTCTCCGCCACCGTCATGCGTCCGACGCACGTGTTCTGGAGCGGTTCTTCCGGCAGGCAAAAAATCTTGTGCCGCATGATCTTCTCGCGAGTCGGCTGGAAAGGCTGATCCTGCACGCGGATCGTGCCGGACGTGGTCTGGCGTTGCCCAGACAGGATCTCGACCAGTTCTCGCTGGCCATTGCCCGATACCCCGGCCACTCCGACGATCTCGCCTTCATGGATGGTGAGATGCAGCCCTCGCACGACTTCCACCCCGATATCATCCTTGACACGGATATCTTGCAGGATCAGCTTTGGAACCTTCTTTGACAGGACGGTCCGTTGCTTCGGCTTCGCCGTCACTTCCGAACCTACCATCATCTCCGCCATCTGAGAGACGTTCAATTCCGAGACGTTTCCTGAACCCACGAATTGTCCCTTGCGAAGGACGGTCACTTCGTCAGCAAAGGCCGCCACTTCGCGAAGCTTGTGGGTAATGATGAGGACACTCACTTGTTGCGCCAGGGTCATGGCCCGGAGATGGCCCAGGACTTCATCCGCTTCGTGTGGGGTCAGGACCGAGGTTGGTTCGTCCAAAATAAGGATGCGGTTCCGCAGCGCGAGTTGTTTGAGGATTTCCACTTTTTGTTTTTCGCCTGCGGCAAGCGAACTGACGCGAGCGGAGAGCGACACCTTGAACGGCATTGTGTCCATGAACTGCGTCAGCTGATGCTCTTCCTGCTGCCAATTGATGACGGGGTCTAACTTGGCCTTGGAGATCACCAGGTTCTCGAGGACCGTCATGTTGGGGATCAGAGTAAATTGCTGATACACCATGCCGATCCCGAAGGTCTGTGCGTCGCGTGGGCTGCGAATGGTGACCGCTTGCTGATCCAATAAAATTT
>JAOUHD010000047.1 GCA_029865345.1 Nitrospira sp.
AGACCTGGATGAGGACCGTACAGGGAATCACGAGGAAGATGAGTGTCGAATAGGGGAGGGCGAGCTCAATGACAGCGGATTCCGCACCGAGTTGCTGCATGATGAGCAGATTGCCGGCGATCCCAAGGCCAGCCAACAGGATCGAGACGCCGATCGAAAGCCATAAGAAGTGACGAGCCGCCTCTCCCGCGTCTTGTCGGCGCCGTGCTCCCCATAACTGGGCGACGATCACGTTCGTCCCAACCGAGATTCCGGAGACCAGAGTCGTGGCCACGAAGGCCAGTAGTTGACCCAGACCAACCGCGGCGATTGATGTGGCACCCAGCCCCCCGACCAAGAAGACGGCGACAATGCCTTCGGCCCGTTGGAGCAGTGTGGTAAGCGTGACGGGGAGTGCCAAAGTCATCACGGACCGTCTGATCTGAGTGACACCGTTGCCCATGGGGCGCTATCCTAACAGAGTTCCTTCTGACGCCATGTGAGAAATTGTTGATCGCTTGGTGGACTCTATGACAATGGCCGACGCTCATAACGGATCCCCCACGACATTCGCACCACGTCGCTTATCAAAATCGAAATACCTCTCGGGCTTGCAATGTCACAAACGGCTCCATCTGGAGATTCATCAGCCTGCGTTGGCCACCCCGCCTGACGCGTCGACCCAGGCGATCTTGGACATGGGAACCGAGATCGGGGTGCTCGCGCAGCAGCGCTTTCGCGGTGGGGTGTTGGTCAAGTCGGGATTCCGTCAACGAGAAGCGGCGATCGCAGAGACCGCCGCCTTGCTTCAAGATTCCAAGATCTCCGCCATCTTCGAAGGGGCGTTTGAATATGACGGAGTGCTTGTGCGCGTCGATATTTTAGAGCGCGTGCAGAATGGTGACGGAGGATCGTCGTCCTGGCGATTGATCGAGGTGAAGTCCTCCACCAGGGTGAAAGATATCCACCTTGATGACCTCTCCATACAAAGCCATGTCCTACTAGGAGCCGGGTTGAGGCTCGATGCGACCTGTCTGATGCATATCAATACGGGGTATCTCTACCGTGGTGGGGAGGTTGATCTGCAGGCGCTCTTCTCGATTGAAGACGTCTCGGAAGCGGTGACAGACCGTCGCGGGTCGGTGCCGGAACGATTGGCCGCCATGAAAGTCCTTTTGCTGGAGTCGAAGGCCCCGAGGATCGAGCCTGATCAGCATTGCCATACGCCCTATGAATGTCCCTTTTGGGCCCATTGTACAAAGGAAAAACCGCAGCGCTGGATCTATCATCTGCCGGGCAAGAAAGAGATAGTCGGTCAGCTTGTCCAGAAGGGCATCGTAACGATCGACGACATTCCAGATGACGCAAGGCTGTCGGATGTACAACGAAAGGTCAAGAACAACGTCGAGTGGGTTTCCTTGGAATTGGGTCGGATTCTTCGTTCTCTCAGCTATCCCATACACCATCTCGATGCTGAAACCGTCATGTTGGCATTGCCGCGGTTTCCCTCTATGAGGCCCTATCAGTCTCTTCCGGTGCAGTGGTCCAATCACATTGAACTTGAATCCGGTGAGGTGGCGCACCAGGAGTTTCTGCACGATGAGGCGTCAGACCCTCGCAGACGTTGGTTCGAGGCTCTCATCGAATCACTCGGTGAGACAGGAAGCATTGTGGTCTATTCAGCATACGAGGAATCGCTCATTCGCCAGTTGGCAGAGACCTTTCCTGAATTCAAATCCGCGTTCAAAGCGATTGTGAAGCGGTTATGGGATCTGCTCCCAATCATCAAGAACCACTATTATCATCCCGCCTTCAACGGATCGTACTCGATTAAGTCTGTGTTGCCGGCAGTGGTCCCATCGCTTGGGTATGACGATCTTGCGATACAAGCAGGTGGTCAAGCAGCGGCTGAATACTATCGGATGGTCTTTGTCGAAAGCGATTGGGTGGAACGGGATTCCATACGGGAAGCGCTACTACGCTATTGCGAGAGAGACACGCTGGCGATGGTGGAATTGCGGAGAGTGTTGAGAGAGAAGGCGGATCATCATATCTGAAGACAAGATGATGAGGGCTGGCCAGAATGAGAAAAACCACTGGAGGTGTTTATCCGCCGGCGACAATGAAGAGAGGATTCGCCTGATGAGCCGGCGGTACACACGAAGTGCGGTATGGCGGAGAGGGTGGGGATTCGAAGTCGCGTTCGCCGAGGCGCTCACGCTCCTACTGAGGGGGCCAGCCCCCTCGTATGCTCCCCAGGCGGGGGAACCTTTCCCCCGCGGACCCTCTTGATCGAATCCCACCCTCTCTCTGTTATCCTTATAGAGCGATGGATTTTAGATCGGTTAGGTAAATTGAGCAGACACTGCTGTTGATATGGCGGAGAGGGTGGGATTCGAACCCACGGTCGAGTTACCCCGACAGCAGTTTTCGAGACTGCCCGATTCGGCCGCTCTCGCACCTCTCCGTTATGGTAGATCGTCGGCTGGATTGATGATCGAGCAGGTAAGGGAAACATGCTCGACGGAAGGGCGAGCTTACCGTGGTCGATGGAGTTTTGCAATGGGCTTCGATGAAGGGCTTACGTGCTTGGATAGTTCGCGATCGGCACCGATGCTCTGAGTGACGAGACCACAGGAATCGGATCTTCAATCAGGTAGGAAACGTGAATTCTGACACTTCAGCCCTCTCCAACCCTTGCTTGACGAGTTGCGTGATATCCAAGCTCCGCTCAACCTTTCGAAGGTCATCGATCCTGGTTTTCGTACTGGGATGGGGTGGGGTGAACAGCTTACAGCAATCTTGGTCAGGTTCGATGGATGTCTCATAGGTTCGGATCCGCTTGGCCTCGTCGATGATCTCCCGTTTATCCATTCCAATGAGCGGCCGGAGGATTGGGATCTCGGCCGCTTCCTCAACAACCGTCAGATTTTCAGGGGTCTGCGACGCGACCTGCCCGAGACTATCTCCTGTCACCAACCCCCAACATCGTTCCTTCTGCGCGAGTTCTTGAGCAATGCGAAGCATCATCCGCCGATAGAGCACCACGCGAAACGGGGGTGGTGTATTCAACACAATCTCGCGCTGGATTTCTCCGAAAGGAATGACGTAGAGACGCGACGCATATTGATACGCCGTGAGGGTTTGGACCGACTCCCGCACCTTGTCCTCAGAAGCACGACTCACCAAAGGACGGCCTGAAAAATGAACAAAGGAGGCATGACAACCGCGTTTGATCATGCGGTAGGCGGCAACCGGTGAATCGATGCCTCCCGAGATCAAACAGGCGATCTTTCCGCTGACTCCGACTGGCATCCCCCCAGGTCCCTCAATTTTTTCCGCCGCGCAATAGACTTCCCTCGACAGCAGCTCGATATAAATAGTCACATCTGGGTTTTTCAGATTGACGGTCTTGCCGGTTCGTTCGCATATTGTTGCACCGATGATTCTTTCGATATCCATCGACGTCAGCGCCAATCGCTTATCCGCTCGTTTGGCTGTGACTCGAAAGGTCGTGCATGAGGTTGCCGTGATCTCTTCGACCGCGACCTCAGCGAGCGCCGCCAGGTCAGGGTTCGCGATCTGCAGCGGAATCACACGACCCAGCGAGAAGTTTGCGATGCCACACACACGAACGAGCCGATCTCGAACCACATCCGCGTTCGCTTCAAGAGGGAGATCAATACGGATCCGGCTGTGGAGGTCCTGAACCTGTCGAACGCCTAAATCCTTGAGGGCTGTCCGGATGTTCTGAATGAGGCATTGCTCAAAGTAGTCGCGATTGCGGCCTTTGAGGGCAAGTTCGTGGTAATGAGCGATGGCCCAGCGCATGTCAGCCCTAACGCCTCACCCTTCACTGGACTCTAGGAATCGCTCGGCATCGATCGCCGCCATGCAGCCAGACCCGGCTGCAGTCACGGCCTGACGATAGCGTGAATCCTGCGCATCACCGGCGGCAAAGATGCCGGAAATACTGGTGGCTGTTCCCGAGTGAGTCCTGATGTAGCCCTTCTCGTCCATATCAATCTGACCGGCAAACAACGCAGTATTGGGTCTGTGGCCGATGGCAACAAAAACACCGGCGCAGGGCATTTCCGATGTTTTCCCAGTAACGACATTCTTCAGCCGCACACCGGTGACAACCTCATGCCCCAGGATATCCTCAACCACAGCATTCCAGATAAAACTGACTTTCTCGTTCTTCATGGCCCGATCTTGCATAATCTTCGATGCACGAAGCTTGTCCCGGCGATGGACGAGAGATACCTTCGTGGCGAACTTGGTCAGAAAGTTCGCTTCTTCCATTGCGCTATCCCCACCACCAACAACAATGAGCTCCTTCCCGCGAAAGAAAAACCCATCGCAGGTTGCGCAAGTTGAGACGCCGTGACCGGTCAATCGCTTCTCATTGGGCAGGCCAATCGGAATCGCTGAGGCCCCAGTGGCAATGATGACGGTTTTCGCCTCGACGGTACGCTCGCCATCAATCGTAAGTGTCAATGGGTGATTCTTGAAGCTCACAGCGGAAACGTCACCGGTAAGAAACTCTGTCCCGAATCGCTCCGCCTGTGCCCGCATTTCCTTCATGAGTTCCGGGCCCATGATGCCCTTTGCAAACCCGGGATAGTTCTCGACTTCCGTCGTGGTCGTGAGCTGGCCACCGGATTGCCATCCCTCAATGAGAAGCGGTGAGAGATTGGCCCGCGCGGCATAGATGGCAGCAGTGAGTCCAGCAGGACCGGAGCCGATGATGACGAGTTTATGCATGGTCGGTGACTCTATCACAGCACAAGAATCAGAAGGTAGGAGGTTGTTACGCTAAATCTAGTCAATCTTCTCAGGGAGAAAAACGACCCCTTACAGCGACCGGAGGTCGCCACAAATCTTCGCCACGTCTTTTTTGAGGCGTCGTGTGTCTTTCGTTCCGTCGAGGACAAAGTCTGCGAGCCGGCATTTTCGATTCATCGGCATCTGGCTCCTGATCCGTCGAAGGGCTTCGGATCGTGAGAGGCCGTTTCGTGTGCTGAGGCGGGCAATTTGGGTTTCTCGATCGGCGGTCACGACAACGATCTTGTCGACGCGTTTGTCGACACCCGCCTCAAATAGGAGGGGAACGTCATAGATCACGACGGCGTCCAGATCGATTCTGGCCGCCTGTCTCGTCAGTCGTTGCTGTTCACGAGCCACACGAGGATGAATGATACGCTCGAGATCACGTCGTTTCCTGGGATGACTGAATATGAGCAAGCCGAGCGCTGGGCGGTTGATCGTACGATCAGGATTAAGGATTCCTCTACCAAAGGTATGGACAATGTCTCGCCACGCCGGTTTGCCTGCCTGGACCACATCTCGCGCCAACTGATCAGCATCGATCACGACGGCGCCGCATCGCCTGAACATTTTCGCGACCGTGCTTTTCCCGGTCGCCACGCCACCAGTCAGACCAACAAGTATCATGGCGGCGGAGCTTATCATGCGTTATGCCGTACAACAAAGGGTGATTGACAGGGTTGGCTCTCCGCTTGTATGAAATTCTTCATGCGGCTTGTCTTTCTCACGGTCATACTATTCGGGATAACCAGCGCTGGGTTTGCGATAGCTCTGGCTGAGAATCCTATCTCCGCGCCAAAAACCATTACTGTCGCACTCGACGGCTCAGGAGACTTCACATCGATTCAAGAAGCGGTCGATAGTGCCGGGAAGGGCGATACGGTGTTGATCAAGGCCGGAACTTACGCGCAGGACTTGACCATTCATAGCAAGGAGAAGATCAAGATTGTCGGTGCTGGAGTCGACAAAACTATCCTGCTGGGACGAGGTACGATGGTTGGCGTGCTGCATGTAGGAAAGTGGCCGTATGGGGCAACGGACATTGACATCAGCGGGCTCACCATTAACGAGCACGGGGGACATGCTCTCGGAATCTTTAATGGAACCCGCATTAGGCTCCATCAACTTCATGTGAAAGGGATGGTCTTTGGTCAACAGGTGCACGATGTTCGCATCGAAGACTGTGTGATCGGGGGAAGTGAGACGACCGGCGTGCATGTCACGGACTCTCAAGTCCAGTTGATTGGGAACGTTATCCATGACAACGACCACGGTGTGAATGTAACCGGCAAGTCTTCGGTTCGGCTTGAGCGCAATATCATTACCAGAAATCTATTTGAGGCCGTCGTGATCAGTGATCAGGCAAAAGTGGTCCTGATCAATAACACCCTGGTTAAGAATGGTGGCGGAGCGGCATTCCTAGGCTCGTCGACGATCGAAGCTTCGGGAAATATTGTGAGTCTCAATAAAGTTGGATTTCTCATTGCCGCGTCGAGTCAAACCAAGACCTCGTATAACGCGTTGTTTAATAGTGACGGGAACTATATGAGAGCCGGCTCCCCGAATGTTCCGGCACCGGAGCTTCAGGCTGAGTCGGATATGACTACCGATCCACGTTTTGTCGATGCCGAACATGATGATTTCCGATTGAAGCCCGACACGACCCTTCTCAATCACGGGACCTTTCGTTACCTTGGTGCGCTTCCTCCGCTTCTACCCCCTGCACACAATCGCCAATAAACATCGTGGAAACAATGAGATAGAGAGGCTACTCATGGTGCGAGGAATGTGTATGGTATGCGTTCTGTCTAGCGCATGCACCTCCAGATCTCTCCTACATTAAAGTAACACTGCAAACGCGCCGAGAAGGATTCAACCAGGAGGTCTCCCTTGGCTAGCTTTCGCAGCAATCTTGAAAAGTTATCGGGTGAAGACATTCCCTCGCTCATGGATATGGAATCCGGCAAGCTGGTTGGAGCCGTGCTCCCCATGTCTGAACAGGCTCAAATCCAGATGCGGAATAGTATCGAGGTTATTGAGTACCTCTTGAATCAAGAGCGAGTGGTCTGGAGTTAACCTCCCGGTCTACTTGGCCCATCCTGTTCTTCCAGTTACCTTCCCACAGTCCTTCACATCTCCACCGCCTTCACAAACTGCTTTTTCTAAGGCTGCCCTCCCTCTCTCAACATAATCACTGTCCCTTTCTTTAGCGGAAGCCTCGAGAAACCGAAGAAGAGAAGGGAATTGGTGGTCATGATCGACGGGCACCGCTTGATTTAGGACTAGTGGAGGCGCATCGTAGCGCCATTCTCCACATCATGATTGCTACGTAGAAAAGAGGTGTTGTGGCAAAAACGGTTCGGACAGCTTCCCGCACTGAGGTTTCCCGACTCGCCGAGCAGCAGCGCCTCGAGGAAGATGCCGCCAGGAGGCAACATTGGAAACGATGGGGGCCCTACCTGAGTGAACGTGCCTGGGGAACGGTGCGTGAGGACTACAGCCCTCACGGAACGGCTTGGGAAGCCTTTCCTCATGATCATGCTCGCTCCCGCGCCTACCGATGGAATGAAGACGGGCTTGGCGGGATTTCAGATCGTCACCAATACATCTGTTTTGCCATCGCGCTTTGGAATGGGCGTGATCCCATTCTCAAGGAACGAGCATTCGGTGTGACAGGTAACGAAGGGAATCATGGGGAAGATGTAAAGGAATACTATTTCTATTTAGATTCTACACCTACACATTCATACATGAAGTATCTGTACAAGTATCCACAGGCTGAATTTCCTTATGCCAGACTGATTGAGGAAAATCACCGGCGCCAACGTGGAGATGTGGAATATGAACTGATCGACACGGGTATCTTCGATGAGAATCGCTACTTTGATGTCGTCGTGGAGTACGCAAAGACGACGCCGGAAGATCTGTTCGTTCGTATTCACGTGACGAACCGCGGGCCAGCTTCTGCTGAGTTGACACTGTTACCCACTCTCTGGTTCCGGAATACGTGGGCATGGGGGATCGATGCTCGTCGACCGAGAATGCGTGCAGGGAAGCCTGTCCAAGGCATGAGTATTATTGAGTTCGATCATGAGTATTACGGTCAACGCCGCCTGTGGTGTGAAGGGAAGCCTCCATTACTCTTCACTGAGAATGAAACGAATACTCGCCGATTGTACGGCGATCAAGAAGGCTCTACCTATGTGAAAGACAGTTTTCATGACTACGTGATCCATGGTCAAAAGGATGCGATAAACCCTGAGCAGATCGGGTCAAAAGCCGCTGCGCACTATGTACTAACCTTGCCACCCGGAGCATCGGAGATTATTCGTCTTCGCCTGACGGATAAGGACAACGCCGGAGGTTTCGAAGTATCGACGTGTGACGGCCTCTTTACGCAGCGGATCCGGGAAGCCAACGAGTTTTATGACGAACTGGCTCCACCTAATCTTTCAGAAGATGCGCGGCGTGTGCAGCGGCAAGCATTTGCCGGATTACTGTGGAGTAAACAATTCTACCACTATGACCTAAGACGTTGGCTGGTCGGTGATCCGGGAATGCCGGATCCTCCTCAGGAGCGGCTCCATGGGCGGAACTCCGACTGGGCCCATCTCTACAATGCTGACGTGATCTCAATGCCTGACAAATGGGAATATCCCTGGTATGCGGCGTGGGATTTGGCATTCCATTGCATTCCCCTGGCCCTGGTCGATTCGACTTTCGCAAAGGAACAGCTGATTCTGATACTCAGAGAATGGTATATGCACCCGAACGGCCAGATTCCGGCCTATGAATGGGCGTTCGGAGATGTCAACCCCCCGGTCCACGCCTGGGCTGCCTGGCGTGTCTACAAGATCGAGAAAAAACGAAAAGGATTCGGAGATCGTGTCTTCCTCGAACGAGTGTTCCATAAGCTGTTATTGAACTTCACCTGGTGGGTCAATCGAAAAGATGCCGAAGGGAAAAACATTTTCCAAGGGGGATTTCTCGGACTCGATAACATTGGTGTCTTCGATCGTAGCGCGCCCTTGCCAACCGGCGGTCATATCGAGCAATCGGATGCGACCAGTTGGATGGGGATGTACTGCCTCAATATGCTCTCGATTGCCCTGGAACTCGCGCGTGACAATCGAGCGTACGAAGACGTAGCCAGCAAGTTCTTCGAGCATTTCGTGTATATCTGCCGAGCCATGAACAACATCGGCGGCGAAAAAATCGAGCTATGGAGTAGAGAAGATGGATTTTTCTACGACGTGCTGCACCTTCCGGACGGTCATACCTGTCCGCTCAAGGTCCGATCGCTCGTCGGGCTGATCCCGCTCTTTGCGGTGGAGACGTTGGACTCAGAGTTGATCGACAAACTCCCTCGATTTAAGCACCGCATGCAATGGTTCATTGAAAACAGGCCAGATTTTAGCGCTCATGTCGAGACCCATTCACAAGACGGAGAGGTGCGGAGGTTTTTGTCCTTAGTCAATCCCTCGCGGCTCAAGTCGGTGTTGCGGTACATGCTCGACGAAGAAGAATTTCTCTCCCCGTATGGCATCCGGGCGCTCTCACGCTATCACAAGGATCATCCCTATATGTTGTCCATCATGGGCAGAGACTATCGGGTGGACTATGAACCCGCTGAATCGAGCACGGGACTTTTCGGAGGCAATTCGAACTGGCGGGGCCCAATCTGGTTCCCGGTCAACTATCTGCTGATCGAATCACTCCAGAAGTTTCATTATTTTCTGGGTGACGAGTACAAAGTCGAGTGCCCGGTCCGATCCGGTCAATTAGTCCCCTTGAATGAGGTTGCCTCTGAGATTTCGCGACGATTGACGCACATTTTCCTTCGTGACACCACCGGCCGACGTCCAGTCTATGGAAGCACCCGGAAATTCCAAGACGATCCATTCTGGCGGGATGCAATTCTCTTCTATGAATATTTCCATGGCGACAACGGCGCCGGTGTCGGAGCCAGCCATCAGACGGGATGGACGGGACTAGTGGCAAAGTTAATCCAGCAGTCGGGGGAGTAGACGGCGAAGATCGGTCGTTGCCTTCCTTGCAGCATGCATGTACGAGGAAACCAGCCAATCCTTGCTGTCCGGGGTGGTGGAGAGGATGAGAGTTGAGAAAGCAACTTGTCAAAATCTCGATCGCGCACTGAACATTGAATGGTTGGAAACAAACGGTCGTGGTGGGTTTGCCTCAGGGACCATTGCCGGTGCCAATACGCGTCGGTACCATGCGCTGTTATTGACGGCGCGCCGACCACCAACCGATCGGTATGTACTGGTCAATCACGTCGAAGAATGGGTTCAGATCGGTAACGAGGAGTTTTCTCTCTCCAGCAACCTGTATCCAGGAGCAATCCATCCCAACGGATACACGCGCTGCACCTCATTCTCATCAACCCCCTGGCCGACATGGACGTTTGCTTGCAGGGACCAACAAATTCAGCGTGAAATCTTCTGTGTCCAAGGACGCGACATTGTAATCATTCAATGGAAGTTGATGGGCACAAAGAGTGCGCCTGTCGTACTGAGAGTGCGACCGATGCTGACGGGACGTGAGTATCATGGCCTGCATCACGAGAACGGAAGTCTTTCGACGTTGGCCGTGATTGGCCAACAGTGCGTGACCTGGTCTCCCTACGACAGTTTGCAGGCTGTCCGAGCTTTCCATTCAGGTACATATCACCATGAACCAGATTGGTATCGGCATGTGCAGTTTCCTCTGGAGCAACAGCGGGGACTTGATTGTGAGGAAGACTGGTGGTCACCGGGCGAGTTCATGTTCGAGCTGAAACCTGGGAAAGCGCATATACTCACACTTACCAGCGACAAGAATGATAGCCTCGGCGTCACTCGTCTCATCTCCAACGAACGCGTGCGACGTGGACGGTTGCAAAAGTCTGCGCCAGCCGCCGATCCGTTGGCCGAGGCATTCAGGCAGGCGGCAGAAACGTTTCTCGTGGTGCGAGACACGAAGCAGACGGTCATTGCTGGATATCCCTGGTTTACGGATTGGGGGCGAGACACCTTCATCTCCCTTCCAGGGCTGTGCCTCGTCACGGGGCGGCATGACGTTGCTCGACACATCATCGAATCATTCGCTGCTCATGTTTCCAACGGGATGGTACCTAACCGTTTTCCTGATAGTGGTGAGGAGCCGGAATACAACACGATTGATGCATCACTGTGGTTCATCTATGCCGTCGACCGGTATCTTGCGTACAGTGGTCATACGACGAGCATCAGATCCGTCGCATGGCCTGCGGTTAAACAGATTCTCGATGGCTACCGTCGCGGCACTCGATACAATATCCATATGGATGAAGGGGACGGGCTCATCGCTGGTGGAACGCTCGGTACTCAACTCACGTGGATGGATGCCAAAATCGGTGACTGGGTCGTCACACCTCGGTCCGGAAAGCCGGTAGAAATTCAGGCCCTGTGGATTAGGGCGCTGGACGTCGGTGCACGTCTGGCTGCGGAATTTGGCGAATCAGAGTATGCCCTTGACTGTCTAAAAAATCGGATACGAGCGGTGGAGTCCTTCCGGGAGAAATTCTGGCATAAGGACGGAATGTACTTGTACGATACGATTGATGGGCCTGAGGGAGACGACCCATCAATTCGTCCCAATCAAGTGTATGCCATCTCCCTCTGTGATGATCTGTTGACGAAGGAGCAGGCCAAGCAGGTGCTCTGCACGATGAAAGACCATCTCCTCACGCCAGTGGGGCTGAGAACGTTGTCACCACAAGACAGTCGGTATCGCCCACGGTACGAGGGTGGACCTATGGAACGAGATAGCGCCTATCATCAGGGGACTGTCTGGCCATTCCTCTTGGGTCCTTTTGTGACGGCTTGGGTAAAAACCTTTGGAGATACGGTCGAAACAAGGACTGAGGCGCGAGCCTTCCTCAACGGAATAGAGGCCCACTTACAAGAGGTCTGTCTCGGACACGTGTCGGAGATTTTCGACGGGGACCCACCACACCAGCCACGAGGCTGTCCGGCGCAGGCCTGGTCGATCGCGGAGCCGCTACGAGCCTTGGTCGAAGAGCTGGGGGCGCCGATTACGACAACCAAGGCTCGATCAACCGGCCAGAAACGGGCAGCCGAACTCTAACTGCATCCCCCCGACAGTTGCTGGATCTCTTGACAGCGTCTTTGGGCATCCGTAGTCTCAGTACGCAGTAGAGGAAAGGGTAGGTGAGACTATGATGCCTCCGTTCGTGCAGGAACCAATTAGTCGCCTAGTCGTTGCTGCAACGATAGTACTGTCTCTCGCAGGGCTACCCACGCCACAGTCAACATCTGCAGACGAGCTTCCAAAAGAATCTGTCTTACCGCTTGGGACAGCGAATAAGGCAATTCAGGCGGCATTGGACGCCTGCAAGAAAGACGGCTATCGAGTGAGCGTGTCCGTAGTTGATCGAGCCGGCGTCCTGCGTGCAATGGGACGTGCCGATGGTGCCGGATCACACACGGTCGATAGTAGCCGGAAGAAAGCCTACACGGCAGCCAGTCTGCGACGCCCAACCAGCGAGTTAGCCGATCTCATCATGAAAGTCCCTACGCTGCAGGCGCTTCGAGACATTAACGGCGAGATTCTTATCCTGGGCGGAGGACTGCCCATCGAAATCAGCGGAGAAGTGATCGGGGGAATCGGTGTCGGTGGAGCACCGGGTGCCTATCTGGATGATGCGTGCGCTCAGGAGGGGCTTGATGCCATCGGTGCGGCCCCAAAGGTTCCGGCATCCAAGTGAATACGCGCTCATGGTCTGCCGTTGTTGGAAGTGCGGTGCTCCTCTGCATCGGATGCAACAGTAACACTCCCGAGCCGGCTTCGGCTGAGGTCGCATCGGCTCAACTTCGGTTGACCATCGCGAGAATGGCGACAGACCCATTCCTTCAGCGATTTAATCTCACCATGCACGTGAATAGTATGAGCGGTTGTTCTTCCTCTACCGAATTGTTTCCCGATACCGGGTATGCCGGTCGACGGAACATTTATCAGGCAGCAAAGGAAAAGGTGTATGTGGTTGGGCAGTACGATGCACGAGTCATCGATTCACAGAACTGTCGCACGAGTCTCTCGGAATTTCGATCTCTCGATCGAGATGTCATCTTTGTCGGAAGTTTTGATCAAGATGAGGCAAAGCACTGGCGGTATTTCCCCGCTGCCCAGCGGCCGGAACTACCATTCGAGAAACGATAACCGGGCGCTGTACCAAACGAACCACTGCGGAGAAAATGCCGTGACTTGTTCGCTGCCCTGATCTTCATCCGCTCTCCATCTGCAAGACGAGCATCGTTGTACTATGCAACAGCCGATCATTGGGTATCACCAGGACGAACACGGCGATTGGGTGGCCAATCTGACCTGTGGCCATGGGCAGCACGTACGGCATCATCCCCCCTTCATCAATCGCCCCTGGGTACTCACCGTCGCAGGGCGCGAGCAGCATCTGGGCACCCATCTGGACTGCAAGAAATGCGAAGAACCGGCTGCTGAATCCCCTCCGACTTCAGGATAAGCTCTGCACCGTCCGTTCTCTTCCTTCACGAACGCTGCCTGTCCACGGTTCCAAAGAGCGTCCGATCGGATCCTGTCCGATGACAGAGCCGTTTGCATCTCTTGACAGGGCTTATGGATTTATTTGACAACCATTGCAAGTGATCGAGGTGGATCAGACAAACCATGCTGACTCAACGGTACCAGATAGTCCTTCTCCTTGTATTAGTAGCTCTCTTTAGCTGCTATTTACTGTTGCCACTGAGTGCTTCCTATTTCTTAGCGAATAGGCTGCGTGACTATGGCTACAGCAACGTGATCCTCCAGCTCAGCTATCCAGGCTGGACGCATATGCGCATTCCTGTGATTTCATTTCAAGAGGATTTGGGCGAAGAACGACTGATGGTCTCGCTGACAGATACGGAAATACGATATGATCTGACCGAACTGCTTCAAGGGCGTGTCAATCGCATCTTATTGAGAGACGCGGCCATCCATGTGCTGAACGTGCAGTCCACCGAACCCACCGCGGAAGATGGGCGAGATACGGATCAGTCTGATGATGAGCGATTGCCATGGCGATTGTTGACGGCAGGAGATCTCTTACACAGTCTTCCGATCTTCCCGTTTGACGAGTTGCAACTAGATCATCTCACCATCTTTCGTGAACAGGCAACGGGTCCACTGCGCAGAGTGACGATTGACGGGAATCTGACGTACAGCGGCCGAGAGGTCGGTGGTCACCTCGTCTTTCGCGGACGCGATACCGCATCCTATCGCCTGGCCGTAGTCGGGCATTCTGCCAGTACCTGGTCGGTGATCTTGGCATCGCAGCGACCGCAAGCGGCACCGATCGTTTCCTGGCAGTCGCAGTCGCATCCGAACGATTCACAAATTCAGGTCAATGGGCGCCTTGAGATCAACGTGCAAGAACTGGCTCCATTCATCGCACTCCTTGTCCCGATCGGTCCCGAACTGGAAAAAGTCACGGGAGAGGTGGCGATAGATTGGGCGGGGAATGCTGCCGCAGAGGCCGCACTCAGCTCGTTGTGGGAAGACGAACGCACACATCTGGACGGCACTATGCGAGTCAATGTCACGCTGCCGGCTCTGAAAGGCGTGGCAAAGGATATTGCCATTGCCTACGAGGGGAGATTCGGAGGAAATGCCACTCAGGCAGAGTGGGCCATGAGCCCCGGTGTCTTGCTGACCGCGACGATTAATACCCAACCACGCATTATTCCCGAAGCGATCCGATTGATCCTTCCTCATGGGGATCAGCTGGTACGAATTGAGAATAGCAAGCCTGTGCAGGGGACTCTCTATTGGAAAGAAACGCCGATACGTACGGTGGCGCAAGGACCATTGCATGTGACCTACGGTCTGACACCAGGGCCGTTGGTGGCACAGTTCGAAACCACCCGTGCCGAGGGCCTTGGCTATGAGTTGGTATTGGCCGAAGGGGCCTATCACCTGGAAGGTGTTCTTCCGAAGGCCATTACTGAAAGGCTGTCAGCGAAGGAGGCGACGGGAAAAATTCAAGGGACAGTGAAGCTGGCTCGGTCACACCTGCGTGGCATACTGTTACCGCCATCTTCAGTGACGGCGAAACAGATCGGACAAGGCTCCACGCTTATTTCCAGCGTCACGCTGAATTTGTCAGAGCCGCTGACAGTTGAGTGCGACCTGACAGCGATCCACTGCAGCGGGGGAGTGATGATCGCAACGATTCGAGCTCCAACCATGAAACTAAGCGGTCGGAACATTCGAATCACGCGAGGTAGCTTGAGGCTGCAGAGGGCAGAAACAACCAGGACCGCATGGGCCGCAGAAGGAACGTTGTCGGTCGCGGGAATAAGTCCGGAGTCGGGTTCTTGGGGGCCTGCCACGAGTGATTGGCTAGTCAAATTCTCGGCAGATCAGGGCAGCATCAAGGCCGACCTGCGAGTCGATACCCCAACGCACGAAGGGTTCGCGACCGCTACGATCGAGCAGCCTCTCCAGACGGCGCAAGGAGTGATGCATGGTGTCATCGGTCCGGTGACATTTAACGGCACTGATCGGCGGCTCAGCAAGATGATCATGGGACTTCCTCCTTCATCCGATCTGATCGATGGAATATTCACGGCCACCGTCGATGCCTCCTGGCCAAGCGGCTCCCACGACCGGATCAATATGATGAATGCCGTCTCAGCAACCGCGAAGGTTGTGGCTGAGAAACTGTCCGGCCACTACACCGATTATGTCGTCAAGGGTTTGAGCACCACGATGGTGTTCCATACCCAAGGGCTTGAATCAATTGTCATGAACCAACCAGCCTCACTCGTCGTTGCGACAGTCCAGAGCGGTGTTGACGTCGCCAATCTTATGGCCTCCTACCAAATAAAGTGGAAATTAACAGATGATCTGCCGATGATAGATGTGAGAGACTTCCAGTGCGAAATATTTGGAGGGACGGTCAGCAATCCTGGTCCTGTGGTAGACGTAGCCAGGCCGCCGGTGACCACGACATTTTCTCTGCGAAATCTTGATCTTGCGAAAATTCTCAACGTGGAACAACAGAAGGGGCTCCAGGGAACCGGAACACTTCATGGGACACTTCCCGTGACCATTACGTCGAGTGGGATCATCGTGAAAGATGGCGTGATGGAAGCACAGCCTCCGGGAGGGGTCATACGGTACGTCTCGACGTCCGATTCGTCGAAGGTCTTTACGGAATCTGATCGGCAAGTCCAGCTGGTTGCAGAAGCACTCAACAACTTTCAGTACTCACACTTGCGCGTCGGCGTGAAATACGGAGAAACCGGAATGTTGGACCTGAACGCTCGGGTGGAAGGCAGGAATCCAGACCTCCGAAGTGTCCCTCCGATTCACTTCAATCTGACCGTGCAGGAGCACATCCCTACGCTTCTTAAAAGTCTTCGCCTGGTCGAAGATATCCAGGGGACCATCGAACGAAAGTATAAACGAGTAGGACCACTATGAGGCGGACCATGCAGAGCGGAACCATACGGATAGGCGTTGGCGTGCTGGCGTGGGCACCTCTGCTCCTGATCTTGGATGCCTGTACACCGCGAGTCGAGGTTGCTGCGCCGGACAAACCGATTACGATCAATCTCAATGTGAAGATCGATCATGAGATTCGGCTGAAAGTTGACAAGGACTTGGATCAGGTTCTGTCGAATGACAGCGGACTATTCTAGTTGGGGAGGGAAAGAACGATGTTCATAGCACGGCTAACCAGTGCGGTGTGTGTGACGATCATATGGGCAGTAGTCACTTCGTCTGCCTTCGCACTCTCATTGGATGAAGCGAAAGCAAACGGGTTGGTCGGAGAAAAGGCCAACGGCTACCTGGGGGCGGTGAACCCTGCCAATGCCGAAGCCCAAGTATTAATCGAGGAGGTGAATCAGAAGCGGCGGCAGGCCTACGAAGATATCGCAAAGAGAAACGGCACCAATGTCCAGGCCGTTCAAAGGCTCGCCGGAGAAAAGGCCATTCAGAACACCAAACCAGGAAACTTTGTTGAGGGTCCTGGTGGGTGGATGAAGAAATAACCACCTATCCGTAGCGATCATTCTTCCAAGGAAACGCGGTGTTGGAATACCCGCGGACTTCCCAAAACCCTTTCTCATCTTTATCTGAAAACGTAATTTCCTTCACCCACTTCGCTCCCTTCCAGGCATACCGTTTGGGGACGATCACACGGACCGGACCACCATGGTCTCGGGATAAGGGTTTGCCATTCCAGCTATGAGCGATCAGCACATCGTCATCGTCACAGGCCTCAAGCGGGAGGTTCGTGGTGTAATCGTCATAGGACTTGAACAGGACAAATCGGGCAAGCGACAGCGGTTTTACCATGGACATAATGTGCTTAAAGCTCACGCCCTCCCAGTCGTTGTCATAACGGCTCCATGAGGTAACGCAATGGAAGTCCGACCGGTCTTTGAATTGGGGTTGTGCCAAGAATTGCTCCCATGTCCAGGCAAGAGGGGCAGCGACAAATCCGCCGATGCTGAGTCTCCATTCGCCTAAAGGTATCTCGGGTTTGAAGCCGAGATCCAGCACGGGAAAGTTGTCGACGAGGTGTTGGCCGGGAGGGAGGCGCTCGTCTCCTTCATAGAACACTTCGCGTTCTTCTCCACCTCGACGAGCCTTGGCCCATTGTTCTTTGGTTTTTATGAGTCGGCTTTCTTCCATGCCCAGGCCCTCCTGGGATGAGAGTAGTCTAGCCATGATTGATCTTACAAGGGGGTTATGAGGAAGCGGATGGAGCGAGAAGTCTATCGATGATTTCCTGATAGTCTGCAAGTGGTCTGGCACCGATCAGCGGACGACCATTGATGAAGAAAGTCGGTGTACTTGTCACACCGACTTTGAGCCCATCTTGCAAATCCTTCAATACCTCGTCACGGTAACGGTTGTCCTTTAGACACACGTCGAATGGAGGCTGGTGCAGTCCTAGATCTTTGGCGAGAGAGGAATAATTCCATCTGGTTGTCGGTGATTGTCGGGTGAACAAGGCATCATGATAGTCCCAAAACCGGCCTTGTTCTGCAGCGCACTGAGCGGCTACCGCAGCAGGCAGTGCCTGGTGATGATTCGGCCCTGGAAAATCACGGTAGACGAGCTTCACCTTTCCAGGATACTTTGCGAGGAGGGCCTTCAACACGGGGACGCTGTTCTTGCAATAGGGACATTCAAAGTCAGAGAACTCAATAATTGTGACCGGTGCGTGTGCGGTGCCGGTCCAAGGATCATCGTCAGGACTGACGTCTAGCACTGGTAGTTCTGGCTGAGAAAGACTCACGTGAATCTCTGCCTTTCGACGCAACTGAACCAAGAGCGCCCGCCGAACTCTCAACATTTCCTCTGAAACAAACGGGAACGGTGACGACTTTCCGGTCAGACGGATTGGCCCTGGGAAACCCGCCAGCTTGGCCACGGTTTCAGATTCACCCGCTCGCTCGATGAGGTCAGAAACGGTCACACCGACTCGGGCTGCTTCTGCAGCCAGCAATTCTTCCTCAATGAGATGTTGGGTCGACTCACGCAGCAGCTTTGTCCGCTGCTCTTCTAATTGATACAACGAAAGAGCGACGGTCTGTTCGACTTCCGCTAGCGTAATGGGCCGTGTCCCAACGGTAGCAACCACTTGGGTGTGCGTGTCAGAAGCAGAGGATTGCGGTTTCGCAGTAGTGTGGCGGGAGGTGCTCGCGCTGAACAGGAAAAAAAGCAGAGCGCCGATACCGGCTACTATTCCAGCGATCGAGGTTATCTTCACATCCGCCCCCTGAGAGATATGTTGAAGGTAGCAACACCTCTATAGAAATCCAGCGATTCTTGAGAATCGGAATCGAACGTATGGTTGCTTGGCCACCGCAATGCGCCAGTTCCCACCCCTTTCGAACCTTCAGAAAAATGGTTCCCCGATGGATCCTACAAACTGGCAAATGGCGTAATCAGAACCCAGGAGAGGCGCTTCTCAATGGTAAAGGCTTACGTGAAAAGCGAATTCTCAATGGCCATGCGAACGTCCATAAATCCTGCCGAATATCCCCTCCAAAGTAGTACCCACTCTGGATACGAAAACCCCTACCAGCTCGGTATGGCAGCTAACCAGATTTGTTCTAGGCTTAGTCACATGAGCCGCAGCGAACAGAAAACCACAGAGGTGACGTTTCCACAGGACACACGGACCACACTGGGACAATTCCAATGAACTGGATACATGACTTTTACGATTCTTCGGTCGCAATACCCCTGTCGCTGATTGTACTGGCTGCAATCAGCTTGCTGAGCTGGAGAAAACAAGGACGGCAGATCATTTTGATACTGACCTTGTTGCTCTACACCAGATACCTGGTATGGCGCGGGCTGTACACATTAAATACGGCCGATTGGTCGAGCCTGCTGGTCAGCTGGACGGTCTATATAGCTGAGCTCTATGCCTTCATTCAGATCCTCCTCTTTGCCTATCATGCATGGTCTCCGCTGGAACGGAAGGCGGTACGGCCAACCAGCTATCCGACAGTGGACATTTTTGTAACAGTCGTGCACGAACCATTAGAAATCCTCCGCCGTACCTTAATCGGATGCACGAACCAAAAGTATCCACAGGATCGCTATCGGGTCTATGTGCTCGATGATGGCCAGCGGGATGAGGTTCAGCGCTTAGCGGCATCGCTCAACTGCGAATATATACGCCGACCCAACAGACTGCATGCCAAAGCCGGCAATCTGAACCATGCGTTGCAGCACACAAACGGGGAAATCATTGCAATCTTCGATGTAGACCATGTGCCGACCAAAGATTTCTTGTATGACACGGTTGGATTGTTCCATGACGAGAAAGTGGCCATTGTCCAAACGCCACATCACTTTTACAATCCTGACATCTTCCAAAAGAATCTGCAGATCGAAGGAGTGCTCAAGAATGAACAGGCTCTCTTCTATCGTGTCCTTCAATCGGGACGTGACCGGCATAACAGTGCGTTCTTTGCCGGAAGCTGTGGCCTACTCCGGCGCCGAGCTCTAGAGGAGATCGGCGGTTTTCGGACGGAAACGGTGACCGAAGACATCCATACCAGTATGGTGATCCACGCGAAGGGGTATCGCTCGTGCTACCTGAATAAGGTCTTAGCAGCCGGCTTGATGCCGGAGACGTTCGAACGCACGATGAAACAACGGATTCGTTGGGCAACGGGGCATGTACAGATCCTGTTCAGATTTAATCCATTCACGATGCGAGGACTGAGCCTGGCTCAGCGATTCGGCTATTTTGCCTCCATTTTCTACTTTCTCCACGGAATCCCACGGGTCATCTGCCTTGTGGCGCCGCTGTTCACGCTGCTGTTCGGTGTTGTGCCGGTCGCAGCCGATGTTCCATCGATCGTCAGTTTCTTCGGGTCGTATTACCTGGCAACACTCGTGATGTTACGGACTGTCAGCCGAGGGACTCGCAATGCGTTCTGGTCCGATATCTATGAAACAGCCGACTGTGTGGCTCTCAGCGGGGCAACGCTCAAGACGGCAGTTCAGCCTCGAAAGCCTCGGCCATTTATCATTACACCAAAAGGAATTGCGCAGGAGAAGCAGGGTGCGGCGAGGTTCAAGTACATCATTCCCCACGTCGTCATCATGGGGTTGCTCATCGCCGGGCTGGTCACTGGAGTTCGTCTCTGGCTCACACAGGTACCAGTTCCAGGGCTGACCGTCAGTCTATTTTGGGGAGGAATCAACCTGATCCTAGTCAGTGTCGCCATCTTAGCGGCAGCAGAAGTGCCTGAATGGCGGGCGTTCTTCAGGATTAAGCGACGATTGTCGTGCGATGTGGCGACATCTGACCGCCAGCTTCATGGCATCGTCGTTGATATCAATGAAACTGGTGCCTGTGTCCGTCTGCCCGGACAGCTACAGGCTGACGGGAAGAGCCTCTTATGCACTATCAAAGGGCTGCGTGGGGAACGGCTTACACTAAGAGCCAGAATCTGCAGGCAACATCGTTTGTCACCGCGAGTTGTCGAAATCGGGTTGAAATTTGAGGACATCGAGGAGAAGCAGACTGAGGCGTTGATTGCCCTCACGTTTTCTGACTCCTCCGTGTGGAATCAACCGGATGTGGAGCCCGGGATTGCTCGAAGTTTCTGGTCCGTATTCCGTGTGTTTCAGAAAATAGTGGCGAAGTCTCGAACCTCACACCGACGACATGTCCGTATTCCCTACCAGCAGAATTGTCGTCTTGTGTTTCGTGATCGAATCTTGACTGGTAAGCTTGAACAGATTTCTCAAGCTGGACTTTCCGTCCATATTCCGGGGACGGTCGATCTCGTCGATGTCAAGGGGATGCTCTATGTCGGGGCATTCTCTCTACGAATACGCCGGACATGGATCACACAGTCTCACGAGATGGTGCAGGCAGGGTTCACGATTGAAGGGATAGAGAAGGGAGCCGATCGATGGTGCGAACTCACCGCACGTGCGGCCTGATGCTGGCGACAGTTTTGTCCTGGCCTGGCATCGCAGGAGCTGGAGATATCTTTACTGGCTTCCAGATGGACAACCATAACCAGTATTTTGCCTATATGGGCGTGCGCACTCCCATCATGGCCACATCATCGAATCTACAGCCATTCGTACAATTCATGGGGGCTGGCCTAGGATATTCATTCAAAGACCGTGGCCTCATCCGGGATGCTGAGCTTCAGTTTGCCACTCCGGCTGCAGGATTGAAGTATCAGCAGGGGGCATGGAGTTTCCTCGGGTTCGCCGGGCCACAGTTTCGATGGAAGCAGCAGGACCTGCAGAGTGGCGGACGGAGTCATGAGCACGACATCGGGTTTCAAGTGCAAGGGGAGGCCTTCCGCTGGC
>JAOUHD010000048.1 GCA_029865345.1 Nitrospira sp.
CAGATTACGGTCACTACGGACCATTTTTTATCCGGATGGCCTGGCACAGTGCCGGCACCTACCGCATCGCTGACGGTCGTGGCGGAGCTGGCGGCGGTCAACAGCGCTTCGAGCCTCTGAACAGTTGGCCTGATAACGCAAACCTTGATAAGGCTCGGCGGTTGCTGTGGCCTGTCAAAAAGAAATATGGCAATAAACTTTCCTGGGCCGACTTGATGGTCCTGACCGGAAATGTAGCCATGGAATCGATGGGCTTCAAGACCTTCGGTTTTGGCGGCGGGCGTGTGGACACGTGGGAAAGCGATTTGGTCTATTGGGGGCCTGAAAAGAAATGGCTCGCGGATGAGCGATACAAGGGCGACAGAAAGTTGGACAACCCACTTGCTGCTGTTCAGATGGGCCTCATCTATGTGAACCCCGAGGGACCAAACGGGAATCCTGATCCAATAGCGGCGGCGAAGGATATCCGGGAAACGTTTGGCCGTATGGGGATGAACGATGAAGAGACTGTCGCTCTGATCGCAGGCGGCCACACCTTCGGCAAAGCCCATGGCAATGGAAATCCATCTAAATGTGTCGGAGCTGAGCCCGCGGCTGCAGCGATAGAGGAGCAGGGATTTGGCTGGACAAACACCTGTGGGTCCGGCAAGGGTCCAGATACTATCACGAGTGGGTTGGAAGGCGCTTGGTCCGTCAACCCCGCTGCATGGACCAACCAATACTTTACGAACCTCTTCACCTTCGAATGGGTGATGACCAAGAGCCCGGCTGGCGCCACACAATGGATTCCCAAAGATGGCCAAGCAGCGAACCTGGTGCCCGATGCTCATGATCACAACGTCAGACATGCTCCCATCATGTTAACGACGGACCTCTCACTAAAGTTCGATCCCAGTTATCAACAGATTGCGAAACGCTTCCTTGAAAACCCGAAGGAGTTTGAACTCGCGTTCGCGAAGGCATGGTTCAAGCTCATTCATCGTGATATGGGGCCTCGCGCACGGTATCTCGGCAACGAAGTCCCCCAGGAGGACCTGATCTGGCAAGATCCAATTCCTAAGGTCAATCACAAGCTGATCGGCACCAGCGACATTGCGAGTCTGAAAAAGACCATCCTTGCTTCTGGATTGACGGTCCCGGAACTCGTTCGCACAGCCTGGGCGTCCGCTGCGTCATTCCGCGGCACGGATAAGCGTGGCGGAGCTAACGGAGCGCGTGTTCGCCTCGCGCCTCAAAAGGACTGGCCGGTCAACAACCCGGATGAACTGGCCAAGGTCCTCGCCCGCTTAGAGCACATTCAAAAAGACTTCAATAAGGCGCACACCGATGGGAAAGCCGTGTCACTGGCGGATCTGGTTGTCTTAGGTGGAACTGCAGCTGTGGAACAGGCGGCGAAAGCAGCCGGGCACAGCGTGCAGGTTCACTTTACGCCAGGACGCATGGACGCATCGCAACTGCGAACGGATGTTAGTTCGTTCGCCGTACTTGAGCCAAAAGCAGATGGGTTCCGCAACTACTACGGCGATGGCAACTCTATGTCACCCGCAGAAATGCTCGTTGATCGGGCCAATATGTTGACGTTAACGGTCCCTGAAATGACTGTGCTCGTAGGCGGTATGCGAGTGTTGAACGCAAATGCCGGACAATCCAAACATGGTGTGTTCACTCACAAACCTGGGACATTGAGCAATGACTTCTTCGTCAATTTGCTCGACATGTCTACAAAGTGGCAAAAGTCATCGCAGTCTGAAGGGGTTTACGATGGTGTGGATCGGAAGACCAATGCGATCAAATGGACCGCAACACCTGTCGACCTCATTTTTGGATCTCACTCTGAACTTCGTGCTATCGCAGAAGTCTATGCGGCTGAAGATGGACAACAGAAGTTTATTCGTGACTTTGTGACTGTCTGGAACAAGGTGATGATGCTCGACCGCTTCGACGTCATGTAATCTTCCCAGTTGCTCGACGTGAGTCGGACTGGTCTGTATCGGACGCCTTGGCCGCCAGAGGCCGCAGTTCTACCGATCCTCCATGAATCGAACGGCTCCGCCCGTAGATTCAGACGCATCGCCACAGTGGGCGATCGCCCACTGTGGGTGCAATGGCAGGTTCAGACCCACCTGCGGGTGAATCGCAAAGCGATGTATCGTTGTGAAGCGGCAGGGCAGGTCCCTACATCAGTGCGTCTATACCCCGGCGGCGGCCTATCGTGGCTGCCGCTTGTAACAGACATTCGACGCGTCGTGGAAGTCGGGGCAAGCTGGGAGCATCCAATAGTTCATTCGGATACTCAAAGACGATTGTGTCTGGTAGCACGTATTTCTATCATTCGAGGAGACGCGGCAGGTGATCGGGAATGGCCAGCAATGCGCTGTGCCCGTCACTTTGTCTTCTAGTCACAGACTCCTGCTGGCCCACGCAACAACTTGGGATGAAAGACTCTTAGTATAAAATGGCAACAATCGAAACGGGGTTGGGAACAGTGATTATTACCGGCAGCAGTGGGCTGATCGGCAACGCATTCCTTGCTCACGTCGGAGAACACTACACGGAACTGTGCCTTGACTCCAAAGGGCCGCCTCGTTTGGCTCCCAAGACGGCACACATTATCCCTTGCGATCTCACCTCGGATGAAAACCTACACCAAGCACTGGACAAAGTCCGTCGGCTCGGTCACAGACGGATCGCCTCAATTCTTCATCTCGCGGCGTACTATAGTTTCGCAAGTGAGTCCAGTCCCCTGTACGAGCAAGTAAACGTGCGTGGCACCGAACGGTTGCTGCATGGGCTGCGCGACTTTGAGGTTGAGCAATTCATATTTGCGAGCACCATGCTCGTCCACGCACCCTGCGAACCAGGAGCGCGTATCAACGAAGATTGGCCGCTCAAACCAAAATGGAGTTATCCCAAGTCGAAGGTCGCGGCGGAGCACCTAATCTTGCGTGAGAGGGGCGACGTACCGGTAGTGCTCATGCGCATCGGCGCCGTGTACGACGATCGTTGCCATTCAATTCCCCTCGCACAGCAAATCAGGCGCATTTACGAAAAGCGATTCGTCAGCCGTATATTGTCCGGCGACGTCACGCATGGAGTCGCTTTCTTACATATGGAGGATATGGTCACAGCGTTGGCGCTCGCAGTCGAACAACGCAAGGAGCTTCCGCAGGTGACGACACTACTCATCGGTGAATCGGAAACGCTCAGTTACGATGAGCTGCAACGTACCATCAGCCGTCAGCTTTACGGCCAGGAATGGAAAACGTATCAAATCCCCAAGGCATTGGCGAAGCTTGGCTGCTGGCTCCAGAACTTGGTGCCCGGTACAGATCCGTTCCTCAAGCCGTGGATGATTGATCTCTCTGACGACCATTATGCGTTCGACACCTCCCGCGCACGCACACTTCTTGGCTGGGAGCCGCGCCACTCTCTACGCACATCATTACCGACCATCATCAACCAGCTGAAGCTCGATCCGGCAAGCTGGTATGCAGACAACCATCTGAGGGCGAATACTCTTTCGTTTCAGTCGTGTCCGGTCAAACGCGAATAGATTTGGGAGGGTGCAGTTAGAAAAAGGTTTCGTGGCGGATATGGTCAACCTGCATGCCTTTATTGATAAGCAATCGCTTGGCCTCCTCAATCATGGGACGCCCACCACAGAGGTATGCGTCCGTGTTTGAGGCTTGGTCCGCAGACACCTGTTCATTTATCAAGTCTGTGACACGACCTCGCAATCCAGACCAACCCTCCGGGTCTGGTTGTGAGAGGATGATGGTCGGCTCGAACCAGGGGTGGCTCTCTCTCAGATCGCTGAGCAATTTGGTATAAAAGAGGTCAGAGACATTCCGCAATCCAAAGAACAATCGGATCCGGCGTCTGCCGGTATGTCCAAGAAGAGACAGCAGCATCGATTTGATCGGCGCAATACCGGTTCCCGTCGCGATCATCAGAATGTCTCGCTGTGATCCGTCTGCCAAGCGAAAGTCACCGTAGGGGCCTTCGACCTGGATACAATCCCCCGGACGGAGCCGATGAATGAAATTAGAACAGAACCCACCGGACACCGCCCGCGCGCAAATCTCAAAATGTGTCCTGTCGGAAGGATGTGAAGAAATCGAGTAGGATCGCCGAATGACTTTGTCGAGTCCCGGTACATGAAAGATCATATATTGGCCAGGAGAAAATTTAATTTCCCCCGACTCGATTGCAAATCTCTGCTCACAGACCGTCAAGGTGAGTGGCCGATACTCTTCGACACGTGCCTTGAACAAACCAAGTGAGGCGGCCCCGTGTGGCGTTTTCGCGCTCGCTCCCAACGTGAGGGTTCCGTGGACGTCCGCCAGACACAAGAGTCGATACTGCTTAGGGTCCAGACCATTGCTTTCTAGTGTCCGAATCTCTCGAGCTCTCTGCGGTCCTAAGCTCTCCTCGCCTTGCACAATCTGAGTTGCACAGGTGCCACAGGCACCAGCTTTACAGGCAAATGGGACTGACGCTCCAGCGGCCTCACACACGTCATACAACCATTGCCCCTCTTCAGCATCATAGGTAATTCCATCTTGTTGAAAGCTGACGCGGTGGATCGTTCTCATCGAGTGATAGAGGTCACGGCAGATACGTACATCACATTGTTCAACATTCTTTGCCTGGTGTGAATTCCCATCCGGCGCCCAGTTCTTCGAACTCCGGGTGAAGAATGACATGGGGGAAAATGAGAGACAGTTCTAACCTTGAACCACTAAATTCTTGCATGTCAAGCACGACCGCCCCTCCCATCATTCATTCTCAGCTGTCCCCTTCATCTGCGTCCGAGGCCTTCATGTCCCTTAAGTTGAATCTTCCTCAGAGAACAGAGAGTTCATCGGAGGTGTCTTTGACCTCTGAGGTCTAGCTGATCATCGCGTGCGTCCTCAAGGAATTGTGACCTAAGGGACCGTTTCATAAGCTCCGAAGAAAGACACTCATGTTTCAAGGCGCTTTGTCTCAATCACGCGGCATCTGTTACAGCAATAGTGTCAAGCAGTTCACCGACTCTTCCGGCTTGAACCGGCTGATCTGCATGCGTCTCCCGCACAGGTATGCGAGCGACCGGTGAGCCTCAAGCGGTTCCGTGCGAACCATGCATAGGCCTTCACGACAAGTGGCTCGATGAGAGAAAAACGGGTGAGCCTCGCCAAGAATCCCAGGCCGACTGCCTCCCACATGGCTCGGAACACATCGACGCCGGTGATGACGGTCCCATCACCCCAACGGGCATGAATGATTCTCCCAAGTTCAGCGGGGGATATGTTTATTGATGTCGGATCATAGTCCGGCCGCGAGAAGTCGCACAATAACAGCCGCCGATGCCTGTCCAATCTCCTCATAAGGGCGATTTCTCGATCGCAAATCGGGCAGGCTCCATCGAAGAATATTGTGAGCGGGTATGATGCCATCTGATCGGCCTCTCCTCGTTACCCGCGAGAGACAGTTTGTCTCATCAATCGATTCAGCCGGTGATCCAAGTCAGCGAAGTTCTCCAAAACCGTAATATTGTATTTCATGAAAAGGTCGCGCATCGCGAGTGCGCCATGACCACCGACGGCAAGATCGGAGCTGGGGAGCACTTCATTGGCAAGGGTTTGAACCAACTCAGCCGCATTGGCCTCGGAAAGTGCGACAGGAAATGACATGATGGTCAGATCTGGTTCAACCTCCTCGCAGAGCTTGGCCAGTGAGCCAAGAGGCACATTGGCCCCCAAATAGTGAACGCGGCACCCGCGAACACGACATCGATAGGCGACCGCAAACGCGGCAATGTCGTGTTCCTCGCCGGGCGGGCAGGCCACGACCACTTTGGCTCCAAACTCAGCGACTGGAAGCTGATTCATGGCGGAGAAAATCTTTTGTTGGATTTGCCTCGTCACGTAATGTTCGATGGCCACGTCCAGATGACCATCGTGCCAGAGCTGCCCCACCTGTTCCTGAAGGGGGAGCAAGATCCCATGCAGCGCTTCCTCAAAGGGAATCACCGCCACGGCGCCGTTCAAACGCTTCTCAAAGATCACACGAGTGAATGGATTCAAACTAGACAGCAGTTCCTGCAGGAGTCTGGTGAATGCATTGTCGACGAATGACACTTGCGGCGCACTGGCTCGTGCTCGATTCAACAACTCCTCTCGCCCTAATTTCGACAGCTCTCCGATCGAACCTCCAGCATCCAACTGCTCTTTCAGGAACCTGAGCAATGCGACATCTTCATCGGAGTAATTGCGATAACGATTGGCCCCTCTAGTCGGTTTTAGGATTTCAAACCGACGCTCCCATACTCGAATAACATCCCGTGAGAGCCCCGTGAGTTTCGCAACTCTATGAATTCTATGAGTATTCATATTCGGTGAGCCAATTCTATTCCAATGTTCAATGTTGGTCAAATTGTTAACAAATAACACTTGACACTATGGACATATATCCATTATACATTAGACATACTTATGACAAACATTGAACTTATACCAATGGAGGTCATCATGGCGAGAGCGGAGCAGAAAGCAAAAATCGGTGAACGTCCGAGTCAATCAGATTTCTCTTCAGTACTGCTTCAGCTGCTTTGCCTGAGATGTGGCGGTCTTATGGTGAAGGAAGTCTCTATGGACCTGTGGAACAGCACGAGCGAGTTGGAATGTGCCACAAGACGATGCGTGCAATGCGGTGACATCGTCGATGCCGTCATTCTGAGGAATCGCTCAATTCATGGCCAGTCAGTAGCGACACAGCATCAGCCGGCATCAGTTCACTGAGGAAATAGATTCAGTTGCACTTAAACACGCGAACGGAATCGCGTCTGTATACAGGGAGGATGTCATGACAACAAAGAGCACATTGAGAATTGGTTTCTTCGTGATGGTAGCCGCATCTGGAATCGTGACTGTGGGAGATAGCTTCGCGCTCGATGCGCCTCGAGCGGACTTCATTGAGACCTTGAACCACAAGGTGGCGCAGTTGGACAGCAACAAGGGCGGAGAGCAACCGATGAGGGTGGACGTAATAGGGAGCATTGGATCCCAAGGGCCGGCTTATCCCTACACAAAGCCGACGAGCCGCTGATGACTCAACAAGGCACCTGGCTGAGGGGGAGTCCTCTCCCACCTCAGCCCCCCGGGGACGGCAGGAGGGCCTTGGTATTCTGCCGTTCGGATCTCCCGAAAGGACGGCACCATGTGGATGTTGGTCATCATTCTGTTGAACACGGTGCCGCAGATTACCACTGTCACGGTGCTACAGACCTATGCCACCTCTCAGGAGTGCCAGAATGAGCGCAATCGTGTCGGTTATGAGATGGCGGAAGCCTATCCCTATGAGCGTGATTTCGTGATTGCCTGCCGATTCGATCCACGGCAGCAAACGTGACGAAGACAGATGTGCGCACTAGAGATGTTCACCATGGATGAGTTTCTGTTTGCGAATGATGAGAACATGTATTTCGAATCGACCCATTACCGTAGTCAAGCAACCAGGGTTGTCCCGGTGTTCCAGAATAACTTTCGGCTGGGCGCCCAGGCATGGGGTATTAAGCTTACCGTTTCAACCACAGGGAGGGCGTGATGAAAAACAATATGTGTGTAAGAAATCGGTTACTGGTTCCTCTAGCTATGGGAGCCATCGTGTTGACGGTGATGGGTTTCGATGGGCGATCCATTGTCCAGGCTACTGATCAGGGTCAGATGCACGTCGATATTATGATCACAGACCTTGGGTACAGCGTAAAAGGCCACACGATGCCCGATCAATTGACATCAATAACTGTCCGCAACAACGGCACGATTCCTCATGGGATCACCTCCCCGGTGTTTACGACCGCAGTCCTCAAGAAGGAGGGCGATGGTGTGGAGATGAAAGACTCACAGGGGAAGGGATACAAGGCCTATCATCTTCAGCCTGGGAAGACCATGACGTTGCACTTCTCTAAGACATCTACTCCGGATAGAGAAACGACGCAGGTTCCCTTTTGGTGTGATCTTCACACCCACATGAAAGGGGAATTCTTGGTCGTGGAGACGAGGGGCGAGATTGGCGGTGGCTGAGCAACGCTCAGCTCGCATGGTGGAAGTCTTGTCCGCGGGTAATTCGGTGAAATGCTCGCACGATGGATAGAGAAATTACCCAGTCGCTTGTCATGTCGGGGTTTGACGGCGATCGCTAAATCAATGAGGTGAATCTAACAATCACGTCGTCCCGTAACATCAGAGTTGAGGAGCCTGGCACGAGGAGATAGAAACGCTTCGGCGAAGGTGAACCGTATTCCAATTCAGGTTCAGGAGCGTCTATAGTTAAGGTCTTTACTCTGCCAGGGTTGTCCTGGTGCCAAAAAACTAAGGAGGTCTCTTATGCGGAGTCGAATGGCGTTTCCGGTGGGATTGGGGGTGGCAGTGATGGTAGGAGCCGTCTCAGTCGCCACAGCGGGGGACATGGTGCTCATCCCGAAGGGAGAATTTACCATGGGCAGTAGCGAGCATTCGGATGAAGCCCAGCACCAGGTCGTGCTTGATGCCTATCTGATCGACAAGTTCGAAGCCTCGAATGCACGCTACAAGGAGTTTATGAAGGGAACCAGTCACCCGGCACCGGCCTATTGGGATGACCCGAGGCTCAGTAAGCCTAATCATCCAGTTGTCGGTGTGAGCTGGACTGATGCCAATGCATTCTGCAAGTGGGATGGCAAACGGCTTCCGACGGAAGCGGAGTGGGAGCGAGCGGCTAAGGGTCCACAAGGCGACAACCACTACCCATGGGGGCACAAGCTTGATCCCAAGAAGGCCAACTACGGACAGTTTGTCGGTAAGACAACGCCGGTGGACTCCTACCCCGACGGAATCAGCGGGTTTGGGGTCTACAACATGGCCGGCAACGTCTTCGAATGGGTCGAGGATTGGTATGACCTCAACTACTACAAGACCAGTCCAGCAATGAATCCCCGCGGCGCCGAGAAGGGGTACAACTTCGCCAATCAAGGACCGGTGAAAGTGCTCCGTGGTGGGTCCTGGCTTGCGCCGGAAACCTCACTCCATACGAGTCACCGCTTCTGGAATCAGCCTGATAATAATTCTTACGGAGTCGGTCTTGGATTTCGTTGCGCAAAGTCCGTACAGACGGTTTCGGACGAAGCCGTGCAAACAGGACGTGACGCCTTCATTCAGGCGCTAGTCGCCATGGGTGCCGAAAAGAATGCGGACGCCATGGCTGCGATTGAGAAAGCGTTGGCCTCGGATCCAGGGAACCAGGAGTATCTTGCCACTCGTGAACTGATCCAGAAAAGCATGAAGAAGAAATAGTCGAAGCCTGGGAGGGGGGTTATCGCCCCCTCCCCTGGCCCAAGTCGTGATGGGAGGTCTGAAGTGAATAAGTCTGACACGGGTCCAAGTACACTGACAGCCAACCCGGCAGCAACCCCAGGAACCTCCCTCATTCTTCTCACTGGTGCGAGCGGGTACATTGGCGGCCGCCTCCTGCCGTCCTTGGAGCAAGGGGGTTACCGTTTACGCTGTCTGGCCAGACATCCAGAGATTCTCAAGCCAAAGGTCGGGCCCATGACGGAAGTTGTGGTAGGTGATGTTCTTGATCGTCCAAGTCTGGATTCCGCATTGCGCGGGGTCGACGTGGCCTACTACATGGTCCACTCCATGAGTTCGACCGGCTCGTTTGAGGAGACGGACCGGCAGGCGGCGCGGAACTTTAGCGAAGCAGCCAAGGCAGCTGGCGTGAAGGGACTGGTCTACGTGGGAGGCTTGGGCAGCGACGAAGAAGAACTCTCGGCACATTTGCGCAGTCGGCACGAGGTCGGTGACATCTTGAGGCAGTCGGGCCTGCCGGTCTGTGAGTTTCGCGCCTCGGCCGTGATTGGTTCCGGCAGTGCCTCGTTTGAGCTGGTTCGAGCACTGGTAGAACGCTTGCCGATCATGCTCACTCCGAAATGGGTCAAGGGGAAGGCACAGCCAATCGGAATCGACGACTTGCTGGATTACCTGATGGAAGCGCTTCGGATTGCGACCTCCAGTTATCGCATCTACGAAGTCGGCGGGGCGGACAAAGTCTCCTACGCGGAGATGATGCGTGCATACGGGCGGCAACGTGGGCTTAAGCCTCTCATCATCCCAGTACCAGTCCTCACCCCCCGGCTGTCTGCTCTGTGGTTGGGGTTGATCACCCCGCTCTACGCTCGCATCGGCCGAGCGATTATTGAGAGCATCGTCCATGTCACGGTGGTACGGGACAATGCTGCGCTGACAACCTTCTCTGTACGTCCGATGGGAATCGATGAGGCCATACGCCGGGCCCTGGCCCATGAAGAGACGCATTTCGCCGCCACGCGCTGGTCCGACTCGCTCTCTTCTTCCGGCAGGCAGCGGTCGTGGGGAGGCGTGCGGTTCGGCACACGCATCGTCGATTCGCGGACGTTAACCGTCGAAGCAAAGCCTGACGTTGTCTTCAGGTGCATTGAGAGGATCGGCGGTGACCATGGTTGGTACGCCTGCAACTGGCTGTGGCGAGTGCGCGGCTTCATCGACCTCCTTCAAGGGGGTGTCGGCATGGGACGGGGACGGCCCTCTTCCACGACCCTCCGCGTCGGTGACACGGTCGACTCATTTCGCGTCGAAGCGATCGAGCCAAATCGGCGCCTGCGGCTTAAGTCCGAGATGAATTTGCCCGGGCGAGCGTGGCTGGAGTTCGAGGTGACGGAGACCGGCTCTTCAACACAGATACGGCAGACGGCGATCTTTGATCCGGTTGGGCTGAAAGGCCAACTGTACTGGTATTCCCTCTTCGTCCCGCACGAGTTTGTATTCAATGGGATGTTACGGGGAATCGCGCAAGCAGCGCTGCGAGAAATGAAGAACCTTGATATGCCGCAAATACCACATGGGCAGACGGCGACGCAGCACCGCCGCTGAACCTGGCACAGCGAGAGAGGCGAGACTGCTCCTATAGAGAAACTAACTTGTGATGGAGGTCTGAAATGCATACGGCAAGAATTATTGTGATCGCGGCGTTGGCAGTCGCAGTTACAGCTGTGAACCAGGCAGTCCGTGCCGAAGAGCACCTGACACCGAAGGACATGGTGTATATCGGCCAGGGAGGATCGGTGATGGGGCTCGACCGGGAAGAGTCCGTAGCCACGGGCAAGAAGCTCACGCTTTACGAACGACGGATGAAGACACCCTGGTCTGCCGAAGCACTGAACGACGAAAGTCCGGCTCATATGGTGTTCTTGGATCCATACTTCATTGATAAGTACGAAGTATCGAACAAAGACTATGGTGAATTCATCAAGGCAAAAGGTCACCCGGCTCCGGCCTACTGGGACGATCCCCGTTTAAATAAGTCTCAACTGCCCGTCGTCGGGGTGAATTGGGAGGACGCGAGAGCCTTCTGCGAATATCGCGGCAAACGGCTGCCGACGGAAGCGGAATGGGAGAAGGCCGCCCGAGGGCCAGATGGTAATCTCTATCCCTGGGGCAACGATTTTGATCCAGCGAAAGTCAATTATGGGAAAAAGCACGATGCCACCATGCCCGTCGATTCATATCCAGAAGGAGCCAGCTATTATGGCCTACACCACATGTCCGGCAATGTCTTCGAGTGGGTGTCCGACTGGTATGACCCGCGCTACTATGGACGGCTTGAAACGAGCGTGAATCCAAGCGGCCCGGCTCAACCCCTGTGGATGGGCGGAACCGGGACGTACGTGGATCGTCTGACCGTCGGCGAGAAGCGGGTCATTCGCGGTGGCTCCTGGATCGCCCCGGAGGGCACAGCTAGGGCGACCCACCGGTTCTGGAATCATCCTCTCAATAACAGCTACGGCGTGGGTCTGGGGTTCCGCTGCTCGAAGACTGCGCCATCCGAGATCGATCAGCGCATCAAAGAGGCCGCCATCTTGACCTACATCGAAATGGGACGAGAGCGATTTCCGGAGGCCCAACAGGCTGTAACTCAGGGACTGGTCCTTGACCCAAAGAATAGGGAACTCCTGGAGCTTCGACAATTGATTGAGCAATCGATGAAGCGACCGTGAACGAAGATTTCGCGGAATTTTTTCATGGTCTGATCGTGACGGAGGCGCACCAATGATACGCAAGAAGATTCTTCCTCGAGGGATTGTCCTCATCGCCCTACTCGGAGCCTCATCCCTCCACGCTGGTCCCATCGATTCACCCGGACACGCGCATCAGGATAAGGCCCAGCTGGTCCATAAGGCCAATCATGAAGTGGACCACGCATGGGAGGTCTACCACCGGGCCGCGTTGGGGGGAACAGTGGCCTCACCTGCGCTGCAGGCGGAAATCGAGCAGCACCTGCACGAAGCCAGAACCCTCGTGACCCAGGCACAAGAAGCAGCTGACCGAGGAGACAAGCGCCAGGTTGAAGCGCTCATCAAGCAAGTAAGACTCCATACCGCCCAAGCCATTAGGGGTAGCAAGGAGCAGAAGAAATGATCACTGGTCTGTGGCAGAGATCAACTCAGCTCAAGAGAATGACGGTGGCAGTTGTCACAGCTCTGGCGCTGATGCAATTGCTCACCCTGGAAGCATTCGCGGGAGCGAAAGAGCTTGACCCGGTGCCGATGGTCACGATTCCGGCCGGAGAATTTCTGATGGGCAATCCAGAAGGAAAAGGCCGGGAGGATGAGCGACCTCAGCGATCTGTCTACCTGGACGAGTTTGCGATCGATCAAGTCGAAGTGACGAATGAACGGTATATGGCCTTTGTGAAATCCATTGGCCATCGCACACCACCCAATCCCTATGGCACCGGGCCCCTCCAATCCATTAAGGGCATTGAGCAACTACCGGTGGTCCAGACAACCTGGTACGACGCCAAGGCCTATTGTAGTTGGGCGAAGAAACGGCTGCCGACGGAAGCAGAATGGGAGAAGGCTGCTCGCGGGACTGACGGCCGCCTCTACCCCTGGGGGAATGAACCACCCACGGCGAAGCGGGCAAACATTGATCGGGAGTGGGAGGACGAGCGTACCCTGCACGCTGTCGGATCGCTTCCAGACGGAGATTCACCCTACGGGGTGAAGGATATGGCCGGGAACGTCAGGGAGTGGGTCTCCGATTGGTACGACGCGGACTACTATCAACATGCGCCCAATCGGAATCCACAAGGTCCCGACAAAAAGGGAGTGGTTCGGTCGATTCGTGGCGGGTCCTGGCATAGCCCAGCGTCCGATATCACCACATCGGCGCGCGGTCGTGGCGGGTTCGCCTTGCAGACTCATGGTACAGGCTTTCGCTGTGTCCGCGGTCTGGAGGAAGCGATCCAGAAGAAATAACCAGTTGGCGTGTACGTGCGAGGCAATACAATGGCAACGACAAGAGTTCGGAGGCCGGTTTATTGCTGTGGCAGAGGTGAAGCCGCAACTCCGCACGGCGTCACCCACCGAGGCAGACAGGTCGCTTCGTGAGGAGAGGCCTGTCTTCTCGGTGAAATGTAAGCTCTATGAAGGACATGTACCTTTTCAACAGTTGAAAGGAGAAACGACATGGATATGAGCTACGTATTTTTAGCTGCGATGGGATTCCTGACTTTCACGATGGTCGCTGGACTCTTTCAGGCTGTCACCGCTGTTGTTAAGCGGCGGACCAACGGAAAACCGACCCGAAGGTAAGACACTATCGGCTTGCCAGGCGTATCAGTCGGCCTGTCGATGGCTCTGCCGGGAGACATGTTTATGAATATCGTCGTAGCTGGAGGGACAGGGTTCATTGGTCAAGCGCTGTGCGCAGCGCTCTTACACGGTGGCCACAGAGTCAGTCTACTGACAAGACATGCGGGGCAGGTTCTTCACCAGCCCGACGCACGTGTGAACGTGGTGGAATGGAATGCGCGTGACACGGGCGCCTGGGAGAATCTCCTTGAAGGTGCCGATGCCGTCGTTAACCTAGCCGGGGCACCGATAGCCGACGGACGCTGGACCGATGAGCGCAAGCGACTCCTTACCGAAAGCCGAGTCCTCACTACCCGCTTACTAGTCAGCGCGCTGTCCCGCCGGTCGTCTAAACCCCCGGTGTTTATCAGCGCCTCTGGCATCGGCTATTACGGCGCCAGCGATGACCGCCTATTGGATGAAGGTGCTGCTCGCGGGACGGGATTTCTTGCTGACCTTTGTCTGGCCTGGGAGGCGGAAGCGATGAACGCCGCAGAGTTTGGAACCCGCGTGGTCATCTTGCGGACCGGCATGGTGCTCGAACAAGACGGCGGGGCTTTAGCCAAAATGGTGTTGCCATTCAAGTTGTACGCAGGTGGTCCGATCATGCCGGGTACTCAATGGGTCTCCTGGATTCATCGACGTGATCATATCGGCCTCATCCAATGGGCACTCGCCAACAGCCATGTTTCTGGCCCCCTCAACGCGGTGGCCCCGGAAGCGGTCACCATGAACGAGTTCTGTTTGAAACTCGGCCGCGCACTGCATAGACCATCCTGGATTCCGGCGCCAGAATCCCTCTTGAAACTGGCCTTGGGAGAATTGGGATCGCTGATGACCACGGGCCAGCGCGTGGTGCCAAAGAAGGCCATTGAGAAGGGGTATGTGTTTCAGTATGCAACGCTGGACTCTGCGCTTCAGGCCTTATTTTCTGAAACGACCCTGGTCGGTCGCGTAGCGTGAACTTGGGAAGCTAGTGCGATGGACACGACTCTGATGTATCTGGTCCTCTTAGGAGCAGTGATTTTTGCTGGGAACATGTTGCTGATCTCATTTGTTCGTATTGCCGCACTTCCCTAACACGGTGGCGCAATAAGAGGAGTGATCGGGAGAAGAAACAGATGGAACAGGTGGGCATTGCTTCTGCTTTTCAAACGGGACCGTCATCGAGGGCATCAATGCTCCGTTTACAGGAATTCATTCGTGCTGCGCTTGAGACGATGTCTCCTTGAATTGGCAGATCCTGGTAGCCCATGAGGAGGTGGGCCCATGAGAATTCCCGACAACTATATTCATGTTGCAGCAGGATTGTTGGCAGGCGTTCTCGCAGTTGCGGCACTGTCTTTATTTGGTTTGATAAGTGTTCGGTGAGCAATAGGGTACTTAACAGGAGGTGCTTTTATGCGAATCACTGGCTTCCATATTGTGGCAGGGTTGTTGATGGGCCTTCTCGTTGTGGGATCGGCTATAGCCGACCAACCACCGAACCAGGCGCCGTATGGGCATGGAGACGATACCAAGCTGCCCAAGGGTGTGATCGGTCTCTCTCTCCAGATCGGAGCCGAGCGGATCGGTGATCCGGCCATCCTGTATGTCGGCATGGTCCATCCGGAGGGACCAGCTCATAAGGCGGGACTTCGACATGGGGATGAAGTCGTGAGTGTGGATGGAACCACCGTGACCGGAAAGAGTTACGAGCAGGTCGTCAAAATGATCCGTGGGGAAACGGGAACCGTTGTGAAAGTTGGAGTGAAGGACGAGAAAGGCCTTCATGAGCTCTCCGTCGAGCGCATAGCAGGCGACAAACTCCCAAGAGGGCCGGCGGGATCTCATGGAAATCCGGAACGGTAACCCTTCTGGGCAAAGGTGGGCACATGCGTGGGATGGTTTGGTTCAGGCGCGATCTTCGACTGCATGACCAGCCGGCACTCACAGCAGCCTGCCAAGAATGCGACGAGATCATTCCGTTGTTTGTATTCGATGAGCCGTTGCTGCAGTCGCATGAGTTCGGATCAGCTTGCGTGAACTTTATGCTGGGATGCTTGGATGAGCTCCAAGCATCCCTCGCCACCCTCGGACTCACTCTGCAGTGGCGTCGCGGTGAGCCAGTTGAACAAATTGTTCAAACGGCAACTGATTGGAAGACCGACGTAGTCTATTGGAATCGCGACTACGAACCGGGCGCGATAGAGCGGGACCGCCTGGCTCACCAGCGTTTGGCAAAGCTCGGGGTGGCGGTGCGGACGTTCAAAGACCATGTGGTGTTTGAAGCATCTGAGGTGCGGGGCGCGACGGGTGAGCCATTGCAACGGTACAGCGCCTATCGCGCACGCTGGTGGACCAAATGGCATGCAACAACCCCGGCAGTTCAGCCGATCCCAGCCGCCCTTGCAAAAAAGAAAGCCGCACCGCTGCCACTCTCTTGTCCTCTCCCCTCCAGCAGTGAGTTGGGGTACGATCCCCTGGTGTTGTCGATCGAGCCAGGTGAACAGAACGCTCAGAAGAGGTTGCGCTGGTTTGTGAGAGGACCCCTTCACTCCTATGCGCAAGGTAGAAACCTGCCGGCAATCGATGGCAGTTCAACACTTTCCCCACACTTCCGGTTCGGAACACTGTCGCCGCGCATGGCCATTCACGCGGCCTTGAACGCACTGGCAAAAGGCGGGCGAGTGTCCCGGTCTGATGTCTTGACCTGGGTCGATGAGTTGATCTGGCGTGAGTTCTTCCAACAAGTCCTCACGGGGTTCCCACATGTCGCGAAAGGCCCATTCAGAGCGGTCACCGTGCCGCCAGCTCGACCAGCTGGCAATGAACGAGATCGGCTCTTTCGAACATGGTGGGAGGGAAAGACCGGCTATCCGATCGTGGATGCAGGCATGAGGCAACTCAACCACACAGGATGGATGCATAACCGTGTTCGAATGATCGTCGCATCATTCCTGATCAAAGATCTTCGGATCGACTGGCAGAGCGGCGAACGGTATTTCATGCAGCATCTGATCGATGCTGACGTGGCGGCAAACAACGGCAATTGGCAGTGGTGTGCCTCAACCGGCACCGATAGCATGCCCGGGTATCGGATCTTTAACCCTGCGCTTCAGAGTAAAAAGTTCGACCCGGACGGAACCTACATTCGCCGCTATGTCCCAGAACTTGCCCTTGTATCGGCGAAGAGGATTCATGAGCCGCATCTCATGACCGCAGATGAGCAAGAGCGGGCCGGATGCCGAATCGGGACCGATTATCCTTCACCGATTGTGGACCATCAACTCGCCCGTCAGGAATATCTCAACCTCGGGAAGCAGGAGGCAACGAGATGACGACTTCCCCGCTTCGTCTTGGAATCAGTCGGTGTCTTCTCGGAGATGAGGTCCGCTTCGACGGAGGACACAAGCAGGACCATTTCCTAACCGATGTCTTGGGCCGCTACGTCGAATGGGTATCGGTCTGCCCTGAGGTGGAAGCGGGATTGGGTACCCCGCGTGAAGCGATGCGCTTGATGGGCAATCCGGATCACCCTCGGCTGATGACAATTAAGAGCAAGCACGATCACACTCAGGCAATGGAGGCAATGATCGACACGCGTCTTGATTCACTCCACAAACAAGACCTCTCAGGATTTGTCTTCAAGAGAGGCTCACCCAGTTGTGGCATCGAACGGGTGCGTGTGTACACCGCACAGGGCATGCCGAGCCATAACGGGGTCGGGATCTTTGCGAAAGCCTTCACAGAGAATTTTCCGTTGATTCCCGTCGAGGAGGAAGGGCGGCTCTGTGACCCTTCCCTTCGGGAGAACTTCATCGAGCGGGTGTTCTGCTACCGCCGTTTCCAAGATCTGGTGCAGAACGGAGTCACACAACAGGCTCTGATACGCTTCCACACGATTCACAAATATCTGCTCTTAGCCCATAGCCAGCAGCACTACGAAACGATGGGGCGGCTGGTCGGCCAAACGAAACGGTATGGACTCAAAGAATTGACATTGAAGTACGGTGAGCACTTCATGAGAGCCCTGACCATGAAGGCGACGGTGCGTAAACATGTCAATGTGCTGCAGCATATTGTGGGCTACTTCAAGAGTCGATTGACCACTCATGAAAAGGCCGAGCTGTTGGGCGTGATTGCCGACTATCATGGGGGGCTTACGCCGTTGATCGTCCCTCTCACGCTGGTCAAGCATTACGTCCAGATCTTCGACGTCGGGTACATTCGCGATCAGGTCTATCTTAACCCGCATCCGAAAGAGCTCATGTTGCGGAATCATGCGTAGAAGGGAATCGCAATGCCACATGTTGTTGTAGAAGAAGCCGGAGATTTGCAGGGTCTCTATCAGGCATTCACGCCGATGGTTCAACGAACCGGTAACGAGATACTCAAGGTTCAAGAATTTTATTTGTCGCGGAGCGGAAAAGATGCGTTGCTGGAGTCCGTGACGATCGAACAGGGTACTGCGTGCACCTTCTTTGTTCAACTCAAGTCGCACGAGAAAGCCATCACAGTCCGTCTCTTGCCGGCTACAGATCCTGAGAAAACTCCCTCGGTCAAGAAGCTCATGGCCCTCGTCGCGGGATTCATTCGAAAAGTGTATCCAGGGAGTCGCTATGGAAAAACCAATCTTCAAGAATACTTAGTGCCAACGGCAGGCCCGGAATGACAGTGGATAACCATACTGTTCAATAAAGAGACCACGCATCTGCGGACAATTATCACACACATGAACGCTACGTGAAACACTCAATTCCACATGTGCTCATTATCGGCGCCGGTCTTGCCGGATTGGCCTGTGCACGTCGTCTGACACAATCGGGCCTTACCTGCACAGTCCTTGAAGCTTCCGACGGCATCGGTGGGCGGGTCCGCACAGATCGCGTAGAGGGTTTTCAGCTCGATCGCGGATTCCAGATCTTTCTCACCGGCTACCCGGAAGCGCGCAAGACGCTGAACTATGCCACGTTGGATCTCATGCCTTTTCACCCTGGAGCGCTCATTCGCTATGCCGGCCGCTTTCACTTGATGAGCGATCTCTTTCGCCGACCGCAAGATCTCGTTCAGACTTTGGTCAGCCCTATCGGCTCGCTCGCCGACAAGTTACGACTGTTGAGAGTGCGACGGGACGCATTGCACCAACGCCTCTGCTCCGAGATGGGCGACCCCGCCCGTCCGACTCACGAAGTCTTACAGGCGTATCAATTTTCGGACGCCATGGTGACGCGTTTCTTCCAGCCCTTTCTCAGCGGCGTATTTTTGGAGACAGAGTTAACAACGCCCTGCTGGATTTTTGAGCTTGTCTGGGGCGCCTTCTGCCGAGGAGCAACCGCCCTGCCGCGAAATGGCATGGGCGCCATCGCACAACACCTTGCGGCTCCATTGCCTCCCGGGACGATCCGCCTAAACCAAGCCGTACAGCACATTCAGGGATCGAGTGTGAGGTTGGAGTCCGGGGAACAGCTCACGAGTGACGTGCTGGTGGTTGCGACAGATCATGCGACCGCTGCCCGCCTGCGTGGGGAGCAAGCGGCAAGCCCCTCAGCGCGTGGTTCGATGACGCTCTATTTTGATGCGCCAGCTGCTCCGCAACGAGGGCTCTGGTTGATATTGAACGGAGAAGGCAATGGGTTAGTCCGGACCGTCTGTGTGCTGAGTGAAGCAGCGCCTTCATACGCACCGACAGGACGTGCTTTGATCTCGGTGACTACAACAGAACAGATCGGGGCACACGATGATATTGTGCAAGCGGTGCGGCTGTTTCTCCAATCCTGGTTCGGCTCGCAAGTCGACGGGTGGCGTCATCTGCGGACCGATCACATTCACTGCGCGCTGCCCCCAATAGACCTGCTGTCGCCCGGGAACCGCACAGCCTCACCGCGCGTGGCTGCGGGTCTTTACCTTTGTGGCGATTACCGGGAGAGCGGTACGCTGGATGGTGCGCTGTTGTCCGGACGGAAAGCAGCTGAAGCAGTACTGTCTGATTACGATCTGTCGTGACTCCGACTACCGGTGTTAGCCACACTCGCTATATCCGTCGCCAGGCAATCCGCCTCTTACAGGTAGAATTTCGTCTCGCGAACGCACGGATCACATGCTCATCATGAAAGGTTGATAGCTGCAAGCCCTGTTACGAGACTTTCAAAGCCCACAAGCAACCTTCATGAGCGCTGCAGTGGACGTCCCCGAGACGGAGGTTGTCAGTTTGCCTATAGCTCCAGTAGTGCGCCCTACTGCTCCGGAACCCATGTGGTCGGCATACCACGTCGTTTTCACTGGCTGGCTCTTTTGATTCTGACAGTCGTATTCTCGCACAGTGATTTTCGAGAGCGCCGGGATGTCACTCTCCGTCTGTGCCGTCTTATAATCGAACAGATCAGACATTGTGACGGTTTCGTCCGCTTTCCGAATACTCCCACGGTCGGCGTAGCGAGACGTATATCTCCGTCTCGCCAACTTTGGACCAATCAGCGGCAGAGATCGTCGTTGGACCTGATGGCGACTCCCTTCCGGTACAGGCCGTCATCCACACACAACTCAGCACCAGCAACATACATAGTCGCGGCATATCACCCCCCGTGCTATCCATGACTCAACCTCGATGGGCCTGCCGACAGGCCACCTTCATCTCAGCATCATCATCGCTACCGGGAACCACGCGGGACCACTCGCGCGTCGCTGGCGCAGCATACAACACGAGGCCTTGTGCCATGCCGTCTGGATAGTACCGAGCGCGGAGCGGGCGGCTTTTCCTCTGACTGCAGTCGTACTGACGCTTGACCGTCAGTGACCGATAAGGACCGCGCGGAATGGCTCGCTCTACACGAAAGTCCCGAAGTGTCCAGAGCGTGACCCTCTGCCCCGACACCCCAATGGTGGTCATATCCACATAGCGGTCGTATTTATGGGTACCTCCAACTCTTGCCCACTCAGCCGCTGCCGAGTTGGCACGCAGCGTGTCATGCAGAAAGAGCCCCGCACAAATAACAATCATGATACTGAACCGATGCATCCACATTCCTCGTTCCTTATCGACATACGGTTTCAGCTTTTCGCCAAGGCTCTTTCCACATCGGACAGAATGGTGGGCGATAAAGGGTTCATGCCGGGATCATACTTCCCGATCACGTTGCCGGATCGATCCACCAGGTATTTCTGGAAATTCCACGTCACGCGGCCAGGGAAGGGACTCCGCTCAGTTAAATATTGATAAAGTGGATGCTTCTCTTTTCCAACCACGCTGATTTTGGAAAACAGGGGGAAACTGATGCTGTATTTTGTGTAGCAGAATCCTTTAATTTCTTGATTCGTACCCGGCTCCTGCTGCCCAAAATCATTAGCCGGAAACGCCAGGACCTCGAATCCCCGCTCCTGATACCGCTCATACATCTCCTGAAGGCCGGCATACTGAGGAGTATTGCCGCACATGCTCGCGGTATTCACAATTAACAGCACTTTACCCTTGTACGTCTTGAGATCGACGGGATGACCATCGATGTCTGGAAGACGAAACCCATAGAGAGGTGCCATCGAGGTCTCAGCATGCGACGGCACATTGAATTGTTTCTCCCTTGCATTGATGTCTGACTCCGTGATCGCAAAGAGTCCCAGTCCGAAAAAGACGAGACCGGATAAAACTAAGGTAGTTTTTGAAGAGATCGTCATGTCGAGTGCCTCCTCCCTTGGTCTAACCATCAAGCTTATTATGGACAATAACATTTCGTCATATGTTTGTCCATATATATGTTGACTAACATTAGACACTATGGTAGTTTTGTCACGTGTTAGAAATCATGCGCCATGAAAAGGACAGCCCGATGTCGGCAAATGATGTCCAGTCCATGCGATGGAAGCATTGTCGGGTCTTCGGCTCTTCATGAAGAGTTTATCGATGCGGAGGTTCGTCTAACAAGGAGGTCACATTATGGCCAGTGAGAGAGCGTATGACATTTCGCAGTGGTACGATTCGAAGCCGGCGAAGCTCGGCTGGTTGGGGATGT
>JAOUHD010000192.1 GCA_029865345.1 Nitrospira sp.
ACGGACGTCCCGCCGAGTACGATCCGCAAAGGAAAGACGCTCGGGGTCTATGGTCGTGTCGTGGTGGATGCGAAACCATATTCCACCGTGCCTCTGCACCTCGGCGGCTACGCGCCCCAACGTCAAACTCCTCCGCACAGGATCGAGGATCCCATCTGCGAGAGCGGGATCATCCTCGCGTTGCAAGATGACATGCCGTTCCGGAAGGAGGCGCGTCGTTTCCATGGCCAGCCAGATCGGGATACCTTGTAGCCAGCCGTAGCGCAGGGTGTCTTCGCTGATCGTCGCCAATTCTTCAACGTCTGTTCGATAGCTCATCACGGCGACCTCATCAACCTGATCTATCAGGGTAAATGCGAGCGGTCGGTTCCGATGAATTGTCGAGGTGAACCAGAACGGGATAACGACCGATAGTCGCCCACGACCGCCGAGGGCCGCGTTCACGCGCTCGATGGTGTCGAGATACCGGTCGAAGATCGTGACATCGTCGGGAAAACCATCGAGGAGGTAGGGCTCAATGTCCAACTGTATTCCGGAAATCCCGCGGTTGCCGACGAGTGTCAGCAACCGGGTGAGCTTCTCGACCAGGATTGCCGGGGTATCGATCATGTCCGGGGCTCCATCGAGCGCAAACAACTCGATACCCGCTGCTTGTGTGGCGGGGAACAGCGCGGCATAGGCGGTCCAGACCTCATCGGGGTCTCGCATATCCGGCATTTGGAGCAACAGCCGTCGGCAGTGATGCTGCCGGCAAGCGGAGAGCATGCCGGCAGGGTTGCGTATCGCGGTTCGATAATCCCAATACCAAAAGCCAACGGAGGGGCTCGGCGAAATGGACGGCGCTGGATTCACCCATGCGTATTCTTCCAGCACGACGTCCGCGTCATCCTCGACGAGCAGCTTCACCTGCGTGAGGCGTCGAAGATCGAGTTGCCGGGCAATCGGTGCGAGGGGGAACTCGACATCAAAGCGGCCAGCGACACGCCCAACCTCAGCGGTGCTCTGCCGTTGATCAGCAGATTCGGCGACCAGCGTGATCAGCAAGGGGCTGGAGGTCCTTCCACGCACTCGGAGAGTGTGAAAGGACAATGCATCCAAACTGGTATTCGAGGTCCGGAGAGACCACGTAAACTCGCAGGGAGATGTCCCCTTGCGAGTGAGGCGGACTCGGAGAGGAGGGACCATGCTGGTTTGTTGTGCCTGGCAGAGATCGATTGGGTTACCGGCGCTGGGTATCGTTGCAAGCGGTAGGTGTGGGCCGGAAGGCCGATAGGAAGAAAGAGTAAAAGAGTTGGCCGGTTGCCGACCGCGCACTATAATTTTGGGAACAGACTGGTCGCCGACATAGGTCAATTCGATTTCTTGAATTTCAGGTGGAGGTGTCTGTCCAGGAACAACGAGTTCCTGAGACAGGGCCGAAGGCGGCCAGAGGCAGAGCCCGATTATTATTGGCATTGCCGCCGTCCACGTGATGAAGCTCATGCAGGGAAGCGCCTTACTATCAGGAACGGGCCACGATGCACCCAACACAGAACCCATGATGCTGGAAGTCATCTTTAACATTGTTCAGTCGGGATTCTTGTTGTACTTAGCCACCCTGACCGGGGGCTACTTGGCGCTCAATACCGTGTCAATCTTCTCGCTCCGGCAGTATTTTGAGGAGCGAATGGGCGAACGATTTCCAGGTGCATTTACTGGATACGAGCCGCAGATCAGCATCATTGTGCCAGCATACAATGAAGCGGCGACGATCGTGAATTCTATTCGTTCTTTGTTACAGCTGAATTATCCTGAATATGAAATTATCGTGGTCAGTGATGGCTCGACCGACAACACCATTGAAGTCCTGCGGCAAGAGTTCGGATTGAAGCCGTTTCCTGAAGCCTACGGCCACGATCTGCTGACTCAGCCGGTGCGTGCCACGTATCATTCATCGACCTATGCGAATGTCCGTGTGATCGATAAAGAGAATGGAGGGAAGGCGGATTCCCTCAATGCCGGAATCAATCTGTCCGTGCACTCATTATTTTGTTGTATCGATGCCGACTCCATCTTGGCACAGGATAGTTTGTATCGCGTGGTCCAGCCGTTCTTGCTCGAACCCCGTACCATTGCTGCGGGCGGCACCGTCCGCGTGGCCAATGGCTGTTTCGTGGAACATGGACTCTTGAAAACAGTAGGCTTGCCATCTAGTTTTCTGGCACTGTTGCAAACGGTCGAATATTTGCGCGCATTTCTATCCGGGCGGCAGGGTTGGTCTCCGATGAATGCGATGCTGATTATTTCCGGCGCCTTTGGATTGTTTCGAAAAGAAGCGGTGCTGAAAGTCGGTGGGTATCGAACCAACACGATCGGTGAAGATATGGAATTGGTGGTGCGGTTGCACCACCAGTATCGCCTGAATGGTCAGCCGTATCGCATTACGTATGTGCCGGATCCGGTCTGCTGGACTGAGGTCCCTGAGGATTTGCGAACCCTCCGGAATCAGCGCATCCGCTGGCAGCGCGGCTTATGCGATAGCCTGGCGGGCCACTTCGAGCTGTGCTGTCATCGAAAGGGCGGGACGGTCGGCTGGCTCGCCTTTCCGTTCATGGTGATTTTTGAATGGTTTGGGGTGACGTTTGAAATGCTCGGCTATTTCCTCTTGCTGGTAGGGCTTGCGTTAGGGCTGGTCTCATTGCATGTTTGGGCGGTCTGCATGTTTGTTGCCGTTGGGTTCGGCATCACGCTTTCGTTGAGTGCCCTCCTCATGGAAGAAATGACGTTTCATCTGTATCAGCGTCCCTCGGATTTCTGGAAATTGCTATGCGTCTCGGTGCTTGAAAACTTCGGGTATCGGCAGTTGAACTCTTACTGGAAACTGATTGGCCTCTGGCAATGGCTCCGCGGGACCAAAGCTGAGTGGGGCAAGATGGTTCGATCGGCCTCGTGGCAATCCCAGCAGCGTCCTCCAGAAAATAGCTGATCCGCGTCTCTACAGTTCCGTTCGGTTCTCGCCGATAGAGGTTGAGGAAGCCGGTCTCTATCGACATCACAGGGAGGGTTCTCGGCCATGCCATCGGCGAGCGAACTGGTCCAGTCCTGCACCACCGTCTTCACGTTGCCGGAGATCTACTTCCGCGTGCGGGACGTGGTGGACGATCCCGATTCGACCATGGACGACCTTGCCGAGGTCCTGAAGCTGGATCCGGCCATCTCGGCCAGGCTGCTCCGCATCGTTAACAGCCCGCTCTATGGGTTTTCCAAACAGATCGACACCGTCACACGCGCCGTCAATCTTCTCGGCACACAGGCCATCAGCGACCTCGTGACCGCGACGACCATCGGACGGACCTTCTCCGGTATGTCGATTCAGCTCATGGACGTCTCTATGTTCTGGCGGAAAAGCGTGCTCTGTGCCTTGCTCGCCGGGAAAATTGCCAAATCCTGTGGTCTGGAAGATAGCGAGCGGTTTTTTATCGCAGGGCTGTTGCGCGACATCGGCCACCTCGTCCTCTACCAGACCATCCCGCGGCGAGCTCAGTCCGCGCTTATCGAAGCCGGCTACCTTGAAACCTCCCTGGCCGAGGTGGAACAGTCCAGCATCGGGTGCGACTTCGTAGAAGTGGGAGCTGAACTCATCCGGTCCTGGGGGATGCCTCTGCAGATCGAGCAGGCCATTCGCTGTCAACTGAGCCCAAACGATGCCGGTGAATTTATCATCCATGCGTCCGTCGTTCATCTGGCCGGTGTCGTCGTCGACTACGAAGAGCTCGAGCCGAACCGGCGGCCTGCGGCATTGCCGTTCACCCCCCATGCTGTTACCGCCACACGGTTTGTGCCGGCCAACCTCCCGGCACTGCTCGCAGATGCCAGCGCCCAGCTCCACGATACCCTGGCGCTGATCCAGCCCCACGCCATGGCTGCCTAACAGGTTGGTGACACTGTCCGCCGGCGGCGAGAACGACGCTGGATGGATTTTGCCGTGTCTTCAGCCTACAGGATGCCGGCCAATCGATTCAGGCCCAGCGTTGCCTGGGCAAAAAACAGCTGGAATGCCTGGTAGTCCTGGGGGAGCACCGGCTGGTTGCTCGTGGCTCGATCGCAGTAGATGAGCCCAATCGGTCTCGCTCCCACCCGCAACGGCGCCACGATCGCCGATGTCGGGTTCCAGACATCGAGGAAGTCCTGTTTCAGAGTCCCGGCCATTTGGTCTGAAAAGTTGGGAACCAGGAGTGGGTCGACTCGTTTGAGGATCGTGAGAAAAAACCGGTGTTCCCGGCTGAGTGAGCCTGACAGGGACCGGAGGTACGGTGCCAGAGGAATCACGCCAAGCCCCACCCTTCCGATAAGCAGATCACTATCGCTTGGGTTCAGCAGTGCCAGACCCACACGGTCAAATCCGGCATCCCGATGGAGCGATTGTACAAATATCCCAAGGAGGCCATTCAGGTCCTTCGCACTCTGGAGCGAGTCCTGAAAGGCCTGGAGCGTTTCAAGAGGCTTGGTTCGAATCGGAGCAGTCGGTTCGTCTCGCGGTGGGGACATCGCCTGTTCCTTGCCGACCGCCGGGTTGATGGGGGGCGAGTGCAGGATCGATTCGGTGGGGTCCTGCTCCTTTGATGGTGACGTGGCTTCATCGGAAGAATCGATTGCCAGCCCCATTGAGCGGATGAGTTGGCGCCCGCGATCCATAGCCCGAATCATCAAATCCGTGAACGGGCCAGAAGAGAGTCCGCTTCCGAGCTGGAGGGTCTTTTTGGCTTCCGCAACGGCAGTCCGCGGGGCGGGGCCGGTCAGCACCTCGACCAGGCGAATGGAGCCGACGAGGATACCTCGGTAGGTGTGTGGCCTACTTTGCCAATGCGCTATCGGCTGGTCCTCTGGATGACGGAAGAGCTCGATCAGATCATCAGGTAGCTTCCACATGTGGGCCAATGCTTGGGCCAAGGTCAGTCGTGGCACACCGATGAGGTGCGTCTCTTGAAGCACGCATTCCGACGGGCGCTTGGTTGTCTTGGAAATAGCCTGGAGAGCGAGAAAGAGATCAGGGTCTTGGTAGGCAATGGCCAAGTCTCCGATCGAATAGAGGAGGGCGCCGGTAAACAACTGCCCAGGCTGTGGGTAGCCTATAGCCATGCCCAGTTCGCTGGCATAGGTCGCGGCGATGAGAGACCGTGCGATCAGAGTTCGAAACTCCTGTTGGCGAAGCGGCCAATGTTGCAGCTGTTCGACGAGATGGGCCGCGGCCACAAGGGACCGGACGGTGTCGAGCCCGAGCCAGCTGACGGCATG
>JAOUHD010000049.1 GCA_029865345.1 Nitrospira sp.
TATCTCGCCTCAGTACCAGTCGTGCGCCGAAGTATCTCTAGCGCCTCCTTACCAGAGGATACGGTCACATGTGCGACTCCCCATCCATTAAGATATTGATCCAGAATGTGTCGGTTGGTTGCGTTATCGTCGACCACGAGCACGCGCATGTGCCTGAATACTTCACAGGCCTCCGAACGCCTCGCTTCAGGGTTCGACGCCCGGCTAACCGGAATCTGAAACCAAAACATCGACCCGGTTCCCAAGGAGCTTTCAAGACCAAGAGTCCCTTTCATGAGATGCACCAACTGCTTCACGATGGTTAACCCGAGACCGGTTCCCCCAAATTTTCTTGTGGTCGATCCGTCTGCCTGCGAGAAGGCCTCGAATATTTTCTCATGCACGGCCGGGGGGATCCCAATTCCCGTATCCCTCACCTCAACGCGAAGCATCACCTGCTCACTCGGCTCCCCAGCACAAGAAATCGTCACCCCGATTTCTCCTCGTTCAGTAAACTTTACTGCATTCCCCAACAGGTTCACGAGAATCTGTCGCAACCGCGTCATATCACCGCACAAATGAGTTGGTACATCCTCTTGAATCCTAGAAAGTAACTCGATCTGCTTTGACTGCACTCGGTGCGCAAACAGATCCATCACCTCTCCGATCAACTCCTGCAAATCAAAGTCACTCTGCTCAAGTTGTAATTTGCCTGCTTCAATCTTGGAGAAGTCCAGGATATCGTTCACAACATCCAGCAAGTTGACGCAGGACCGATCCGCGATATCGACAAACCTTTGTTGCTTCTGAGTTAAGGGAGTATGCCGCAACAATTGCGTCATGCCCATGATCCCGTTCAATGGAGTGCGAACCTCATGACTCATATTGGCCAAGAATTCCGTCTTGGCTTGACTGGCCGCCTGGGCCTTCTGAGCTAAATCCACCGCCTCGTTTGTTTTCTCTTCAAGCTTTCGTGTTCGTTCTTCAACCTTCGCTTCCAACGTGTGCTGATACCGCTGCACCTCCTCCTGAGACAAGACCAGATGTTGAACCATCTTGTTAAAGGACTGGGCCAAGGTGCCGATTTCATCGCTGCTTGTTACCGTCACGGACTGCTGGAAATCTCCGCTGGCGATTCGGCCGGTCGCCTCGACAAGGCGTTGAACGGGATGAATGGTCCGTCGGACCAGAAATAAGGTCACCACGACACCGACCAAAACGACGGCGACTGTCACGGATCCGATCCAGAGCAGATACCCATAGAGCTCTGTCTTCAGTCGCGCTTCGCTGAGTCCAAGCCGCAATTCTCCAATCGTCTTCTCCGGACTCTGTGGATGAGACTCATCGGCAAACAGGGCTGTTCTGGCCTGAGACACGATCGCGAGACGAATATCAATGTACCGTTGTCCGCTCTGGCGATCGATGACCTCTGAGAACGAAGCACCCTGTGGTTGCGGCACGCTCGCCAACATGCCGGTCGCAACCTGATCCTTGGCCTCCTGAATCAATGGCTTGTTGTCGGCATTGCGCACCACCAGGTAGGCGAAATCGGGATCCATCCGTGCACTATCCACGATCTTTTTAAGCGTCTCGACATTTTCAGTATAGACTCCGTATTCACTGGCCTGGGCCAACATACCGGCGGTAATCAGGCCGCGTTGGACCAATTCGTCCCGAGTCGTCGTCACATCACGATAAAGCGCGAGTGAACCGATACTGATCGCAGTCATCAACATAACCACGATCGTCAGGAAATTAAACTTGGTGGTCAGGCTTTTACTCATGAAAGTCGTATCACTGGATGACTTGGGTGGCTCCATCAATAATTTGTTTAGGTAAATCGATCTTCATTGTGCGAGCCGTTTTTTGATTGATCGAGAACAGCACCTTTCTTGGAGGAACCACCTGAATCGTCCGAGGGGTCGTCTTGTTGAGGATCTTGATGGCAATCTCTGCACATTGATTTCCAATATCACCATAGTCCCGCTCTAAGGCATACAAAGAACCGGCCTTGACCCAGGGCGCGGACAACCCGGCGAATGGAATCTTATTGCGAAATGAAAACAGCAAAATGGGCTCGGCCGTCTGTGGCGATAGTACCACCTGATCCGTAATACCCCAAAGAAGATCGACATTGTTCGCCAAACTCTCCAGCGCGTCAGGAATGTCACGAGGTGCATCTACTGGTTTCGGTACGAGTTTCACACCGAGCTTTTGGGCGAGGTTCAGAGCGGAGTCAATGCTTTCTTGATTTTCTTTCGGATTGTACAGCACTCCGACGGTCGCCAATTCAGGCAGGATCCGTCGCATCATGTCGAATTGACTCTCGAGCGAAAACTCAAGGCTCACTCCTGTGAGATTTCCATTTTTCCGAAACTTTTCCACATTGGCAGTGAGGCTGGCGATAATCGGCACATCCCCGGATTCGGCAAGGACTGATTGCGTCGCCAATGAGCCGACGGTCAGGAACAGGGCGGGAGGGTTCTCCTTGAACTGACGCAACACATCTGAAGCATTCGCACTGTTCCCCTTCAAGTTCTGGAGGTGGACTTCGACCTGAACTCCGGCACTAGCCAGAGCGGTCTGAAAGCCCTTGACCATGTCGGCATAGGGAAGCGCGTCCTGGCTGAGCACAATCACTACCTTGGAAGAGGCGGCCACCGCAGGCAGCGGCTGATGGATGAGCCACGCCAGCCATCCAATCACGAACCAGCACGTAATCGTCGTTCCTATTCGAGAACGTCGCACTGGGGATCCGTTCCCTTCAGAAGCGATATTTCAACTTCAGCCAATAGGTTCGGCCATCCTGCAGGATGGTATCTTGAACGTGCTCACCGGACCCAGGATCACCGTACCGATGGCCAAAGAGGTTATTCACTTGGGCGGAGAATTCCCATCCCGGCAGCAGTTGCTGGGTAAACAGCGTCGCATTCGTCAGAAATACATTCTTAGAGCTACTGCCGGTGAAAGTGATACGACTACTCATATAGCGAGTTTCCAAACTGGCGAAGACCTTGTCGTTGAAAAGTGGAATGATCAGATTCCCCTTCACCAGATGCTGAGGGGAATTCGTGAGTAACCGGTCGCTTGCACTGTCTCTCGCCTCCTGTATCGCATAGCTGATCCGCCCATCCCATCCGCTCGGCCATTTTCCTTCCAGCGTCAGCTCAAGACCCTTCGCATTGATCTTGTTTCCGTTCTGATAGACCAATAATCCATCGCTCGGGTCGAGCACCTGGCTGATCAGCCTATCAATCTCGTAGTAGTAGCCGCTAGCAGACCCTCGAATGTGATGGCCAAGATACTGTTCTAAAACCAGTTCATATGTACTGATACTTTCTGGTTTGAGGTCTGGATTGGGCTTACTCCCTACACTAGCCACATAGAATTGCTCGAACGGATTCGGCGCACGAAAGGCTCTTCCATACAGCAACTTGGCTGTTGTGTTTCGCCAGGTATAGATCAACCCGGCCCGTGGATTGGCCGTCCCGCCGAACGTCGAATAGTGGTCATAGCGGAAGCCCGCATTGAGGATGAGATTGTCCGTGATGGCAAACTCATCCTGGAGGTAGAAGGCCCCGATGTTGGACTTTCGCTTGTCATCCAGATAGGTCGCGGGTGGGTCGGCATCCTTGTTGGACTGATCCATGCGAAACTGACTTCGGAATTCACCCCCAAGCGTGACCTTATGCTTATCGAACAACCGCTTCACCAGCGTCAGTTCTCCCCCGACTTGATCGGTCGTCAGAAAATCTTGATTTAACGTTGGAGGGGGATAATCGACAAGGAAGTCGCCACGGTAGTAGTAGCGGTCGTAATAGAGCCGCCCTTTCACGGTCAGCTGATTGGCAAATTCGTGCTGATACTTGAGATCTAGATACCCACGGTTATCGGCTGTGGCATCTCGCCCATTGTTGAACATGGTTCCGAATGACGCTGTCGGGATTCTCTTTTTCCGTCCCACATACCCACCCTGTAATGTGAAGTCTCCGTAGGAGGCTTTGGCAAAGAAGTTGTGAAAGGTATCCTGATCCATTCGATGGGCGATGCCGTTGTTTTGATCAGGTGTGTTGAACTCTTGGTAAAACACATTCTGCTGCCCCACACTGTAGTAATAAGACCCGGATGCGATGAATTCGAGTCCGTTGGACAGCTTGTTGCCGTAGGTCAAGCGGCCCTTGTTGGAGGTGAAACTCGAGTTTTCCCATGAACCTTCCGCCCCCTTGATATCGCGTCCCCGTTTGGTAATCACGTTGATGACTCCGAAGAACGCGTTCGTCCCGTATAACGATGAACTCGGACCACGAACAATTTCGACCCGATCGATGAGGTCGACATCGATGGGAGAATCCGTTCCGATCGGCGCCTGGTCATAGACGGCATCGTTCAAGCGGTGACCATCGATGAGCAATAATATCCGGCTGTTATAGTCGCCGGGACGGTTAAAACCGCGAAAACCGAGATACTCATAGTTCCGATCATTGGTGGTAAAGAGACCTGGCACGCTCTGCAAAACTTGGGAGAAGGTCCGATACCCGTACTTTCTGATTTGATCGGCGGTAATGATCGTGACGGACGCCGGCGCTTCATTGACTTTCTGTTCGTACTTCGCCGCGCTATACACGATGGGAATCTCACCCAGTAGCATGGCCTCTTCTCCAGATACTTGAGTAGGCGCACTGGAGGGAGTTGGTTCACGTTTGGGAGTGATACCTTCTAACTCCGTCTGCGCAATTCCCCACACAGGACACAGAAGGATCAGCGCAATACCAACCGATACCGAACAGAACTTGCCCAACTGGGACGCATGCCAGATTGTCATGGCTATTCTCACCTCTATCCAGAAGGCCAAACAGCGGATACCTATCGTTCCGGGTGCATCTGAACCGACGATAGCAGCAATTTCTGATTGGTAAAGAATTGGATGAAAACCAGCGGCGACCTTGAGCGGATACAGGAGGAGAGCTCGTATTCCCGCTAGGAAGGCTAGCGACTGAGCGCTCTCACACTGTTACCTGTGAGCTATTGAAGGACTCTTTCTGATGAGGATGGAGTTCGACTTGCTTAATGAAATGTTGCTGGTGAACCGAATTTGAACGGAAGGGTCTGATTATCCTTTGATGTTCCCGATCGGTCGAAGCTCCGCCACTTTCTTGGTGATTCCTGCTCGATCGACGGTCTCGACCACCTCGGATATGTCTTTGTACGCGAACCCCGCCTCCTCGGCCAGGCCCGACATCGAGACGGCCTTCACGAGAATGCCTCGCTGTTTCATTTGCTTCTGGACCTGCTCACCCCGAATGGTTTTCTTCGCTTGCGCACGTGACATCGTGCGCCCAGACCCGTGCATCGTTGACGCAAAGGTGTCACGCATCGCGCCTTGAGTTCCGGCCAATAGATAGGACCCGGTTTCCATGGAGCCGCCGCAAATGACCGGTTGACCAGTCGTCCGATACCGTGGCGGGAGCTCAGGACTCCCCGGCCCTAATGCTCTTGTTGAACCTTTCCGATGGACAACCAAATCGCCCTCCGGATATCGCTCGACTTTGGCGATGTTGTGCGCCACGTCATAGACCAGCTCCATACCCAGCTCCTCTGCCGGTCGGCCGAATACAGCGGCAAAGGCTTCTCGGATCTGATGAGTGATGACTTGGCGGTTGGCAAAAGCGGTGTTGGCCGCACAGTTCATCGCCGAAAAATAGTCCTGCCCTTCCACTGATGTGAACGGGGCGCAGGCCAGTTGCTGGTCTTTCACGGAAATCCCATATCGTCGCATGGCTTTTTCAAATACTTTGAGATAGTCACTTGCGACCTGATGACCAAACCCGCGAGATCCGCAGTGGACCATCACAACAATCTGGTCATGACCGGTAATGCCCCAGGCTGAGGCTGTTTCTTGATCAAAGACTCGATCGGTTGATACCACCTGCACCTCAAGATAGTGGTTCCCTGATCCCAAGGTCCCTAGTTGATTGATCCCTCGACTGATCGCCTGGTCGCTGACTTTGGATGGATCGGCCACGGCGATACAGCCTCTCTCTTCCATCGCTTCAAGATCTTGAGGCCAACCATAGCCATTCTCAATACACCATCGGGCCCCGCGGACCATGACATCCTCGAACGACGAGCGGTCCAGCCGTACAGACCCGCTCGCACCGACCCCGGCAGGTACTCTCCGGAATAATTCCGTCATCAATCGTTCGAGCAATGGCTGCACATCCTTCTGCGTGAGATTGGTCCTCATAAGCCGCATGCCGCAATTCACGTCATACCCGACACCGCCAGGCGAGATAATCCCTGTAGGGATATCAAAGGCGGCAACGCCTCCAATGGGGAAACCGTAGCCCCAGTGTCCATCCGGCATACACAGCGCATAACGTCTGATCCCAGGGAGACACGCCACATTTGTCACTTGCTCGAAGACTCCAGCATCCATCGATTGAAGAATAGTCGGTGTGGCATAGATTCGTGCTGGAACCAGCATGCCAGACTTCTCGCTGATGGGGATTTCCCACACCTCATCGGTAATCCGATTGACCCTCATCTCTGTGTGGAGTTTCATACATCCACCACCACCCGCGCATTCCAGCGCATGCCCTCTTGCCTGACTTGATACATATGTTTTGTAATCCCCTTCACATCGTTCCGCAACACCTGCACCAATCCATTGACCGACTCCCCACACAGCTCCCCCTTCAGATGCCAAGAGCCGTCGTCTCCGCATGTGATCGTGAGTTTGAATGTACTGAATACGACTCCATCCGCATCTTTCCAGTACACCAGATCCGAGAGCCAATCGAACAACAGTTCGGCAGGATCCTCTTCTGTTCGTTCCACTGATTTCCGCCAGGTAGACCCGACTGTCGAAGGATCGGCCATCGCTTCGATGACCGCACACGTAGCCCCGTGAAAGAGTTCTTGGAGGGAATCCCCGGAAGCATCAAACGCCAAGTCAGCCGTGGCAATGTCGTCTAGAAAGCGGAATGAGTGGGACATCGAATGTCACTCGACGTGATACGCTGATCTGAACCCATTGTGGGGAGAGCGCGAGTCCTGAAGCGAGCTATCCGAGCTCGAAAATTTTGGGGAAATTGGTGAGGTTCCGGCAGCCGTCTTTGGTGACGAGCACCATGTCTTCAATTCGGACTGCCCCCAATCCTGGATAATACAGCCCTGGTTCAACCGTGACGACGTGGCCTTCTTGGAGGAGTGACCCAGTTCGACTGATCCGTGGCGCTTCGTGAATATCGAGCCCCACTCCATGTCCAGTCCCATGAAAATACCCTTGCATACGCCCATTCACCAAACCAGTCTTGTAGCCGGCCTTTTCAAAACGCGCGCAGATGCCCTGATGAATCTTCATGCCATCCGCGCCATCTTTAATCTTGTCGATGGCGTCTTCCTGGGCATCCTTCACGGCACCATACAGCCGTTTGAGTTCCTGGCTCACCTTCCCGCGGATCACCGTCCTCGACATGTCGGCAAAGTAGCGACTCGTGGCAGACCGAGGGAAGACGTCAAAAATAATGCTGCGATGAGCCGGCAACGGTCCGCTTCCTTCATTGTGTGGATCACAGGCCTGCTCTCCCCCTGCCACAATCGTATGCTGGGCAATACAGTCCCGCTCCATAAGCTTCACGTTGACAAACTTTTTGATCCGTTCCGAGGTCACCACCTCGCCATCGAGCCAGAGTTGCTCATCCTTGATCTCGGCCCGGCGTAATAGCGTGTGGGCAGCGGCCACGGCTTCTTCCGTGGCCCGCTGCGCGTCTTCGATATGACGTACTTCTTCCGCCGTCTTCAGCACACGCTGTTCATAAAACGGGTCTCGCTTTGGTTTGAGACTGTATCCTCGCTCCTGTAATCGCGCGGCATGGATCACCGGAAAATTCGCCGGCACCGAAAGACGGCGGATCTTGGACTCTTTCAACACCACATGGACGATATCAACTGCGGTCGGGTCTTTGATTCCCTGTTTCTTCGCCTTCTGTTCGATTTCCGAGTAGGACAAGACTCGATCCACTGAGGCTTGAGTCCTGGCACGATCCATTTCCAGATCGCTCATGACCATCAACCGCTCACCCTTGATTTCCAGATAGATGAACGGGTCTGGTGCCATGAAGCGCGTGGCATAGTACAGATTCGAGTCCTGCTCGCTGGCAGCGATGAACAGTGTGGCCAATTCTGGTTGGGAGACGGTAGCGCGTTTCATGTGTATGTTAGTGGGACAGCAGAGTTGAATGGAAACCCGTGGGGTGACAAAGCCTTAACTTTCGTGATGCTAGCATGGGGACGTGGGTCGGTCAAGAATAGTAGTCGGTCAAACATTCACGTTCGTCACGGCACGGCGGGAGCCGGTGATGGAGTCATATCTCTCGGTCGCACTCCGGACTCTTCATCCGGCGTCATCAAATCTATCGGCAGCGTCAGAGTGTTCGTTAGGACATCGACGGCGAGTTGGGCCAACCCCGACAGGCCGGATGCAAAGGACTTCACCGGTAAATAGGTGACCTCGGGATCGTCCAGTGCTCCCTTCATGGTGAACATCGCCGTGGCAATGCCCTTGCGATCCCCCGCCACGATTCGCCCAAAGAGCGGAATCGTCTTAAGGAATTGGGAGTATGACCCGAACGGACTCACGGCGACGGCCAGATCCAGCTGGTCTGTCGGCAAGTCATAATTCCCAGCAACTGTAATTTTCAGAATGGGACTGTCGATGATCAGATTTTCTGTCTGAAACATCCCATCTTGAATGGCAACGGTGGAAGAAATTCTGTTGTATGGAAGCCCCTCCTTTTCAAGGTCAACCTTCCCCTGCAACACAGCCGGCAGATTCAACAAACTAATGATCTTCCATACTGCTCGCTCATTCGTTTTCAGGATGCGCCCATTTTCCAACAACAACTCAACTTTGCCGTTCAACGAAGGGGAGACGCCATGGGGATTACGTCCATGCCCGCGAAGCACACCGCTGAAGCGTACTTCTCCCGATGCGCCCTGGACCTGAGTTTTAGTCAGCCGCAAGAGGTCTTCACATTCTACTCCGGTAGCCCTGAATGACAGGTCAAAATCCGCCGGTGCCTTGGGGGGAAGTTGTACGACGAGCCGGCCGGCCACTTGCCCATGGGTGGACTCGCCCGAAAGTCGATCGACATCAAGCACTCCGTCCTGAATATTGATTCGAGCGGCAAGTGAGCCGACTTTCAGATGCTTGTATCGGCCACGTGCTACGGTCGCAGCCATGGTGACATGGCTGGTCGCCGCCAACGTTTCGAGGAACTCCCGGATCGGAGTCCGTTCCCCCTTGGGAATCACCAGACTTAAATCTAATTGGTTGGACTCGATCTTGCCGGTGATAATCGGCTTCGCCATCCAATTTCGGACCGTGGCCTCTATGGCGACGTCACTCCCTTGAACCTTAAACGACAGCCGCTTGAGTTCGACCTCGTTGCGGGCAAACTTTACGCGGGCATAGAAATCTTGTAGATGCCCATCAATCCCTTTGGCCTGCATCAGCCCGTTCGTCAGTCCCATCCATCCGGTCACCCGCCAGGTCTTCCAATCCGGCTCCTTTCCTTTGACATCAAGCGAGACTTCGATATTCCCCGCTTCAAGCCCATCTTTGGCTAGCCATTCCGGAAGACTGGATACCGATACCGTACCGGTCGCCACGGCCATATCAATCAGAAAACCATTCCCGAACTGCATGGTTCCCTTACCGGGAATGGTCACAGAGGGCAACACCAGCTCGATTCGATGCAGCTTGATGCTGGTAGACTGAGGCATCACCCCTTCAAACTCCACAGTGGCGCGAGGACCGATGGGTTTTGCAATCACCCCAAACGCGACTTTGGCCTCATCCAACACAACGGACCCTTGTATATGAGGTCTCGCCGTCGAACCAGAGACTGCAATCGTTGAGCTGAACACCCCCTCGAATGCACTCTGTCCAATTACCGAGGAACGAAACAACCGAACCATCTGCGCGGCATCGCCGCGCGTACGAATAATAAAATCCTGATAGTGGCTTTGAGGTCCTCCGGTAACGGTCCCGTGAACCTGCACAGCAGTTCCCCCAAGATGTCCGGCAACTTGATCAAACTGTGTGGCTCCATCGGCCAAGACAAATCTTCCCTGCATCCCGGTCACACGATCCGGTAAATTCACATGGGTAAAACTCACTTGACGGGCGTTGATCTCCCCACCCGCAAAGGTGATCCCACCGGGCTGATTCAATGGTCCCACGAGGCGAAATGTGGATTGCGCCGTCCCCTCAGCGTCGCGGATACCGGCGAGCAACTGCGTGACTCGCTCCGTTTTCACAGTCTTCACCAGAAACTCGACGAGCTGCACTGCCGCCGTCTCTCCTGTGATCTCCAGTTCCAACCATGGGCCAGCGTCGAGAAACGACACCTCCGCTTTTCCGTCAGTGATCTGCATTGCCCCATACATTCCAGTGATCTTCGCAATGCGAACACGCCCCGTCTCGACCACCACCGCCGCCGCGAGGTCGTTTGCGGCGATACGATCGTTACCAATCAAGCCGCGACCTTCGCTGACATGAAACCCTCCGATCGTCGAAAGTTGGAGGCCCCTTGTCGCGGACCCACTGAGCGTTGCATTCACCACTTGCACCTTGCCATCGATCTGGCGATCAGCCAGGAGGGCTGGGAGCTGCGCATGGATCCAGTCTGGGGGAATGGTTTTCAGGAGCTGCGGGAGGGAAACCAGAGAACTGCTGAACGTGACGGCAAACGTCGGCTGAGGAGTCAGCAGGCCGGCCAGATTGGCCTTTCCTCTCAGTGTGATGTTATTCAAATGCGCGGTCATGCCTGAGAGAACCATGTCATATCCGGACACACCGGGCATCACGCGAACGGTACTCTTAAGATTTAATGCCCCTTGAAGATGCTGAGAAACCGGCCTGGGGCCGAGAAAGTCAGCCGCGTCCCGTATCTTGAGGTCAGCGGCGTCGATCTGTCCTTCAAACTGAAACCCGGTGGCGGATTCAGTAACCTCTTCACCGGACAATGACACCGAGGGTTCTGCTCGTTTCACGACACCGTCCAGTGACACGGCGGATGGGCCTGATTCTCCTTGATGAGCTGCTGATACATGCAATTCGGCGAGACCACGATCAGGCTGGACCAGCAACCTAAACTCGACGTGCTCCAGCTTGAGAGACCGAATGCCATCAGGTCTGGCGGCATCAATGACCGTGATCGTTCCGTTGACGAGCGTCGCCTCTCTGATCATGAGTGTCCGTGCCATCATGTCCATCGTGTGCTGGTCGACATCCGCCTGCCCATCCACCTTATCGGAGACATTCCAACGACCGCGTTCGTTCCGCCGAAGCGTTAGCGTTGGCTCTTCAATCAACAATCGCTTACCGACAACTTGTTTTTTGAGAAGGGGGAGAAGACGTAAGACCAGATCGACACGCTTAGCCGTCAGGACTACCTGTTCTGATTCAGGATCATGAATCTTGACATCGGTGAGTTCCACACGGATACGTGGGAAGATCACAAACTTGACGCGATGCACGTCGATCTTTCTACCAAGACTCTCCTCAAGCTGTTCCAGGACAAAGTCTTTGAGATAGTCTTGGCCGGTCAGCTCCCTCGAAAATGAGAGGAACGCAACGGCCAACACCGCGAAGGCAAGTACGATCACGAGCGCAAGCCGAAGACGGAACACACCACCCCCTTCAGATTACGGACAGGTCCTTGTGGCATCTTACCGGATCAATCGCTCAAAATCCATGAACTCAGCGTTCTATAAGGGATTTCTCCACTCCGATTTCATAGTTCCAGGACATCATACGTCCGATCCTCATCCACACGTAAGACGGGAAAGATCCTCCGAGGTAACCACCATTTTTTAATACCGGACAAGAGTGCGGTCTTATTTTCGCATACATGGGCCCTCTACAGTTGACAGCGACCAGACATTAGAACTACACATTTCCTATGGCGACTCATCCCCATGCAGGACAACCAGCGCCGGCCTCGATTCTGGTGGATGTGGGAAAACTCCTCTCTGCCTATTCAACCGAGAAACCTGACCCATCTGTCCGAGAACAACGCGTTTCATTCGGTACATCAGGCCATCGCGGCTCTTCCTTCAAACACAGCTTTAATGAGAACCATCTCGTGGCAATCACTCAGGCAGTTTGCGAATACCGGGCTACGCAGCACACGACTGGGCCGCTGTATTTAGGGAAAGACACCCATGCACTGTCGGAACCGGCCTTTGTCACTGCTCTTGAGGTCCTTTCTGCCAATGGTGTCGAGGTCATGATCGACAAAGACGAGGGCTTTACACCGACGCCCGTCATCTCTCATGCCATCCTCACCTACAACCGAGGCCGAACCTCCGGTCTGGCCGATGGCATCATCATCACCCCATCTCACAATCCCCCAGAAGACGGCGGGATCAAGTACAACCCGCCGAGTGGCGGCCCAGCTGATACACAGATCACAAAGTGGATCGAGGATCGAGCCAATGCCCTTCTAGCCACCAACCTTTACGGAGTGAAACGTCTTTCCATTGAACAGGCCAGACCGGCATCAACCACACATCAGCACGACTATATCGGAGCCTACGTGAGCGATCTACGCCATGTGGTTGATATGGACACCATCAAAGCCGCTGGGCTCAAGCTTGGGATCGACCCGCTCGGTGGGTCCGGTGTGGCCTACTGGCAGCCGATTGTCGAACGCTACGGATTGAACATCGAGGTCGTGAATCCAGCCGTCGATCCAACATTCCGTTTCATGCCCTTGGATTGGGACGGCAAGATTCGGATGGACTGCTCTTCTCCCTACGCCATGGCAAATCTCATTGCCTTAAAAGATCGCTTTGATGTGGCATTCGGCAATGATGCTGATAATGACCGGCACGGAATCGTCACTCGTTCAGGCTTGATGAATCCAAACCATTATCTGGCCGTCTCGATTGCCTACCTCTTTGCCAGCCGTCCCGGCTGGAAATCCGATGCCAAGATCGGCAAAACCTTAGTCAGCAGCAGCTTGATCGACCGAGTCGCGGCCAAACTGAAACAGAAACTGGTGGAAGTGCCGGTCGGCTTCAAGTGGTTCGTCAGCGGTCTGCTCGATGGCTCGCTTGGCTTTGGCGGCGAGGAGAGCGCCGGTGCCTCGTTCCTCCGACGTGATGGAACAGTCTGGTCGACTGATAAGGACGGCATCATCATGGACCTGCTGGCTGCCGAAATGATGGCGAAGACCAGTCTTGATCCATCCGAGTTGTACCGAGCCCTCACGAACGAACTGGGCGAGCCGGTGTATGAACGGATCGATGCGGCTGCCACACCAGAGCAGAAAACCATTCTCTCTAAACTTTCGCCTGAGCAAGTGAAGGCCACGGAGCTGGCTGGAGATAGGATCGTGGCGATGCTCACCAAGGCTCCGGGCAACGGCGCAGCCATCGGCGGACTGAAAGTCGTGACGGAGAACGGCTGGTTCGCCGCCAGACCCTCTGGGACAGAAGATGTGTACAAGCTCTATGCGGAGAGCTTTAAGGGGCACACGCATCTGAAGCAGATACAAGAGGAAGCGCAGGCGCTGATTGCCAAGGCCCTGGCGTCAGCCAAGTGAGAAACCAGCTATGTTTGAGCTGGGGAATACCGCAGTCCTGATCTGGAGTATCATCTTCGGATCGATTGGTACCGGTTTTGCCATCTATGGCAAAAGACAAAAGGCCATTGTCCCGTTGTACATTGGAGTGGCCCTCTGTGTCTTTCCCTACTTCATCGAGAACGTCTACTTGCTCGTCTTTGTTGGAGTGGGATTAATGGCAATTCCATATTTTGTGCGGGTGTGAAACCACGCATGACCCCCTCATTTTTCTAACATGAATGTTTCGCCTGCTCTTCGCTGGCCCCTGCCGAAGCACGACTATTGGTCTACACCGTTTGCCGAATCGTTACTTCAGCATCTAGACCTTCGCCCCAGTCTAAAAATCCTCGATGTCGCCTCCGGCCACGGCATTCCAGCCTTCTATCTCGCTGAGCAGATCGGCTCCTCCGGCGAGGTACTAGCCATCGATGTGAGCGCCGGTCAGGTCGCTCGTGCGAGAGCCATTCAAGGATCGCACCTGCCGTGGCTCCGATTCGCCTGTGCAGACATGCGCGCCCTGCCTCCTAATCTGCCGACTTTCGATCGCGTCACAGGCAATCTCTCCCTCATGTTCTTTCGCCCCAACCGGTTCGAAGCGGTTCGAGGTTTGGTGAAACAGCTCGCCCCAGGAGGCCAGCTCGTCCTGACCTTTCCGTCCTATGGAACGTTCGATTCGCTATGGCAGCTGGTGGATCAGACGATGGTTCAGCAAGGGCTGATCAACGAACGAGAGCGATTCCAGGACTATCTGAAGGAACGTCCGTCAGCTCAGGATGGACGAAGATGGTTTGAGGAACTCGATCTTGAACGGGTCGAGGCTATCGAGTATCCGCTTGAAGTGACGACTGGCCCTGGCTATGAGTTTCTCCATCACCCGCTGCTTCGTGGTGGCTTTCTCGATGACGTCTACGAATGTTTCGAGGATCAGTCCCTCGCCGAGCAGTTCATGATCGACATCGCTCAAGACATTACCCGATTCACCCCGCTGATCGCACAGCGTTGTGTGCTGTCAGGATGGAAACGGACCTCAGATTAAGAAACCTGTTGCTCTGCGTGATAGGAGCTACGGACGAGCGGGCCTGATTCGATATGACTAAAGCCCATGACGAGACCTTCTTCTTTGAGTGCAGCAAATTCGGATGGGTCATAGAACCGTGCGACTGGCAGGTGGTCTCTCGTCGGCTGGAGGTATTGGCCAATAGTGATGATGTCGCAATCCACCGCTCGGAGATCGCGCATCACGTCACGCGCTTCGTCGAGTGTCTCCCCCATACCAAGAATCAATCCGGATTTCGTCTTCATCCCTTGCTGCTTCGCCCTCGCGAGCAAGTCAATTGACCGTTGATATTTCCCTTGTGGGCGAATCGATGGGAAGAGCCGCCGAACTGTTTCGATATTGTGATTGAGAATCTCCGGCTTTTCCGCACAGACCATCGCCAGTGCCTCTTCGTTGCCTTCAAAATCCGGAATCAATACTTCGATCATGCACGTCGGGTTCAGCCGTCTGGTCTGTCTGATCGTGCCGGCAAAGACTGAGGCTCCGCCATCAGGCAATTCGTCACGATTCACTGATGTGATCACGGCATGTCGCAGACCAAGAGCACGCACCGCTTCCGCAACACGACCTGGTTCCTTCTCATCTACTGCGAGCGGCCTTCCTGTCTCTACTGAGCAGTAGTGACATCGCCTCGTACAGATATCGCCCAGGATCAGGAACGTCGCAGTACGGGCATTCCAACATTCCCATCGGTTCGGACAACGAGCCTCTTCGCAGATCGTGTGGAGCTTGAGCCGCTCCATCGTCTGTTTGATATCAAGATAGTCTGATCCTGTCTTCGCATTGACCTTAAACCAGGATGGAAGGCGAGGTCGACTAGTACCTGCGAGGGGCTGCGTACCTGTCGCTGAAGATCGGAGATCGCTCAATGGAACAAAACTCATGAACGTGATCCATCCGAAGAGTTGGACCGGAACCAACTGAGAACTTTCCCCAAAAGACTAGGTTGCTCAGGCTCAGTTTGTGGAGGATCCTGATATTCTACCCACAGTTCCTGTGAACCCAGATAGATCCCGTCGCGAAAACTCCTTTGAGTTTTGAGCTGCCGGTAACCCTGAATATGCAAAGTCCGGATCAAGATGGTGAGTGCGTCATCCTGGGTCGGATGAATCTCCGTCGTGAGGCGGACGGTCTCATATCGTAACAAAGCTCGATAGCCTTCTCCTACACGTTCAAACTCAACCGGCCTGCTAAATCCGCGTTCCCGGTTGTCCAACCCAGCGAGCTGATGTTTATCGAGCCCTCCTCCATCCATCATTCATGCTAAGGCTCGATACACGGCAACCAAGTCACTCAACACAATGGTCTTGTTCTTGAGTATGGCCCGTTCCGCTTGAATCATCTCTCGAATCTTGGGATCGGTCGCACCGGATGTGAGATAGGAGGCGCCGAGCGCCAGAATTCGGTCACACTCGTCGGCGAGCTTTCTCTTCACAACGGGATTCACCGACACAATCTCCATGAGCTGGCGTCGTGTGTCATCGAGGTGCCCTTGAAGGTCGGAATCCGGATAGCTCTTCCGAGCTGCTTCATCGAAGCAACGATCGAGGTACTGAGTCAAAAAGACGTAGAGGCGCACGAGCGCGGCCGCGATATCCGTTTGATCATTCGCAGAGACAGGCATACGTTCTCCCTCCGTCTGAGGTAACGGCCGATAGCGAGAGCATGACGTCAGACATCCAGTAATACCTTCACATCATTGCCTTCGATTTTCACTTGATAGGCTTCCACCTTCGAGGATGGGTTATTCATGCACGAGCCGGTCGTCACATCGAACCGCCAGCCATGCCACGGACAGGTGACGATGTTGCCTTCCAACTCTCCCTCGCCCAATGGCCCCTCTCGATGGCAACAGGTGTTGTTGATCGCATGGATCGTCCCATCCACATTGAATACGGCCAGGGTCTTCCCATTGGCTTCTGCCACAATCCCATGCCCGAGCGTGACATCTGTTAGGGCTGCAACACGTACGAACTCTGCCATGCCTTCCCTCCACTATGAGACCGTTCAATTGGTACTAAACGGCTGCTTGATCTTCTTGAGCAAACTATCGACTGACACGCCACTTTTCTCAGCACCACCGAGTGCTCCCATAATCTTCTTTGCAATATTCCGAAACGCCTCAGCCTGAGGGGATGCCGGATTGGCCACGACGATGGGATGGCCGGTATCGCCCCCATCTCGAATGGCGGGATCAATCGGGATCCGGCCAAGGAACGGCACATCGACCTTGGCGGCTGCCCGCTCGCCCCCACCATAGGAGAAAATCTCCGTCCGCTCACCACAGTGGCCACACACAAAGTGGCTCATATTCTCGATAATGCCCAGAAGCGGAACATTGACTTTTTGGAACATCGCCATACCCTTACGAACATCGTAGAGCGCAACTTCTTGAGGCGTGGTCACGGTGATCGCCCCAGCTAACGGAACCATTTGTGACAAGGAAAGCTGCACATCACCGGTGCCTGGGGGTAGATCGATCAGCAGATAGTCCAAGTCCCCCCAGAGCACATCTCGGAAAAAAGCTTGCAGGTATTGATGGACCATCGGTCCACGCCAGACCAGCGCGGTTTCTTCCGGCACGAGGAACGCCATGGAAATTAATTTTACCCCGTAGTTCTCAACAGGAATAATTTTGCCGTCCTTCTGTTCAGGGCCGGTGGTAGACCCCATCATCATCGGGATATTTGGACCGTAGAGATCCGCGTCCAGGAGACCGACCTTCGCACCGGCCAAGGCCAAGGCACAAGCCAGGTTCGACGACACGGTAGACTTCCCGACTCCACCCTTCCCACTGCTGATCGCCACGACATGTTTGACACCAGGAATCAAATTATCTTTTCCCTGGGGTTGCTGCGTCCCATGGGCATGTTCATCAGCCATAGATAGCCTCCAATTCAGGTATGTTCGACCGCATCGTTCGTAATGACGCCCCTCATCGAAGCGCCGTCACGCCTGATCCCATTATCATAAGGGATGCACCACGTGAAATGAAATGGGCCGGTCGGGCTATCGTCCATGCGCCGACTGGGGCAGCAAAGAACGATGACCGCTGGTCGTCTGGGATGTATACTGAAACCACACAGAGTCATTCCTTTCAGGACGATCGATGACCACCTCACCTTCTCTTGAGCCAGCCATCCTCCGCATTGGAAAACAGCTTGCGCAACTGTCGGCCGGCCTTTCACCCTCCATTTTTGATGGCCGCTGGTGGTCCCATTCGGCCATCAATCTGGCAATGAAAGATGCATCGTTTAAGACCCGGTTGTTCCACTTCATCGATGTCCTTCCGGTCATTCAGGACGATGAACGAGTGGTCTCGCTTGCCGAAGAATACTTCGGCCGTGAGAGCAGCGAGTTGTTCGGACTTCGGTGGGGATTGAAGACCCTGGCCTCAACAAGCGTAGGTGCCCGCCTCACCGGTAAGTCGATCAGAAAACAGATCGAACAAATGGCCACAACGTTCATTATCGGTGCGTCAGTTGAAAAAGCGGTTCCGGCCTTGTCACAGTTGTGGACAGACGGACGAGCCTGGTCTGTCGATCTGTTGGGCGAAGCCACCATCAGCGAGCAGGAAGCTGATCGCTATCGTGACCAATATCTGAACGCCTTAATTGAACTGGAGCGCGCCACGAAGACCTGGTCTTCCAATCACTTGCTCGAACGAGACCACCTGGGGCCCATCCCGCGCGTGCAACTCTCGCTCAAGATTTCGGCTCTCTCCTCTCGGCTGGACCCGATCGATCCCGATGGAAGTTACGAGTCGGTCGCCATACGTCTCCGTCCACTGGTGGACCTTGCGCAGTCGCTGCCAGCCGGATTGATTTTCGATATGGAGCAGGCGGAGACCAAAGACCTGATCCTGCATATCTTTAAGCAACTCTTCACAGAGCAGGCCTATCGATCCTATCCCTATGCCGGCCTCGCGCTGCAGGCCTATCACCGAGAAACCGAACGAGATGTACAGGATCTAGTAGCCTGGACGCGAACACGTCAGGCGCCGATTACGATCCGACTAGTCAAAGGAGCGTACTGGGATTCCGACACCGTCCGGTATCGGCAAGCAGGCTGGCCCCCTCCGCTGTTTGGCCATAAGGCAGAGACCGATATTCAGTACGAGCGATTGATTCCAGTGCTATTTGAACACGCCGATCTCATCCGACCCGCGTTCGGCACGCACAATCTTCGCACGTTAGCTGCCATCGAAGCCCATGCGGAAGCACGGAGTCTGGCCCCTGAAGCGCGCGAGTACCAAATGATCTTCGGCATGGCGGAGCCATTCCAGCAAGCCATGGTCAAATTAGGCCGTCGTGTCCGCCTGTACAGTCCTGTGGGCCGGCTGCTCCCCGGTATGGCCTATCTGGTGCGGCGGCTCTTGGAAAACACATCGAACGAATCATTTCTTCAGAAAGAGTATGTCCAGTCCCAGCCATTGGCCCAGCTCCTTGCTCCCCCGACAGGGCCGCCCCAACTCCAACACACAACAACGAACGGCGGGAAAGGTTTTGGCAACGAACCGCACAGCAACTTTTCACAGACAGCGGTGCGGAAATCCATGCAGGCAAGTATTGGATCGGTTCAATCTCTATTGGGCCGAGAATGGCACGGCGGAGCACTCGGTATCAGACTGACCGGCCCATGGCTGGAATCCCGCAATCCTTGTAAACCCACTGAAATCGTGGCCCGGGTGCAAAGCGCAGCGGTATCCGATCTGGACCGAGTTATTGAACAGGCACTCACACAATGGGACCCTTGGCGGCAGAAAGCTCCGCAAGCGCGATCTGAAATCCTGCGTCAGGCAGCGTTGGAGATGAGTCACCGTCGCTACGAGCTTGCGGCCTGGGAGATCTTTGAAGTCGGTAAGCCTTGGCGGGAGGCTGACGCTGACGTCGCAGAAGCGATCGACTTCCTTCGCTACTATGCAGACGAAATGGACCGTCTGGCCAGACCGTTACGATTAGGCAACCGTCCGGGAGAGCTCAACCAGCGCACCTATGCACCGCGCGGTGTGACCGCCGTCATCGCACCATGGAACTTTCCACTCGCTATCCCCGCCGGAATGGTTTCTGCGGCACTTGTGACCGGCAATCCAGTTTTATTCAAACCATCGGACCGCTCGCCCGGTTTAGGAAAACTGCTCACGGACATCTTCATCGAGGCCGGTGTGCCGGCTGGATGCTTGACCTGCCTCCCGGGTGGGCCGGAGGTCGGCCAAGCGCTCGTCGCACATTCCCAAGTCGCAACGATCGCGTTTACCGGATCGAAGACCGTGGGACTCCACATCTTGGCCGAGGCAGCGCGCGTGGGCCCAGGACAGCCTATGGTCAAGCGGGTGATTGCCGAGATGGGTGGGAAGAATGCCATCATCGTCGATGAGACGGCGGATCTCGACGAAGCGATTGCCGGCGTCGTCGCATCGTTCTCCGGCTACGCGGGGCAGAAATGTTCGGCTTGCTCCCGAGTGATCGTCCATCGCACCATCTACGACTCCTTTGTTTCCCGCCTGCGTGAGGCTGTGCTGAGCTTGGATATCGGTGATCCCTCGAGACCCAGTACCAGAGTGGGGCCCGTGATCGACGCACGAGCCCAAGCGACCATCCAACGCTACATTTCACTCGGCCTCGAAGAAGGCCAGCTCCTCGTGCAGCGCACCGCAGATCAGAATGGATATTTTGTCGGGCCGACGGTGTTTGTTGATATCCAACCGCATCACCGTATGGCCCAGGAGGAGATCTTTGGACCGGTGTTGTCAGTCATGAAGGCTGACAGTTTTGCCGATGCGATCCGCTTGGCCAACGAAACCGAGTATGCGTTGACCGGAGGGGTCTATGCCAGGAGTCCTGCCAATCTTGCGATGGCCCGCGAGCACTTCGATGTAGGGAATCTGTACTTAAATCGACCAATCACCGGTGCCCTTGTTGCTCGTCAACCATTCGGTGGGCACCGCTTCTCAGGGGTAGGTGCGAAGGCGGGCGGGGAAGACTATCTGGCTCAATTCATGATCACGAGAGTCATCAGCGAGAACACCCTTCGCCGGGGATTCGAATCGACTCAATGAGGCCTTTGCCGCTTTGATGTCGTATTCTTCAAGTTCTTCTGTGATCTCCGTGACCACGCCGCGGTCCTCCTTGACGGCGGATAATTCCTGCCGCTCTGAATACTTCACAAGCCCGACCCCCTTGGCAAACCAGGCCGTCATCACGTCGATTCCGGAGACGGTACGACGGCTCCCGGACAAGTGGATCTTCATGTTCATCCGCGCTTCAACCTTGACAGCCTCCTGAAACGTACCGGCTGGGACGGTGATGGTTTCTCGACCGATCACCTTACTCCACCCCTGGGTATCGACCTTCTCATCGGTTTGGTCACGATCCATATCGCTGCCGAAATCAACCCCCATTCGGTCAAACTGTTGGAAGGAGGACGGAACTCTCAGTGGAAATCGGAAAATCTGGTAGGGCGTAATGTGTTTCTCCAGCGGCGTTCCTGGCTCCGACCCATAGTACACAATGCCGACCGCGTCGCGTCGATAAAAGCTATCCGACGGTCCATGATTGCCCGGGTTCGTATCATGGAACACCGTCACGGTGACACCGTTCATCGTCTTAGTCCCCGAGACCGTTGATACATTCGTGAAAAACTTCAGTTCGACAGTTTGGAGCGGGCCCTCGCTGATCTGGCCACGATAGGTCCAGCGGCTCCCGACCGTATCAGGGAAATATTCCTCGGACTTGGTAATCGTAAGAGTCTCTTCAGCAGCACGTACTTCGGACGAGACTTGCAGCCCCAACAGCCAGCAAACTCCCACGATAAGAACCAGTCGTACAGCAAATCGATGTGCCACGATGATACATGCTCCCAAAGCCTGTTCTGACGGTACCATAGGGATCACAACAGCGGCAAGCCGATCGGCGCTGTG
>JAOUHD010000050.1 GCA_029865345.1 Nitrospira sp.
CGATCGAGGTCTGACAATACTGATTGACCGGGATTAGTCCTTTATCCGATACCGTGACGCCGGCTGCCGTGAGCTCCAGGTCTTCGATGTTGGCTTGTCGCCCAAGGGCGACCAACATCTTTTCACTCTTCACCATGGTTCCGTCATGCAAGGTCGTGATGACATGCGCCATCTGGTCCCACCGAACCTCTGTGATTTGACATCCGCCTCGATAGTGGCTGCCGTACCGTTCGAGGCTTTGCACAAACTGATCAACGAGCTCTCGATCCATGAATTGTAGAGGATAGGGTGCACGGTCGATCAGAGTGACCTCAACCCCGAGCAAGGCAAAGATGGACGCATACTCGCAACCGATGACCCCACCACCGATCACCGTCAGCGATTGCGGTAGGTACATCATGGAGAGGAGTGAGTCGCTGTCGAGGATATGTTCATGGTCGACGGGAATCTCCTGCGGACTTCTTGGACGTGACCCCGTAGCCACGACGATGGTCCCGGCTGTCATTTGTTGCCGTGCGCCATCGACGGTTTGCATCTCGATGGTGTGCTCATCCAAGAAATGTGCTCGGCCGTGAAGCAGGGAGATACCATTGCGTCGAAGTTGCTGGCTCATGAACGAGTCGTGCGCCTGAACGACGTGTTCAAGACGGCTCAAGAGCGTGGCGATGTGCATATCCGGCTTCAGGCTGAATTGGAATGCTTCACCGGCTCGCTTGAGTCGATCGAGATGGAGGGCGCTTTCTCGTAACGTTTTGCTGGGAATCGTTCCGCGATAGACGCAGCTGCCTCCAATCCCGCGTTCTCGTTCGATGAGGGCCACCCGCTTACCGGCCTTGGCACCCTGGACCGCCGCTTTCTGTCCAGCGGGACCTGCTCCGATCACAATGATGTCATATGTGCTTGGTGTACTCATAGGTTCATAGCATTCACAATGGTTAGCACTTGATCTTTTGTCAGCAGGAGTTTATCGACATCTTGAGGGTACAGGTTTAATTCAGCGAAGACGGAATGATCGCGGAAACTGTCTTCGGGCATTTCTTCAGGCGTGAGGAGATGGCTCGCCAATCGATCCGCAACAAAGGTGAGCATGCATTCCTGGCGGAAGGCAGTGGTATGCTCGTAATCCTCGTAATATTGGATTGCCTCCGCCACTTGTTTGGGCAGACTCCATTTTTCGGCGATCAGAACGCCTACACGGGTATGGTAGCCCTCGATCAATGTTTTAACATGAGATTTGTTATTCAGTATCGTGGCCAGTGCTTTGACCCATTTGCTGCTTTGTTCTCGAGCAATCGTCGTGGTTATTCGCAGGACAACGGGTTTCCCGATTTCATGCAATAGACCGCATAGATAGGCGCTTTCGACATTCATACGTTTCACCCGGGCGACTTCTTTTGCAAAGGCCCCAGTGGCCAGCGAATGCCGCCAGAGTTGTTTGACTTCATCTTCATATCCCGGTACCTGAAACGCACCAACCTTTAATGAGGCGGTAAATGCGATTTCCGATAGCAGAGTGATCCCCAACATGGCGACAGCGTGCTGGAGCGAGACGACCGGACTCCTGGGCATGTAGGCTGGCGAATTAGCAATCCGGAGGACGTGTGCGGCGAGGGCTTGGTCTTGATGGATCATTGCTGAGAGTTTCGCCGCATCAGCATTTGGATCTGACGCGAGTGCCATCACTTTGCTGGCGGCTTGCGGCAAGAGTGGGAGCTCAATCTCCCCTGTCGTGATTTTGTGTACGAGAGTCTGTTCAAGTTGTTCGAGTGGAGACCCTGCTGGCTGTACTTCAGATGGCATGGAAAGGCTCCAAGGTTGTGATCCCGCCATTCACGACAGTGCTTTGTCGGTTACTCTCCTCAAAAAGTTTAGCGGTCGTGACTTTGATCTGAGTCCTGACTATACTGACTCCTTCTTTGGAGGGAGAGGCGATGCAATGTCGATGGCCGACGGGAATACTATGGGTTTGGATAGCCGGTTTGATGGTTTGTGAGAACGTTGGAGCTGAGTCGACGGTTGGGACGGACAAGATTATCAAGGAAGCCGGTGAGACAATTGAGGCAACCAAGGAGTATACCGTTCAACAAAAGGAGGCGATCGAGCGGAAAGCGCATGACGAGGTGGTGGCGCTTCAACGGCAAATCGTCGAATTGCGTGGGAAGGTGACAAAAGCGTCTGAAACGACACGAGCGCAGCTACAGAAGTCACTGCATGATCTCGAGAAGAAGAAAGATCGTGCCAAAGAGCGGTTGGATGAATTGAAGGGCGCCACGGATGCCAAATGGCATGAAGTACAGGAGGGGATGACGACGGCTCTGAACGAACTCAAGCAGTCATATCAGAAACTGCTGTCCCATCTCCCATAAATAGCGTTGACGTGTTCAATGATGGAGTCTTGAGGATGAAGGTGATTACACTCGCCGACTATCAACAGTTCAGCAGTGACAAGATGAAGAAGAATAACCTGTTTCAAACGGAGCGGTTCTTCTGTGACATCTATTGCTTAGAGCCTGGTCAGGAGCAAAAAGAACATGTTCATGGCCATCAGGATAAGGTGTATATCGTGCTCGAGGGGCACGGGACGTTTCAGGTCGGTGCCGAGCAGCGAGTACTCGAAGCGGGGCAGGGCACGATGGCATCAGCTGGGCAGGAGCATGGTGTGAAGAATCATACAAGCGGGCGGCTTAGCGTGCTGGTCTTTGTCGCACCAAATCCACCTTGATAGATTCAGGGGATTGCTGGTTGCTCTGAAAGACGAAGAGGAGAAGCGGTCTCCCGCGTTCTCCCCCTTCGTCTGTCGGATCAGAATCGGATGATTATGGCTTGTAGTCCGTATGGTCAGACGGCTTTCCGTCGTGTGAATACATGTGCTGATAGGCGATGACTTGCCAAATTTTCTGCTCTGACAACAGTCTCTTCCAGGCCTTCATCTTTGTCTTGGGAACCCCTTCCGATACACGTCAGAACCAATAGCTATCCGATTACCGCGTCGTACTCTTCGGGTCTCGGAGGTCGCGTGCACATTTCTTGACCGGCTTGCCGTCCTTGCCGTGGCAACTGGCACAGTTAATGTCGGTATTGAACTCGCTCCAATAAATCATGGTCACTCGTTCTGGGAGATCGGTTACTTGATGATCCGCTTCGCTGCCTCGACAATGGATCGCACGCCGATCCCGTAGTGATCCACGAGTTCTTCGGGTTTTCCGCTGTGGGGGATCTCTCGCACGGCGAGTTTGTGGACGGCGATGCCTTCGGTGCTCACCGCGCTGAGGACCGCATCACCAAGGCCTCCGTGGGCATAGTGATCTTCTACCGTCAGGATTCGGCGTTGAGTTGCGCGTCCACTCTCCACCAAGGTTGTTCGGTCGATGGGTGCGATACTATAGAGATCGATCACACGGACGGCGATCCCAGCTGCTTTCAGTTGATCATGGGCTTTCAGCGCTTCAAACAGCGTGACGCCTGCAGCCACAATGGTGAGGACATCTGATGTGCTCTCCCGGATGATTTTGCTGCCGCCGATGTGGAATCGTTCATCCTGTCCATAAATCACCGGGGTCTTCGGTCTTCCCGCACGGACATAGACCATCCCTTTGTGCTGCGCGGCGGCTTCGAGCAAGCGATAGGTCGAGTTGCCATCCGAGGGATAGAGCACGGTCACATTCGGTTGCACCGCCATCATCGCGATGTCTTCAAGCCCCATTTGTGACGGGCCGTCTTCACCGATGCTCACGCCGACGTGTGTGCCGACGAGTTTGATATTTGAGCCGCTAATGGCGGCCATGCGAATGAAATCGTACGCACGGCTTAAAAAACAGGCAAAGGTGGCGGCAAAAGGGATCTTGCCGCACGCAGCCAGACCGGCAGCGGCTCCGACCATATTCTGTTCTGCAATGAAATTCTCGAAAAACCGATTGGGGAATTTCTTGCCGAACTTGTCCGTATAGGTCGAGTTTTTGACGTCAGCATCCAGCGCAACGACTAAGGGGTTGGCCGATCCTAAGGCTTCCAGGGCGGCACCAAAGGCCTCACGTGTGGCGATGGCATCGCCGATTTTGTAAGGCGGTGGCGGGACCGTGCCGATGGTGACGGGAGTGGCGCTTGGAGCGGAAGGTGTGTGGATCTGAACGGCGGTACCGTTCGGGCGCAATTGTTTGGTGAGCTCATCGATCGCCTTCTGGGTCTCCTCGCCTTTCTTCAGCGGTTTACCGTGCCAGTCTGTTCTGTCTTCCATGAACGAAATACCCTTGCCCTTAAATGTTTGGGCGAGTAATACGGTGGGCCGTTCTTTGGTGCGAGCGGCCTCATCGAAGGCCTTCAGGAGCGCTGAGAGATCATGACCATTGACGACCATCGCATGCCAACCGAATCCAGCCCAGCGGGAACGGTATGCGTCCATATCGTGCTGCAACATCGTGGGATCGCTCTGGCCAAGCCGATTGATATCGACAATAGCGCAGAGATTATCTAACCCGTGCTGCCGTCCGACCTCGGCTGCTTCCCACACCGAGCCTTCGACAGATTCACCGTCTCCCATCAACACATAGGTGCGGTGATCCAGCTTGTCGACGAACTTGGCATTCAAGGCAATACCGACCCCAACCGAAAGTCCTTGTCCCAGTGAGCCGGTGGCCATATCAACAAATGGTAAGCGGGGCGTGGGATGTCCTTCGAGGTCAGACGTTAAGGTACGTAACTTTAAGAGATCGCTTGTCGGAAAGAGCCCGGCTTCAGCCCACGCGGCATAGAGTAGTGGAGCCGCATGTCCTTTTGAGAGGATGAAGCGATCGCTGTTGAGTGCTTTAGGATTCTGAGGATCGTAGCGCATGACGGAGAAAAACAAGGCGGCCACGATATCGGCAGCTGAAGCACAGCTCGAAGGGTGGCCGCTGCCAGCCTCACTGGTGGCCCGCACACTGTTGATGCGGAGTTGGGTTGCCTTGTTGTGTAGGGCGTTGAGTAATTCAGGCGAAGCAGCTAAACCGGCCATGGACGATCCTTTCGGCATAGAGATCAAAGCACACGTAGTTGTTGATTATATACTCTTGGCAGTAGTCTGATCGAGCTGGAGGCTAACAAATCAGCGAGTAGAGGTCAATGAAGAGATGCGCTCCCCTGGCGAGACCCAGGGGAGCGTTGAAACAGTGATGACTCAGTGAACGGTGTGTTTAGCCTTGGGCTGGAGATGAGATCATGAGGACCTCATTTGAGCAGGGACTTTCTGCTTCGCCTTCTTCGCCTCCAAAGGCACTGATGGCAAAGAAGTAGGGCGTATTAGGCTCGAGCCCAGTAATAATAGCTGGTGGAGCCTCGACTGATTGACTTGTCTCATAGGAGCATGAGCCTGGTTCTCCGGAAGATTCCTTCCCGTAATAGACATGGTAACCGATTACTGTGGGATCAGGGTTTACAGCCCAGGTCAACCGCGCGGTGGCATCGGTTGGAGTGAAGGGTACGGCTTCTCCCTCAGGGCCTGCCACAAGAGGTTCAGGATCTGCCTCTGCAACCTCACTCGGGAAGGGTTCGATTTCTGTAGGTGCTTCAGAAATCGTCGGATCGTCCTGTTCATTTGCAGCGGTCTCGGTGGAGGTGGTGTCTGCCTCTGTGTTCTCACTCTGTTGATTGTCCGTCGGTGTAGAGAGGGAGGAAATGCTCGGTCCACCCTGTCCGTTGTCGCTACACCCGGCAAGTGGGAGGACGATGGTGCTCAAAACTATGAGGGGGATCAACTCGATGATGAAGTTCTTCACCGGAATGGTCGAAAGTGCGTGTCTCAGCATATGAACTACTCCTCACTCATGAAGTGCGATATGGCTAGCTGGCTTCAGTAGACTAGGGACAACGTCCTGCGCACTAAGCAACTGTCGTGCCTGCACGATCGATCATGCAAACCATTACTAATAAAGAAGTTATATATTTTTTCGAACAATAGAAAATGCTAGGTGTGAATGGTTCAACCTTCAAATATCTACAACAGTCATAGCCAGGTAGGTTTTTCCAGTCATCGACTACTGTGACAAAAGACTAACGGGAGATATCAAGAAGGGATCTGTCGGGGATCTGGGCGATCTCGGAAAAATCGAAACAGCAGGTAGCCGTTTATCAGGACTACGATCGACAAGATGCTGTAGGTTGTTAGGGTAGACGCAAGGTTTAACTCAACTAACACTCGAGACAGACCGAAGCCTACTATCAGCCCGTCGAACGCCATGCAAATGCGCCGGAATGTTTCAGGATCCATCAAACGGATCAGATAGGTACCGAGTGGAATACCGATAATGACGCTGGGAACGATATAGGGAATAATTTCCATGCTACCGGCGCTGTAGAAACCGATAAACCCGTAGGCGATGGCGGTGAGTGAAGACTCCGTCAGGCGAATGATCCCCAATGCTGCACGGAAGTCTTGTTTTGGATAGCCTTGATTGTTAAAGAGGAGAGCCAAGGGAGGGCCGGAAATTGTCGTAAGGGAATAGAGGGTACCGAGCCCCACTCCAAATGGTACACCTATAGCTTTTTCAGCGCGAATTGGTTTCCGAATGCCCGCTGCCTGGAGAAGAATCAAGGGCAGCAGAAAAAGATAGGTGACGAATTTAATCCAGGCTGGCTGCACCAAAAAGAGAAGATAGCTGCCAATACCCACTCCGACCGCTAGACCACCAAGAATTGGGGCGACGCGCCAGAAGACATTGGGGATGCTCTTCCGATTGATGAAGAGAACATACGCGTTGATGACGAGTTCGATGAGTACGAGGGCTGGGTTCAAAATGCGATTGGTGAAAAACAAGAGGGCGACAGGAACCGTAATGGAGGAGAAGCCGTACCCCAACGCGCCGTTCGCTGTGGCAGCGACAAATGTAATGAGGACAAGAACGACTACGTCCATGAGTGCTTAGCCTTTAGGATGGCCGGCGGCAAAGTCGGCAAGCGAATAATGATCGAGGATCCCAGCAATCGCATCGCGGACTGTGCCCATTACTTGCTGTACGGGACAACGCGTCTTATTGGCATAGGGACAATCGCTGCATTTTTGGTACGCCGTCTTGCTGACGCAGCCGATTGGCGCCAGCGGACCATCCAGTATGCGTATGACTTGACCGAGGGTGATCTCGTTCGGCTGTTTAATCAGGTCATATCCTCCGTTTACCCCACGTCGGCTGGAGACGAGTCCAGCTCGTTTGAGCGTGAGAAGAATCTGCTCCAAGAATTCAACGGGGATGTGCTGGCGATCGGCAATGTCGTGGCGCTGCAGCGTGGTCTTTTCGTGAGCGAGTGTGAGCTCCACCAACGCCCGGAGGCCGTATTCACTTTTCTTCGAGAGTTTCATAATCTATGAGTAATCTAGAGTTAGTTTATCAACATTGATTACAATAGAGTAAGCCGCAATGGTTCGTCAAGGTCAAAGTTTCCGAGATGAGCGACCTTCGGTAATCTCACATTTGTTCCAGTATCTCCTCCCAGCTTTTATTCCCTCCCTGCATCTATTAAGATAGACCTCGGTTATCTTTACTCCGCCACGAGGACATTTTTGAAATCCAAGATTGTCTTTTCTTGCCAAACCTGTGGACATCAGGCGCCACGGTGGCTCGGCCGCTGTCCTGACTGCAGCGGCTGGAATACGATGAAAGAGGAGCGGCAAGTGGCGACAGGAAAAGGTCGTCCTGCTGCGATTAAGACAGCTCAGCCCAAGGCCACGCCCATCGGTGACATCGAAGTCGTGGGAGAGGATCGTCGGCTCACCGGGATTGGTGAATTCGATCGAGTCCTGGGAGGTGGAGTCATTCCGGGCTCGGTAATTTTGATCGGGGGCGATCCTGGAATTGGCAAGACGACGCTGCTCTTGCAGGCCTTGCCACGGTTAGCGACAAAGGCAGCGCCGGTTCTCTACGTTTCTGGAGAAGAGTCTCCCCGGCAGATCAAGATGCGTGGGCAACGGCTGGGTATTGAACATCCACATCTGCTGATCTTGGCTGAAACCTCCCTTGAGCAGATTCTAAAAACGGTGCAGGAAATTGAGCCGGCCGCAGTGGTGGTCGATTCGATCCAAACGGTGTATACGGAACAAATTACCTCCGCTCCCGGTAGCATCAGCCAAGTTCAGGAAGTGGCCGGACAGCTCATGTGGTTTGCCAAGCGGGCTGGTGTGCCGGTCTTCATCATTGGGCATGTCACTAAAGAAGGGGCGATTGCAGGGCCACGGTTGCTGGAACATATCGTCGATACAGTGTTGTACTTTGAAGGAGATAAGGGGCACAGCTACCGGATTTTACGGGCCGTCAAGAATCGTTTTGGGTCGACCAATGAAATCGGGGTCTTCGAAATGAAGGATGTCGGGCTCGAAGAGGTGAATAATCCATCGGAATTGTTTCTGGCGGAACGTCCTCAACGGAGTACCGGGTCGGTGGTTGTGTCGAGCCTCGAAGGGACGAGGCCGATACTGGTTGAACTGCAAGCGTTGGTTTCCTCAACCACCTATGCTATGCCCAAGCGAATGGCGAACGGGGTGGAGGTCACTCGAGTATCGCTGTTGCTCGCGGTCATGGAGAAACGGCTGGGGGTGCATCTTTCCGGACAGGATGTGTATGTGAATATTGTGGGAGGGATGCACGTCGACGAACCAGCGATTGACCTGGGGATCGTAGCCGCTGTCACATCGAGTTTACGGGAAATGCCTGTCGAGCCGGGGACGTTACTGTTGGGGGAGGTCGGTTTGGGTGGAGAGGTACGTGCCGTCAGTCAGGCTGAACTTCGTATTCGTGAGGCCGCGAAGATGGGGTTCAAACGGTGCATTCTGCCTGAACGAAATCTGGCGAAGCTCGATCCCATCGACGGCATGGAGCTAATCGGTATTCAGGAAGTGCGAGAGGCATTGGATGTGGTGTTGGCGTAGAAAGAGCGAAGCAAGCGGCAGACCAGGCTCGATGCTCGCGCAACGCGCACACAAAATTCATCGAATGGTGATCGCAATGGGCGGTGCTCTTTGCATGCGCGCAGTAGAGCCTTATCCGCCTCTCCTTCCCTGTAGAGGGGGGAATAGTAGAAAAACAAGGCTCGCGCACTTTATTGGCGTTTGCATCGCGATCTTCATGTTGGCTGGTTGTACCCTCATCACATCAAAAGAAGAACCACCGCTCAAGCAGGTGACGGCGCAGGAATTGACGGCTCTTTTGCGCCATCGTGAAGCGGCTATCCAGTCCCTGAAGGGATTATTCAGCGCGAAAGTGCGGGGTGGGCTCATTCCCATTGCGTCACGAATAGAGGGCACAGTCTACTACCGTCGTCCGAATGCGTTGCGGCTGAGAGGGTTTACTTCTCTTGGAAACGAGCTGTTCGACTTTGCGCAAGCGGATGATCTGTACAGGCTCCGCTTGCCTTTGGAGGGAAAGACCTATACTGGTCACCAGTCCGAGATGAAAGATGCAGGAAAATTGGCTCGATTCTCTCAGCTGAGTGTTTGGGCAGTCGGTGGCGTGTTGGGGACGAACGCCATTGCCAGGGATGAAGTGGTGAAGGTCGTGGAAGACAGAGGCCGATATCGTCTCGACGTCTATGCGCCAGCAACCGGGGGAACGAGCCCCTCGCGTCTGCCGATCCGCCATCTCTGGTTTGACCGCCGACTTCTCGTGGTACAGGAAGAGTGGCTTGGGTCGAGCGGGGAGGTCGAGGCGACGATTCAGTATGACGATTTTAGGCCGCTCGAGGAGTTGAAAAGTATTCCAGCACAGGCCATCGGCGATCAAGATGTTCGGCTATTTCGCCCGTTCAAGATTTCGCTCGAAGATGGTCGCGGACAAGGCTCCGTGCAAGTCATTTTCCACGAGATGCATCACAATCACGCGATACGGGCGGAAGACCTAGGTCAGATCTCATAATCGTCGATGAAAATCCTTGCGGTTGAAACAGCCACGACGTGGCAGAGTGTCGCGATTCTTGAGGACGACCGCATTATAGCGATGCATGAGCAAGAGGCCGGTGGTGCGCAGGGCTCCCTCCTTTTGCCCACTATCGATCGGTTGTTCTCTCAATCGGGATTGCGGCTTGGCGATCTCAGTGGTCTTGCTTGTTCGATCGGGCCAGGCTCGTTTACCGGTATCCGAGTGGGTATTGCCACGTGCCTAGGACTTCGGGGAGCCACTGGTCTTCCTCTCACGCTAGTACCGACACTGGAAGCCATGGCGAGGAATTTTGAAGCGGCAACCGTTCCCGTCTGTCCAATGCTGGTCAGTCGTCGTGGGGAAGTGTACTGGGCGATTTTCCGTTGGGCAGGGGATGGGCGATTCGATCGTGTTGTCAGTGAACAGGTTGGCCCCCCAGGAGCCCTCGCGCAGAGTCTCACCGAACCTACATTGGTATTCGGGGCTGGCTGGTCGTCGATGGAATCGGAGATTCGAGCGGCATTGCCTGTGTCGGTCACTGTGACGGTGGGATCACACGACGTCTTCAAACCGTCGGCTATTCACGTCGCGCGCATCGGGCTGGAACAACTTCGATGCGGTGAAATTGCCGGAGATCTGGTGATGCCGCTGTATGTCCAGCGGACCGAAGCAGAAATCCAATACGAACGGTCTGGAGGTGTGTCATCTGTTGCGAGACGCCGGCACCGGGTTGAAACCAAAGTTGCCGCGCGGTTGGCTCGTGGGCGTCGGCGGTCGGATCGGCAGGATATGTGAGCCGCTACATGGTGATGTCTGAATTTCAAATTGTCCCAGCGACACCGGATATGTTACCGGACATTCTTGCTTTGGAAGAGGCTTGCTTCTCATCCCCTTGGACGCGCAAAATGCTGGAGGCTGAGTTAACGAACAATCAATTCGCACATTTTCTTGTTGCGAGGCGGCGAGAGGAGTCGATACCACAGGCCGAACCCACTATTATCGGGTACCATTGCTTCTGGATTGTCTTTGAAGAGCTGCGATTGATGAATTTGGCGGTACGAGAGTCGATGCGGAGAAGAGGGGTTGGAAAAGCACTTGTCACCGAAGCCCTTCGTCTGGGATTGGAACAAGCGGCTACTCGAGCAGTCCTCGAAGTCAGAGCCTCGAACGATCCAGCGTGTTCTCTCTATGCTCGTCTAGGTTTTGTCCAGATTGGTCGTCGCCCTCGTTACTACACGAATCCCATTGAACATGCTGTGCTGATGGAAATGCATCCGCTCGTGATATCGAGTGGCCAGCAGCTGGCAAAGGTTTTGCTTTAGGGAGGTGGATCAGCTTCAACAGAGTCAATTTAACCAGGAGGTGTCGTTATGTTGACGGAAGATGCGATTGTTGAACAACTTCGCCACTCCAACACCGAATTCCGGGAACTAGAAGCGTCGCACCATCGCCTGGACCTTGAACTGAACGAGCTGCAGAAGCGCCATGTCTTGACCCCGTCGGAAGAAATCGAGAAAAAGCGGATGCAAAAGGAAAAATTGGTGAAGAAAGACAAGCTTGCAGAACTGATTCGTCTCTACCGTGAGCACAGGCTCGAATCGGCGCGGTAGCAGGTTGATCAGCCACCGATTCTGTAGGCGGCTGAATCTGTCGATATGGAACAGGCCATTCATCCGCTCGCCTCCCACATCCAAGGCGTCAAGAGACGACTGATCATCATTGGTGCGACGGTCTTGAGTGCGTTGGTGCTGACCTTCTCTTTTTCCAACGAAATGGTGGCGTGGCTCAACCGACCCTTTTCAAACCAACTGGCGTTTTATGGCCCAACGGAGGCGCTGTTTGCTTCGATCAAGGTGTCGTTGTTGGCAGCCCTCATTCTCAGTTTGCCAGTCATTTTTTATCAGTGTTGGAAGTTTATCGAGCCCGCCTTGCTGCAGAAGGAACAGCGGTGGGCGATCCCGCTATTCATGGTGGCTGGGGGGCTGTTCGCGGTAGGGTTGGTCTTCTGCAATGTCGTGATTTTGCCGCTCGTGATCGATCTGTTCGTGAGTTTCGGACTTGATCGTGATATCACTCCGCAGCTGAGCGTTGGCACCTATATTGATTTTAACGTGAAATTTCTGCTCATCTTCGGCTGTGCGTTTGAGCTACCCTTAGTCATGAGTCTTGTGGCAATGACTGGAGTGGTATCAGCGGACATGTTCGCTCGTTACCGCAAACATGCCATTTTGTTGTGTCTCATTGTCTCTGCTGTCGTTACTCCTGATGCCACGCTCTTTACCATGCTTTTGATGGCAGTTCCCCTGATGGCGCTGTATGAGATCGGGATTCTCGGCGCCCGGCTGTTCGGGCGAAAACCGGACTCAGGGGGGATCGATTTGCCACTCGATCCGGATCTGCCGATGAATACCGCTGGAACGAGGCTACGATGAGGCATCGGACCGTAAAGGCTCAGCGCATTCACACGATTGCCTCTGTGATCGTAATGTGGGGTGCTTTTCTCTGCCTGGGCGGCGGTGAGAGTCTCCAGGCTTCCGATCCGCTGAGGATTGCAGAGACATCGACGGCCTCCGGGCCATCTGAACAATCTGCAACCAGCGTGCAGGCTCTTGTGATAGGGAGCGATGGAGTCCTCTATGCTGGATCCTTCGGGCATGGGATGTTTCGAACCGTGGATCGAGGCGCGACGTGGGCTCCAGTAGGGGGTGGCATCACTGATCCGTTTATCTTGAGTTTGGCCTCCGCGAAAGACGGAGCCGTCTATGCCGGTACGTTTCGTGGTGGAGTGTTTCGCTCGCGAGACAAAGGGAACAGCTGGCAGCCGGTCAATGTGGGGCTCAAACGGCTTGAGGTCAAGGCCTTATTGGTGGTGGACCACGAACTATTTGCCGGTACCGGCGATGGCGTGTATCGCCTGCATGGCTCCGAGGATCGTTGGACGCCTGTGACGTCTGGGTTAGACGATATTCTCGTTCATGCACTCGCTCGCGCTGCTGATGGAACCTTGTTCGCCGGGACTTCCGGTCAAGGTATCTTTCGGTTCAGCCCTCGCTCAACCGGGTGGGTGCGTATGCGGCATGGGTTGAAGGATCACGAGGGAATGATCGAAAATTTCATTCGTGTGTTGGTGATTGATCAGGACCAGAGTATTTTGGCAGGCACGTTCGACGGTGGAGTCTTTCGTAGTACCGACGGCGGACTCACGTGGCGACCAATCAGCCGGGCTCTCCCCAACGACTCTATACGGGGTATCGTATTCAGTGACCAAGGAGTGGTGGTGGCAACCGGGAACGGAATTTTCAAGACCGTGGATAAAGGCAAGCAATGGATTCCTCTCAATAAAGGTCTGGCAAACCTTGCGGTACAAGTGTTGATCGGATTGGGTGATAAAGGTCTGTACGCGGGGACGAGTGCAGGGGTGTTTCGCAGCGATGATGGTGTTTCGTGGATGGCTGTCAATCAGGGGCTGGAGGCAGGAATCGCGCCCCCGCCATTTCTCTTTCGCTAAATCTAGAAAGGACGAATGTAATGGTTGAGATAGGCGAGAAAACACGGGCAATAATAGCCGTGACAAGTAAGGGCCAACCCATGGGAGAAATCGTACTCAGGTTTTTCTCGGATGTGGCGCCTGGTCACGTCACTAACTTTGTGAAGCTTTCCAAGGAGGGGTTGTACAATGGGACGACATTTCACCGGGTCATTCCCGGGTTCATGATTCAGGGTGGGGATCCCAATAGTAAGAATTCCGACCGGTCATCCCACGGAATGGGTGGACCTGGTCATAAAGTAAAGGCGGAGTTTAACAGTACGCCACACAAGCGAGGTATTGTCTCGATGGCCCGTTCGAACGATCCGGATAGCGCTGGGTCACAGTTCTTTATTTGTGTCGCAGATGCCAACGTTCTCGATTGGCAATACACGGCCTTTGGGGAGGTGGTCAGTGGAATGGAGGTAGCCGATAAGATCGTCACTATGAAGCGTGACGGGCGAGACAATCCGCTGGAGCGAGCCGAGATGACCGTCACGATCAGCGAGGGGTAAAAGGGGAGGGGTGAGAAGTGAGCTGCAAGGAAGTCCATAATCGGACAGGGTGGATCATTGCCGGCCTCCTTACTCTGTACTCCGTCCTGTCGGTCGGTTGTGCTGCTCCGCATGTGCCAGCGAGAATTATTTACGAGGATCCGGTCAATTTTGTGCGGTTGGAAGAGGATTCGGAAGTGCTCGCGGAATGGCCACCGAGTCACCATACCCATCCGTTTACAATCGAACCGGATAAATTGCGGACGATTTTGTCTGGCTTGAAGGTGCAGGAGCATTGGATTGCGTTGCAGCGGTGGATGCGAGGGGAGTCTCCCTTGGTTCCGGCCTTCACGGAGGAGGAGTTGACTCTCTTGTCTGTGCATCTATCGGAGGCGCTGGCTGAGGCGAAAGACAACGAACGAGTGACCTTTTATTTGAGCCAGCCGCAGACATTCGCCCGGCGAATTATCACGACGGGTGGATTCTACGTTCATGGGACGGAACTGCACATTATTCTAGGAAATTGGAGAATTATTTACGGCATCCCGGCCTATGGGATGATCTATGATCGGCGTTATCCAATGCGACCGACCGCCGCGAAAGGCTTTGATTTAAGGTTTGAACCAGCTGAGGCCGTTGTTCCGATGAAGAGTAGCCTACTGGATGGGATTTTAGCTAATGCTAAGGACGAACTCATCATCGATCTGACAAAGCTCGACCCGCCCGATCCAGAGGTTTCTCTCATTCGATCGTGCTTGAATCATGAGTCGCTGTGTTAGTACCAGCGGGTGACACGGCTCACGCTCGATTTGATGCAAGTAGGGATTGCTGGAAGACTCGAAAAATGAAGCGAAATGTCTTATCGACTGCCTAGACCAAAAAGATACATATGGGGTACTTCCATTAGCGCTTCGGCGATGGACTGCCAGCCGAGCTTGCTTTGACCTTCAATGCGATCACAAAAGCGGATGGGTAGCTCATCCACATCCGCACCCAGCTGCATGGCCCGCCAGGCGAGCTCCACTTGAAAGATGTACCCTTTTGCTCGGACGGTGGCGAGGTTCATCCGCGCCAAGAGCTCACGACGATAGCAGCGGAATCCTCCTGTCCAGTCGTGGATGGTTGAGCCCAGGAAGAGGCTGACGTAGGTATTCCCGCAGCGAGAGACGAAACGACGGCGGGCGTTCCAGTTCTCGGTCCCGCCGCCAGGCACGTAGCGACTTCCGATCACCAGGTCGGCAGTGTGGCTTCGGTGTACCAGGCGGGGCAGATCCCAGGGCGCATGGCTGAAGTCACAATCCATTTCAATGATAAGACTGTAATTCCGCTGCAGTGCCCACGTGAATCCCGCGAGATAGGCTGGCCCAAGTCCTTCTTTGTGTGGCCGGTGCAGGACGTGTACATGCCCATACCGACAACTGAGCTGATCGGCTAATTCTCCAGTCCCGTCTGGGGAGTTATCATCAACGACCACGATATCAGCGACAAGATACTGGCTGATCGCCCGAACAAGCGCCTCAAGATTGGCGCGTTCATTGTACGTTGGGAGGACAATGACGATCGATTGTTTGAAATCGAACGGTGAGGCGGGGATGAGCGGTTTACCTGCCCCCACTTGGGAATATTCTAGAGACCTGTTTTCAGTCGGATTATGTGGGCTGATGGCAATCCGTGCGCTGTCAGCGCCACGGGCGATTAGCTCTTCAGCGAGTTCAAAGTTCGGTACAGCGTAGGCTTCATCCATGCTCAGCTTCCGGAGAGGCGTTGCACCGCCCTCCTTGCCGATGTGATGGAAGTGTATGAACGGTGCGGGAGTTTTATCGAACAGCGGAGCGATTAATGGGCTACTGGACATGGCATTGTTCAATGAATTGTTCGCCTAGGGCATGGCCTGGTGAAGGTTGACCGGTCTGCACACGAAGGATGTGAGAAATAGTGGGTGTAAGGTCCGTGATGCTAAACAGGAAGTGGTGGAACGACAGAGGCGTCTCCTTGTTGAAATCGGCGGTATTCTAGTCGAGAGCAGAGAGGTGCGCAAGAAGAGATTCAGTCAGCTATGTCAGAGTGCTGGTTGCGCGTTTTGACAGTGCGGGAACGGCTATGCTACAGTCCGCGATCCATTGATATTGCAGGCTTTTCTATCACTTAACCTCTGAAGGAACACTGTATGAGCGGGACACAGACGCAAGTGATTGTTGTGGCAGGAGCAGGACCGGCTGGGATGGCTGTTGCCAGCACGCTCTCGAAAGCCGGCCACGAAATCATTATTCTCAATCGTGATATCAAATTCGGTGGATTGGCTGAATACGGGATCTTCCCCTCTAAGCTGAAACTCCGTGGCGGGCTCAAGAAACAGTACTGGGAACTTCTTCAGCAGAAGAACGTCCATTATTTTGGGAATGTCTCCATCGGGACCGGAAAGGACCTCACGGTCGAAGATGTGCGCGAGCTGGGTGCGAACGCGGTGGTTTTTACGATCGGTGCGCAGGGGACCAAGGCCATCGGTGTCGAGGGGGACTCGGCTCAGGGCGTGTTTCACGCAAAAGATGTGGTTTATCACTTCAATCGTTTACCGGGCTTCGGCGACCGTCTATTTGAAATGGGGCAACACGTCGCCGTGATCGGGGCGGGAGATGTGATGGTGGATATTGCCCACTGGTTGGTTCGCTATAAGAAAGTTGCGAGGGTCACGGCCATCGTAAGACGGGGTCCCGTGGAGCGTAAGTACAATCCCAAAGAGATACGCAGTATTTGTGCCAACATGGACATCGAGGGGATCAAAGCTGAGTTTGAGCGCATCAAGGACCGTCTTGCCAAGGTTGGCCAGAATCCCGATGAGGTTTTGAAGGCACTCACAGACGAATTTACCAAATGTGAGGCGAAGGTATCCGAGACAAAGATGGGCTTCCGTTTCCTTGCGTCGCCGAAGCGTATTCTGGTTGACGGTAATAATCGGGTTCGTGGACTTGAAATGGAAGACAACAGACTTGATCCGAAGGGTGAGGATACGGTCGCCGTGGGCTTGAAGGCGTATTACGAGTTTCCTTGTGATTCAGTTGTGTTTGCCGTCGGTGACAAGGTAGATGAGACTGTCGGGTTACCCTATAAGAACGGTATGTTTACCACGAACCCGAACAAGACTGGGAATGACCCCGATGATGCGCTCTTCCAGGCCTACGATGAATCTGCAGGTAAGGTGATGGACGGCGTATTTTTGGCCGGTTGGGCTCGGAAAGCCAGTGAGGGCCTCGTCGGCGTCGCAAAGCGCGACGGAGATTGGTGTGCGGAGGTGGTCGAACGGTACCTTGCAACCAAGGCGGGAGAGGGAGACGTCAACATTGTTCTGGATCGCTTGCACGCGCGCTTGCGGCAACGTCAGAGTCGCCCGGTCGACGTGAATGGGTTGCGGGCGTTGGATATGGCAGAACACTCATTCGTCGAGAAGTCTGATTGTATCGGAGAGTTCAAGTTTTCAGCCAATCAGGAGATGCTCAAATATATTCAGCAGGGGAGAGTGTGAAGGGTCTGGAAGGTTTCAGTCTTACGCATGCCCCCATTTCAGTTTTTCCCGCAACACTTCGTAGTAGTGACTTTCTGGAAATCTGATCAATCGGGTCCGATAGTCTGAAGTTTGGATGACTGCGGTATCTCCTTGTGTGATGGAGACGCCGACCTGCCCATCAAGTGTGGCCATCGATCCCTCATCCTTACTCGTCAACGTTGCTTCAATGACGACATTGCCTGGCACGATTAAGGGGCGATGTGTCAGTGTGTGTGGGCAGATTGGCGTCAGGATGAGCGCCTGTAGGGCTGGATTCATGATAGGCCCTCCGGCAGAGAGCGAGTAGGCTGTAGAGCCTGTCGGTGTGCCAATGATCAGGCCGTCCCCTCGCAGATTCGTCACGAACTGGCCATTAATGGCGATATGGAGTTCAATCATGCGAGCCAGGGTACCTTTGCTGATGACGACATCGTTGAGTACGATGCCTTTCGCAACGGTTTCCCCATGCCGATGGATGTGGGTGGTCAGCATCAGTCGTTCATCAAGAGTAAAATCGTTGGCAAATACCCGTTCGAGGGAAGGATAAAGGTTATCCAATCGGACTTCCGTTAAGAATCCAAGGCCTCCCATGTTGACACCCAGGATGGGAATGCTCCGTTCTGCTGCGAGCCGTGCGGCATTGAGAATGGTGCCATCCCCTCCGAGCACCAAGAGAACATCGGCCTTCTGAGCCAGTTGAGTCTTGGGAATTCCTCCGACCTCGTTCAGGAGTGCTGCAGATGTAGTATCGAGCAAGACATCAATGCTACGGGCACGGAGCCAGGCAGCCACGCCGAGCAGCGTGTCTCTTACTTCGGGGAACTTGGGCTTGGTCAAGATCCCTATGCTTTTACTTTTCATGGATACCAGGCATATGATTGGGTGAAGGAGGAGTGTGATTGTATCGGGATGCTGATTTTCATGTCAACGGAAAGTCCATTGAGGTTCTGGTCCTGTTGATACAGCAGAACAAGAGAAGGGATGGGGGGGTGAGGTGGTCTTCAACTCGCTGTCTTGTTCTCCGCACAATCTTGACTCTCAATCATACTGTGGTTAGAATCACAGCAAGGTTTTTCAAGGGTTTTGCTCGAACGCGGCCAGGAGTTTCTACTCTCTGAGAAGGAGGCAGGATGTTCGAACGATTCACGGACAAAGGTCGAAAGATCATCATCCTCGCGCGCGAGGAGGCCGAGCGGCACCAAAACGACTATCTAGGGACTGAACATCTCGTCCTGGCCATCCTCCGTGAGTCTGATGGCATTGCCCTTATGATTCTGAAAAAGATGGGGCTTTCTACTGAGCAGATCAGGTTGGAAATCGAACGAAATCTGCCCGGCGGCGGTGCGACGATGACGTTTGGGGAAATCCCATTTAGCCCACGCGTGAAGAAGGTCATTGAATATGGTGTTGAAGAGGCTCGCCTGTTGGGCCACAACCACATCGGTAGTGAACACCTGCTTCTTGGACTGTTGCGGGAAGAAGAGGGGATCGGTGGGAAAATTCTTCGGAGTTTGGGCGCGAATCTTCTGACGGCGCGTCAGCTGACCGTCACATTTTTGCGGAAATCTGCTCCACGTGAACGTGATCGAAAGAGCAATACCCCGGCGTTGGATGAGTTTGGCCGTGATCTGACGCAGATGGCTCAAGAAGGTCAATTGGACCCGGTGATTGGTCGAGCTGATGAAATCGAACGTGTGTTGCAAATTCTCAGTCGGAGAAGTAAAAACAATCCCGTCCTTATCGGCGAGTCTGGTGTGGGAAAGACCGCGATTGTCGAGGGACTAGCTCAGCGCATCATTCAATCCGAAGTTCCTGACAACCTGCTCTCTCGTCGGGTCATCGCCTTGGATCTAGGGTCGCTCGTGGCAGGCACAAAATATCGTGGACAGTTTGAAGAACGCCTCAAGGTGGTCATGAAGGAGATTGTCCAAGCGGGCAATATCATTATCTTCATCGATGAACTTCACACCCTCGTTGGGGCTGGGGCTGCGGAAGGGTCTATTGATGCTTCCAATATGTTGAAGCCGGCCTTATCGCGCGGCGAGATCCAATGCATTGGGGCTACGACCTTGGACGAGTACCGAAAGCATATTGAAAAAGACGGTGCCTTGAAACGGCGATTCCAACCCATCCATGTTCAGCCGCCCAATCTCGACGAAACGGTCCGCATTATCCAAGGGCTTCGGGATCGATACGAAGAGCATCATGGAGTGGAAATCACGGAAGACGCCATTGTTGAGGCCGTGAAGTTGGCGGATCGGTACATCACCGACCGGTTCCTTCCGGACAAGGCGATCGATTTGATCGACGAAACGGGCTCGCGTGCCAAACTCCAGACCTACGCCCTCCCTTCTGAATTGAAAGCGATGGAGCAAGAGCTGAAGAAGGTGTCGCGAGAGAAGGAGCTCTCGATCTCCATGCAGAATTTCGAAGAGGCCGTACGGCATCGTGAGGAAGAAGAGCGGCTGCGCAAGCTGCTCGACGAATCGAAGCGAGAATGGAAGAAGAATCAGGAAAAGAACAAGCCTGTGATCGGTAAAGAGGATGTTGCCTATGTTGTCTCAAAAATGACCGGTATTCCACTCTTTAAGTTGGAAGAAGAAGAGTCCAACAAGCTCTTGCGCATGGAAGAGTTTCTCCATAAACGAGTCATCGGTCAAAATGAGGCGATCTCTGCGGTTGCTCGTGCCATCCGCCGTTCTCGTGCCGGTTTGAAGGAAGCCAAGAAGCCTATTGGCTCGTTCATCTTTCTCGGGCCCACAGGTGTCGGAAAAACGGAACTGGCCAGGACATTGGCAGAGTTTCTGTTCAACAGCGAAGATGCGTTGATTCGTGTCGATATGTCTGAATACCAGGAAAAATTTACAAGCTCGCGGCTCTTCGGCGCGCCTCCCGGCTATGTGGGGTACGAAGAAGGGGGGCAGCTGACCGAGAAAGTCCGCCGTCGGCCTTATTCTGTCGTATTGTTCGATGAAATTGAGAAGGCGCATCCGGATGTGTTCAATGTTCTCCTTCAAGTATTAGACGACGGCGTGCTGACCGATAGTCTTGGACGAAAGATTGATTTCAAAAATACGGTTGTCATTATGACGTCCAACATCGGGACGAAAATGATTCAGAAGGGTGTTTCTCTTGGTTTTCAGAGCACGGAGGGCGAAGCCGCGCGTCGGAAGAAGGAAGAAGTACTCGGGGAGCTTCGGAAGTCGTTCAGTCCAGAGTTCCTGAACCGGATCGACGAAATCGTGATCTTCCATCAGCTGGAAAAAGAGCAGCTCTATAGCATCTTGGATATCCTGCTCCGTGAGTTGAACCTCCGCCTATTGGATAAAGGGATTGAGATTGAGGTCGACGATGAAGTCAAGCAATGGCTTATCAAAGAAGGCTATGAGCCGTTGTACGGAGCGAGGCCAATGCGTCGGGCGATCCAACGTGCCATCGGTGACCCGCTCTCTGATGAGCTCATCAGAGGACGCTTCAAAGAAAGCCGCAAGGTGAAAGTGGTTCTTCGGGACGGAGCCCCGGCTTTCATTGAGCAGGAGGCAATGGCTGAAGTCTAGAGCCCTTTGTGATCGTTCACGTCCCCAGGCAATTGTGAGCGGCCTCTGTGGCGGATCGCTGCAGGGGCCGTTTTGTTATTCAACTTGTGATTCCCCGTAGCTTGCTACGGGGATCCGGTTCTCTGGTACCCTCTGGCGCATGGCGGATCAGAGGGACAATGAGGTTCGCAAGGGGGCGCACTGTGCATGGCAAATCCACTACCAT
>JAOUHD010000193.1 GCA_029865345.1 Nitrospira sp.
CAAGAGATTGCTGAGCGCTCCTGCAATATTTATGGTTACACGCAACAGCCAGATGATCACAAAGCTTCAAGATCTGATCCTAATGATGTGTCTGTGCATTATACTCGGACAGGGGGTCTGCGCTGAGGCTTGGGCTACGACTATTTATTCCTACATTGATGATCGCGGGAATCTTGTCTACACCGATTCCGCGGAAACAATTCCTGAAAAGTACCGTGCGAAAGTGAAGACGCATGAGCAGCCTGATTCTGTTTCAAAAACTCCTTCCATGATGCAGTCGCTGCAACAGAAGGTCAGAGAGCAAGCCAAGAATCTTGGATGGAGCATGCCGTCGTTTCACTTCGCGATGGAAGGTATGACCCCGGCTCAATCCAAGATTGTGACCTATGCCGGCGCCGCTGCGGTGGTCTTGTTGCTGATGATGTACCTCAGCAAGAGCCAGTTCATGCGGATGTTAGGATTGTGCCTCCTCATGGTGATTGGAATTGGAGCCCCGGTGCTGATCTATGTGAGTGATAGTGGTCCTATGGATGTCATGAAAAAGAAAGCCGTGTCGTCTGGACAAGTGCAGCAAGATCGACTTCAACAAGTCCCGCGGTAAGCCTCTCTCTTCCGGTATCTCTTTCAAATACTACTCCGCATACTTAGGAACTGGTATTGATGTGGCTGATGGCTTGAGGGGAGGAAATTGTTTGTCGAATTGGTGGGAATATGGATTCGGAATCCGTTCATGGGTGTGCCGCTGTTGAAGGGTCACCAACTGCAGGCTCTGAGTGCTGATCTCCACACGGTCTATCAACGCCTCGGTTGGTAAGTGATCGGGAAGCCCTTGCATCGAGAATAGTTGATAACAGAGCGTCCAATCGAGCTGCTCCTTCCCTGGCTCTCTCACGATGAAACGGGCATCAGATGAAGGGGGGCCTTTGAACAACAGCACCCAAATGTTGGATCGAAAAGCGGGATTGGTCGGATCGGTCGAAGGATGAAACTCCGGAATCAAACCTGGGAGTCGACTGATCGGCACGGCCGGGGAAAATTCGATGTCTACCAGCCGTACGGTCAGCAGTCGGTTCTCACGATGATCATTCGGGTCAACCACATAGCTGAAGGAATAGCGGACATCGATACCCTCACGGGAGAAGGTGTACACATCTTCGCCGTTTTCAGGCGACACGAGTTTGCTGAAGTACGTCGACCAATCCGTGATTGGATAATATGTGAAAACGCGCAGAGCAGATTTTCGGTCCCGCACGGCCTGCGGCCTGCCGAGTTGTTCATGCAACTCCTTCTGAGAAAGTCCTAAGAAGCCGTCCTCAAAATAGGGGGCGGCAGTGGCTGACGAGGGGAGGATCGTAAGGAAGACAACGCCGAGAAGAAAGGGCAAGGCTACGACACGGAGGATGGTGTGCACACGCATGAGGTGGCATCGTAGCCAGGCCGTTGAATTCATGTCAAGGAACCGGTGTGCTTGCTCGTTCCGAAGAGGTTCCAGTATGATCGCGCACAGTAGATAGGGAAATAGCCTGGTGATTTCAATAGGGTGACTATGTCGATATCGCACGAGAGTTCTATTGCAGCGCTCTTGCAGGAGCGCATCCTTATCCTCGATGGAGCGATGGGGACCATGATCCAGCAACGTAAGCTGGATGAGGCCGCCTTTCGTGGCGAGCGCTTCAAGGATTGGAAGAAGGATCTGAAGGGACACAACGATCTGTTGAACCTTACGCAGCCCACAATCATCGAAGAGATTCATCGACAGTACTTAGAAGCTGGTGCGGATATTGTTGAAACCAATACATTTAATTCCCAGACGATCTCCTTGGCGGATTACGGGATGGACACCCTTGGCTATGAACTGTCCAAAGCTGGCGCAGAGTGTGCCAAGCGGGCAGTCGCGGCGGTGCAGCGGGCGCAACCTGGACGGCGGTGTTTTGTTGCAGGGGCGATCGGACCGACGACGAAGACTTCGTCAATTTCCACCGATGTGAACAGTCCCGCTGCTCGTGGGACGACCTATGAACAATTAGTCTCAGCTTACGGAGAGCAGGTGCGGGGCTTGCTCGACGGCGGTGCGGATCTTCTGCTCGTGGAGACGATCTTCGACACGCTGAATGCGAAGGCCGCATTCTTTGCGATCCAACAGGCGTTTGCATCCGGCGCGCGCCGGGTTCCGATTATGGCATCGGTGACGTTCATCCAGGCCGGCAGCAATCGTGGGGTGACCGGGCAGACCGTCGAAGCCTTCTGGAATTCGATCTCCCATGTGCCATTGTTGAGCGTCGGGATGAATTGTGCGCTCGGCCCGAAAGAGATGCGTCCGTTGATCGAAGAATTGTCACAGATCGCGCCGATCTATATCAGCGCCCATCCCAACGCCGGCCTGCCGAATCCGTTGTTGCCAACAGGGTTTCCCGAAACGCCGGAAACCTTGGCACCACAACTACGCGAATGGGCTGAAAACGGGTGGCTGAATATCGTTGGCGGCTGTTGCGGCACCACGCCGTCTCATATCAAGCGCATTGCCGAAGCCGTGCGCGGGGTGAAGCCGCATGCGCTCTCTAAGGTTGAGCCCTACACGAGATTGAGCGGCCTTGAAGCCGTCACGATCAGGCCCGATTCGAACTTCGTGAATATCGGTGAACGAACGAATGTGACCGGTTCGCCGGCCTTTGCGAAGCTGATTCTGGCCGGTGATTATGAGGCAGCGCTGTCGGTGGCGCGTCAGCAAGTCGAGGGCGGAGCCCAGATTGTTGACATCAATATGGACGAAGGCATGCTCGATTCCAAGGCTGCCATGGAAAAGTTTCTTCGTCTGGTCGCGTCGGAGCCGGACATCTGCAAAGTGCCGATTATGGTCGACAGCTCCAAGTGGGAGGTGTTGGAGACCGGCCTGAAAAATATCCAAGGCAAAGCGGTTGTGAACAGTGTCAGTTTGAAAGAAGGCGAACAGAAATTCATCGACCAGGCGACCCTCATCCATCGCTATGGTGCGGCCGTCGTCGTCATGGCGTTCGATGAAAAGGGCCAGGCCGATACGTTGGAGCGGAAGCAGGAGATCTGTGCGCGCTCGTACAAGATCCTCACGGAACAAGTCGGCTTTCCTCCGCAAGACATTATCTTCGATCCGAACATCTTGACTGTCGCAACGGGGATTGACGAGCACAACAACTACGCGATCAATTTCATCGAGGCAACGCGCTGGATCAAACAGCATCTACCGGGTGCGAAGGTCAGCGGGGGGATCAGCAACATCTCCTTTTCCTTCCGTGGCAACAATGTGGTGCGGGAAGCGATGCATGCAGCCTTTCTCTATCATGCGATCAAGGCCGGGTTGGATATGGGCATCGTCAACGCTGGCCAGTTGGCGGTGTATGAGGAGATTCCGAAGGACTTGCTCGAACTTGTCGAGGACGTGTTGTCGAATCGACGACCCGATGCGACCGAACGACTGGTGAATTTTGCCGAGACGGTGAAGGCGAAGGGGAAAGCGGCTGTCAAGGACGATGAGTGGCGCCAGGGGACGGTTGAGGAGCGACTCTCCCATGCGCTCGTCAAGGGCATCACCGACTACATCGATCAGGATACGGAAGAGGCGCGTCAGAAATACCCAAAGCCTCTGGAAGTGATCGAAGGCCCGCTGATGGCCGGGATGAATATCGTCGGCGACCTATTCGGATCAGGCAAGATGTTCTTGCCGCAGGTCGTCAAGAGCGCGCGCGTCATGAAGAAGGCCGTGGCCTATCTCATGCCGTATATGGAAGAAGAGAAGAAGCGGTCCGGCAATTTTCGAGCGCAGGGGAAGGTCTTGCTTGCGACCGTGAAGGGCGATGTGCACGACATCGGAAAAAATATTGTCGGCGTCGTCCTTGGCTGTAACAACTACGAAGTGATTGATCTTGGCGTGATGGTATCCTGCGAAAAAATTCTTGCCGCGGCTCGTCAGAACAAAGCCGACATCATCGGCCTGAGCGGCCTCATCACGCCCTCGCTCGATGAGATGGTCCATGTGGCGAAGGAAATGACGCGCGAGGGGTTCGATGTGCCCCTCTTGATCGGTGGCGCCACAACTAGCAAGGCCCATACGGCAGTCAAGATTGCTCCCTCCTATGCGCCGGGCGTGGTCCATGTGCTGGACGCCTCTCGCGCGGTGGGTGTCGTGGGGAGTCTGGTGAGCCAAACCAAGAAGGAAGGTTTCGTTCGGCAAGTACAGGACGACTATGCGCGGATGAGACAAGCGCATCAGGATCGAGGAGCCAAGCCGCTTCTCTCGATCGCCCAGGCGCGCGCCAATCGGTTCATGTCCGACTGGGCGGGTATGGATATTCCCGTGCCGACGGCATTGGGTGTTCGGACGATTGCCGATCAACCGTTGGTCGAGTTGATTCCCTACATCGACTGGTCGCCCTTCTTCCATACGTGGGAACTCAGAGGTCGTTATCCGACGATCTTTGACGAACCAACTGTCGGCCCTAGGGCGAAGGAACTGTATGAGGATGCGAGACGCCTCCTGGATGAGATTATTCATAAGAAACAACTCAAAGCCAGAGGGGTCTATGGGTTCTTCCCCGCATCGAGTGTGGGGGATGATATTGAGCTCTATCAGGATACGTCTCGGAAGACGGTGCTCACCACGATCCATCATCTGCGACAGCAATCGGAGAAGCCTGCCGGCCAGCCCAATCTCGCACTGGCTGATTATGTTGCACCGAAGGAATGTGGTCGGCAGGATTACATCGGAGCGTTTGCCGTAACGACCGGCATCGAACTGGATGAACTCTGTCGGGGGTTTGATAACGACCATGATGATTACAATTCGATCATGGTCAAGGCTCTTGCGGATCGACTGGCCGAAGCCTTTGCCGAATGTCTCCACAAGCGAGTTAGAGAAGAGTGGGGATACGGGAAGCATGAACAGCTGACGAGTGACGATCTGATCCGTGAGAAATACCGCGGCATCCGTCCGGCACCAGGATATCCCGCTTGTCCGGACCATACGGAAAAGCAACTGCTGTTTGACCTCTTGTCGGCAGAACAGAACAGTGGCATCACTCTGACCGAGAGCTATGCCATGTTGCCAACCGCGTCAGTCAGCGGGTTCTATTTCGCCCATCCGGAGGCGAAGTATTTCGCGGTGGGGAAAATCGGGAAAGATCAGGTCGAAGACTATGCCCGCCGCAAGGGCATGGATCTGCGCACCG
>JAOUHD010000194.1 GCA_029865345.1 Nitrospira sp.
ATAACGCAACCAACCGACACATTCTGGATCAATATCTTAATGGATGGGGAGTCGCACATGTGACCGTATCCTCTGGTAAGGAGGCGCTAGAGATACTTCGGCGCACGACTGGTACTGAGGCGAGATACGACCTTGCGATCATCGACGGACAAATGCCTGAAATGGATGGATTTGCGTTGGCTAGGGCCATACGGGCCGACACACGACTGGGGGCGATGAAAATCATCATGCTTACGTCCATGGGGCAAGACGAACGATTGCTCGCATCTGGGCATGCAGGTGATCTCGATTGCGCGGTCGCAAAGCCTGTGCGGCAATCTCACCTCTATAACCTCCTTCTTGCCATCACCACGAAGGGTAAGTCCCAGTCCGCGCTGACTGAGTCTGTGCCGGTTGAACCGTCGCATCCGGAATGCCAAACAGATGTGTCCGTCTTGGTAGCAGAGGATAATCCGGTCAATCGAGAAACTGCTGCAGAGATGCTTGCGATTATGGGATATCGTGTTCAGACCGCCTGCAATGGGCGAGAGGCGGTTGAAGCAGTGGCTGGCCAGACATTTGATGTCGTGTTCATGGATTGTCAAATGCCTGTGATGGATGGGTTTACGGCTACAGCTGCCATCCGCACCAGGGAAAAAGATCTCGGCCTCCCACGAGTGCCGATTGTCGCGTTAACCGCCCACGCTATCGCCGGAGATAGGGAGCGCTGTTTAGCGCATGATATGGATGATTACCTGAGTAAGCCGTTCAGGCAACAACAACTTATTGCGGTCCTACAGCGGTGGGTGTCGCAGAGTGGATCGTCTCCTTCGAACAAGCCCGATACGACCAGCCAGGTTGCCACGGTTATTCCCTTGCGCGATTCTCCAGATTGTCTGGACGGACGGACCTTGCAGGACTTGCGTGCTCTTCGTCGCCCTGGGAGGCCAGATATCTATGTGGAAATGCTGAGCCGATATCTCGATTCCTCGAGACAATATATCGAGACTATGAGACTGCACATTGCGGCTCGGAACGCCACCGAGCTGTCTCAAACCGCTCACGCTCTCAAATCGAGCAGCGGGATGGTCGGTGCACGAACATTAGCCGAACAAATAAAACAACTCGAAGCATTGGGGTATTCGGGGGATTTGTCGTCAGCGCCCGCTGTGTTCACTCAGGTGGAAACCGAATATCACCGCGTTAGGCGAGCAATAGAGGGGTTATTGGCGAAGGAGGCTGCCTAGCGGGTACTAAAGGCGTTGACGCTGGTATGGATTGGCTCCGAACGTGTCTCACTCTTACTCTTCGATGGCTCTGGATCACAGGAAATGCTCAGTACGCACACTGATATGCAAATGAAAGACGCAACAAGTTCTGCACTGATCCTCGTTGTTGATGACGAGGAATTGATTAGAATGTTTGTGCGTGAAGCGCTCGAACAAGCCGGATTCGAGGTATGTGAAGCATCGAATGGTTCACAAGCGATGGAGCAATGTATCTCTCGGCGTCCGGATCTTATCGTGATGGACGTGGTCATGCCTGTGATGGATGGATTTTCTGCCTGCTCGAAACTTCGTGAGTCGGCGGAAGGTGCTCGTGTGCCGATTTTGATCATGACGGCCTTAGATGATGCCGACTCAATTGCCCGAGCATACGAACATGGTGCCACGGATTTCATCGCCAAACCGATGCATGCGGCTATCCTAGGACATCGGGTGCGGTACATGTTGCGTGGAAGCATCACGCTCAACGCACTACTGCGCAGCGAAGCTCGGCTTGGCCTGGCGCAACGGATCGCCAAGATCGGTAACTGGGAATGGCATCCCCCTACGGATCGCTTTACGGCGTCGCCGGAACTCTGTCGGTTAATGGGCATTCGGCTCCAAGAGTTCGGAGGGACGAAGGGAGCCTTTCTCAAGATGGTCCATGAAGAGGATCGCGATCGTGTCGACCACGCACTGAAGTCGATTCTTGAGGAGCGGAAGCCGTGCGATATCGATCATCGGATCATCCTGCCGAACGGGGGTGAGTTTGCCGTGAATATACAGGCCGAAGCGGTATTCGATGATCAGCTGAAGTCGTTAACGATTGTAGGAACAGCAAAGGACATCAGCGAACGAAAGCGCTCAGAACGGGAAATCCACCGGCTGGCCTATTATGACAGCCTGACCGGGCTGCCGAACCGTGTCTTATTCAAAGATCGTGTCACGCAAGCGCTGGCCCATGCACGTCGTTACCAAACGACTCTGGCTGTCTTGTTCCTCGACTTGGACCGATTCAAAGTCATCAACGACACGTTAGGCCATAACGTCGGCGATCTACTCTTAAAGCAGGTAGCGGACCGTTTGGCGGATTCTGTCCGGCATAGCGATTCAATTGGCCGGTCGGTGGAGCAGGGCGAAACGCACGAACTCGCCCGCTTAGGTGGAGATGAGTTTACCGTGTTGCTGACCAACATACGGGATGCTCAGGATGCCGGGACGGTAGCCAGACGTATTTTGGAAGCGTTGGCGAGACCGTTCTTGATCGATGGGCATGAGATTAGCGTAACCGCCAGTGTGGGGAGCGCGATCTTTCCAACTGATGGAGATTCGGTGGATCTTCTGCTGAAGAGTTCGGATATCGCGATGTATCACGCAAAAGACCAAGGTCGGAATAACTTTCAGTTCTATTCGAAAACTATGAATGCTTTGGCGGCAGAGCGACTCGAGATGGAAAACGATTTGCGGAAGGCGTTGGAACGCCACGAGTTCATCGTGTATTACCAGCCACAAGTGGAAATTCGGACCAACCGGATCGTGGGTGCAGAAGCCTTGGTTCGATGGCTTCATCCTCATCGGGGAATGTTGTTGCCTGCCGAGTTTCTTCCCGTGGCGATTGAGACAGGAATGATTCAGAAATTGGACCAAGAAGTGTTGTTCGTGGCGTGCCGGCAAAACAAAGCATGGCAAGATGCGGGGTGCACTCCCATTCGGGTGTCGGTCAACGTATCCAATTCATTCTTTCACGGGGCCTTGTTGACGAGCGCCATCGCGAGGGCATTAGAGGAAACCCAGCTTGATCCGGAATGTCTTGAGTTGGAATTAACAGAATCCATCACCATGCGACATGTAGAGACGTCCATCACCATGTTGCAGGAGCTCAGGGCCATGGGCGTCAGGCTGTCGATCGATGATTTTGGGACCGGCTATTCCTCGTTGAGCCATTTGCAGCGGTTTCCCCTAAACATCCTCAAAATCGACCAATCGTTTGTCCTGGGTGTGACACGCAACGCGGCCAATGCCTCAATTACTCGCGCCATCATCTCTCTTGCTCACAGCATGAATCTTTCCGTGTTGGCAGAGGGTGTGGAAACAGAGGAACAGTTGGAGCTACTTCGTCAACAAGAGTGCGATCAAGTCCAGGGGTATATATTTGGTCGGCCTATGCCTGAAGAAGAATTTGTGGAGCTACTCGCACGGACCAGCTCTCCGCCTCGCAACAGACGGGCAGCATAGAAGTTGAGAAGAACAGCGGCGGAATTGCTGCCAATCGGCAATATGAGGGGGCTAGCAACGCACAGTCTTGCGATTCGCCTATGGAACAACGGAAGGATGCGCGGTTTCCCGTTCAATTTCGGAGCTCATTCAGCTCAACAAACGTTGTCTCGGGCGAAGGAGCTCTGAGCGACCTGTCGATTCGAGGCTGCCACGTTTGCAGTCTCATTGAAGTAAAGCCCGGTACGGTTCTTCAGTTCCAGGTTCACACCTCCGATCACCAACCCCCTATCCAGATTTCCCAAGCCGTCGTCCGGTGGTCCCGATCCAGTAGTTTCGGATGTGAATTCTTGAACCTCAGTCCGGATGAATGGGCCAGACTCCACCATCTGATTAAGGATTTGGAAAGAGAACCCTTCGAACGACACCAAGAAGACACCGAAGTCGCCTGATCTTCCACGTTTTCCGCGGCTGTAAGTATACCAACCAGAGTCCAATAATAGTCGAACGGTGTTGCACCTTGCGCTGGTGGAGCGGGGCATCCCATCCAGAACTCGTTGAGAAGAGTGATCCGCAATCAGGCGGCTTTCGCGCGGAGCGTTCCTTCGAAAATCCTACAGGCCATCTCGACGCTTTGCTCGAGGGGTTCGAGGAGGTTGGTTGCGACATCCAGCTGTTCCTCGCGCGCGAGCCGTTCGATTTCTCCGGAGTGATGGGCGGCGGCGAGGGCTCCCACTTGTGCGCTGGCGGATTTCAACTGATAGGCCTCAGCGTTGAGCCTTGACACATCTCTGGTGTAAATAGCCTTGCGGATCTCTAGGAGCAGCCGCCTGGAATCGGAGAGGTAGAGAGAAAGAATTGTCTGCAAAGCGCCCGGACGTCCTGATCGTTCCATGGTTACCAGGGTTTTCCATATGGACTCGTCGATCACCGGAATCCCTAACGGAGCATGATGGGTGATCTTGTTTCTCAACAGCACCTGAGGTGCAGGCTGGTGTTCGAGTGGTTTCGTCTGGGCCATCTGCCACCGGTAAACCTCAGCGAGCAAGCCGATATTTCGATCCAAAATTTACCGATACGAGTCTTTGGGCGGTTGGTTGAACACTACGCGGCTTTGGCCGTTCGACGTTTTGCCACTTGGCCCAGAATATCGAGCGCGGCAATGCGATAGGCTTCGGCATAGGTCGGAAAATTGAAGACATTATCGATAAAGGACTCGATCGTTGCGGAGCTCTGGAGTGCCAATTGTCCAAGATGTACCAATTCCGTAGCCGAATCTCCGACGATTTGTACGCCGAGGAGTCGCTCTCCTTCAGGGTCGGCTACCATTTTGAGGAGGCCATGGCCCGCTCCTGATATCTGCGCACGCGCGATTTCTTCAAACTTTGCTCGTCCGACTAGCGGGTCTTTGTATCGCTCACGTGCGCTCTTCTCATCCAAGCCAATGCTGGACATTTCAGGGATCGTATAGATACCGAGTGGAATGGTTGAAGCGGCATCACCTACTGGGAGGTTGAGCGCATGCCGGACTGCTCGTCGCCCCTGTTCCATGGCCTTGGAAGCCAGTGCCGGACCGCTGACCATATCACCCACGGCGTAGATGTGCCCGATCGAGGTCTGACAATACTGATTGACCGGGATTAGTCCTTTATCCGATACCGTGACGCCGGCTGCCGTGAGCTCCAGGTCTTCGATGTTGGCTTGTCGCCCAAGGGCGACCAACATCTTTTCACT
>JAOUHD010000195.1 GCA_029865345.1 Nitrospira sp.
TCGAGGAGGACGTTCAGGTCGAATGGCTTGTGAAGCGTCCGCCTGGCTCCAAACATCTTTGCAACATCCAATAAATCGAGGACGCCGATCGTATCACTTGCCCCTGTCATCGCAATCACACGCGTATCGGGAAACTCCCGGCGAAGCGTCATGATAGCCTCGAGCCCATCTTGGTCCGGCATGAGAAGATCCATGATGATAAGATCCGACGATTTAGCCCGATACCGCTCCACTCCCTCTTTCCCATTAGAGGCCTCTTCAACCTCGTACCCAGCCTGCTCCAAGGTTTCTCGGATGAGCTGACGAACTTGGTCTTGATCATCAACCACGAGGACTGACGGCATCCGACACCTCAATCGATATTCTTGATGGTTCTGGGCCAGAGTTGGCCGGCACACCCATAGCTTCCGGATACGTGGGAGACTGGTCCAAGGCCCGACGGATGGCATAGGCCAGCTCATGCAACGTGAGCGGTTTGAGGAGGCATTCCGTCATGCCCTGTGAACAAACGTCGTCCAGACCAGGTACACCATGTGACCCGCTGCAGAGAAGGACGGAGAGATCCGGTCGAAGTCTCCGACATTCCCGCGCTAGGCGATCCCCGCTCATACCGGGCATCGTCCGATCAGTGATCAGCAAGTCGAACCGGTTGGGCTCAACTTGAAAGACCTCCAAGGCTTCTACGGCTGTTCTACAGACTACTGGATGGTAGCCGAGAGATGTCAGCACCTCTCTTCCGAAACGGGCCACGGCGTCTTCGTCATCGACGAATAAGATACATTCGTGTCCATGAGGAAGGGGATCATCCTGTTGAGCCGTTGATGGGGCACAAGCCCCGAGAATAGGGAGGTAGGCCGATACGGTCGCACTGGCGCCAATGTGGCTCTCAACCGCCAAGATACCGCCATGCGCCGACACGATGCCGTAAACGACGGTGAGCCCCCCACCCTGTTCCTCGCTGACGGTCTTGGACGTCGCAAACGAGTCGACCAATCGACTGATACTCTGGGGGTCTAAGCCCTCGCCCGTATTCCGAACACTCAAGCAGACATACCTTCCAGCAGGGAGTCGACCGGAGGGCATGATTTGATCCGTAACAAACTCCCTGTTCTGAAGCTGAACATCGAGGACTCCTCCCGTCTTCTGCATCGCACGGACGGCGTGATCGACCAGATAGAACATCATCTCATGCATCTGCATGGCATTGGCCGAAATCGGGTTGGTCGCATGCGCAATCTGCGTTCTGAGTTCAATCCACAGGGGGATTGTGGGACGAAGGAACCTGAGGGATTCTTTTGCCAAGGAGTGGAGTAACAATGGACATCGACCGTGGTCGCTCTGACCACCGAAGGCCAGCAACTGTTGGATCAGTTCACGAGATTTTTGGGCCGCCGCCACCACTTGCCCGACATGGCGATGCGACTTCGTCTCAGCCGGAATCAACGGAAGCGCCAACTCACTGAAGCCGAGCACGGCCGTGAGACCATTATTCAACTCGTGGGCGATACCGCCGGCAAAGGTGCTGATCGCTTCCATTCGTGCTGTCTCACGCCAACGGGCCTTGACGTTTTTACGATCGGTCACATTGACGACCGTCCCGAGTGTACGGACCGGTTGCCTCGAGGAACCATCGCCATCAAACGACGTCAGAGAACGAAGACTGATGTGCCGCATGGCGCCGTCTGGTCTGATGAGACGGTACTCAACCTCATGCAGGCCATTGCCTGTCATAGCACGGGCTCGTTGTACCGTAGAGACCACGCGGTCCCGATCATCGGGATGAACGAGTTCAAGGTAACGCTGCCAGGAAGCTGGCTCATCGGTACCGACGCCGGAGATATCCCGCAGGATCGGTGACCAAGAGAGAGAATCTGTCCGGTGATCATGTTCAAAGAACCCAACCTGCCCGACCTGCACGGCAAGATCAAGTCGCGCCTCGCTATCCCGGAGCGCCTGTTCGACCTGCCGACGCGCGGCGATAGCTTCGCCCTGGGTCTTCTCAGGCGCTTCTGTGATCTGCCCAAGTTGTGATACTTCGCTCATCGTCCAAACAACCGACGTCACCCGACCCCGTCGGTTTTTCACCGGGGACAGCGAGACATCACTCCAAAATGAGGTGCCGCTCTTGCGGTAATGACAGATCCGCACACGACACGCCCATCCATCTTGGAGAGCCATCGCGAGCTTTTCCATTGAGGCCCGATCTGTATCCGGCCCGGTCAAGATCGACGTCGTTTGACCGATCACTTCCTGCTCGGCATAGCCGGTCAGTACCAGGAAGGCCGGATTGACAGAGACGATGGGATGATGGGACACCCTCGCATCCGTCACGAGCACACTACAATTCGTCGCCGCGATGACGGTTGAATTCAGAATGTTCTCTTGGCGTTGTCGAAGCAGTATCCAAAGAACACAACTAAGAGACAGGAGCAACCCTAGGAAGAGACCAGCAACCATGCGGGACAACCTCCCCGTGTGTGCACGCGGAGTAGTTATGTATGCTAATAATTTGATGCCACACTACAGGAAGCGCGAGTAGAATGCCCAGGGATGAAGGATAGCTGCAAAACTAACTTTTTGCACCTAAAAGCAGTAGATCCGAATGTTGGTCGCTCATCCTTGCCGTTTCACAAAAAAGGCGGCCGCTTGCGCACGCCGAGTGATGCGAAGCTTTTGAAAGACGTTGGCCAAGTAGTTCTTGACGGTCTTATCGCTGAGCCCGAGCGCGACGGCGATTTCCTTGTTGGTCTTTCCCTCGGCAACCAAAGCAACGACCCGTTCTTCCTGAGAGGACAGTTGGTCCGTACCAGGGGTCGCTGGCAGATCGTGAAGCCCTCTCAGCCACCGCAGAGCCCGTTCAGTCACATGAGAGTCTAAGATCGATTGACCTTTCGCCACCGAGCGGATGGCTTCAAGCAAGGCGGGTGAATCGATTTCTTTAAGGACATAGCCATGAGCGCCGGCGAGTACTGCGGCGAGCACGGAGTCGTCGTCGGCATAGGACGTCAGGAAAATGACCCGTGTTTCCGGCAGGGCTCCGAGAATCTCCCGACAGGCGTCGATACCGGACCCGTCCGGTAGTCGGACATCCATTAAGATCACGTCGGGCTTCAACCTCTGCGCTTGCTGGACTGCCTCCGCCATGGTGCCCGCTTCCCCGATAACCGCGACACCCTGGGTTTGGCCGAGCACTGTCCTCAGTCCCACGCGAATAACCTCATGATCATCGACGAGCAGTATTCGAATAGCTTGAGTTTTAGTTGTGAGCATAATGAGTATCCTTTGGAAGGTCGAGTGAGATCCTTGTCCCCTTGTCAGGTTTCGACTGGATGGCAAACAAGCCCCGGACTTTTTGAGCCCGTGATGCCATGTTGACTAACCCATGGCCAACCCCCTGAACAGAACGGGTATTAAACCCGATACCATCATCCGTCACGGCCAGACGATCAGAGCGGATGAGATCCCGAAGCGAGACGGTGATCTGTTTGGCACGGCTGTGGCGCAATGCATTACTCACCCCCTCCCGTACGATGTTGATGATATGGAGTGCCTGTTCGGTGGAAAGCCGCTGTGCGGCCTCATCGTCGATTTTGACCCGACATCTGGTGGAAGAGGAGACGGACATCGTTTCGACCATAGTCCGCAGGGCGGTCGAAAAGTCTCCACCCTGCAGGACTTGAGATTCGAGGCCGGCAATGAAATTCCTGACTTCCGTCATGACCTGGTTGAGCTGCTTAATGGCGTGATCCAATGTCGCCATGAACTTCTTCGCCACATGATCGCGTCGCTTCCTGATCAGTGGCTTACACGCTTCTAACCCAAGTCCAACAGCATAGAGGGATTGAAGAATACCGTCGTGGAGGTCCTGGCTAATCCGCTCTCGTTCTTGAAGTGCGGCGCTCAAATCTCGTTCACGTTGTACGAGTATCTCCTCCATCCGCTTGCGCTCCGTGATATCCGTCGCGGCACCCAGCACCATGTGAACCTGTCCTTGATCGTCGTAAATCGGCCGCTTGACCGTCTGTAACCAGCGCGTCTTTCCCTCAGCATCGGTCAGCCTTTCCTCCGGGATGAACCGATCCCTCCCAGAATTGAACACCTCAAGATCGCTCCGCCGAAAGAACTCCACCTCTTGGGCATTTGCATTGAAGTCGGAATCCGATTTCCCGATCAACTCTTCCACCGTCGTACCATACCAATCGGCCACGGCCTTGTTGGCCACCGTAAAACGACCGTCGCGATCCTTGGCAAAGATGAGGTCGGGATCGGTGTCGATGACCTGTCGCAAGAATGTATGGGAGCGACGGAGCTCGGCTTCAGCCCGTTTACGTTCTCCGATGTCCCGCAAGATCATGCAGGAGTACTCTTTCCCTTCATGTTGCAGATAATTGACGGTCGCATCCGTCTGCAGGACGAGGCCACTTCGTGACCAAAACTTCGCATCGAATGTCAACGCTCCCTGCTGTTTGAGATTATTCCAATGAGTCACCCACCGCTCTACGGGGAAATTTGGGTCAATATCGTGGACCGTCATGGCCATCAGTTGCTCGCGTGAGTACTCCAACATTCGGCATGCGGTATCATTGACGCTGAATATTCGAGCGTTCGGGTCTAACCACACGATCGCCTCGACGGCCTGATCCACGGAGAACTGGGTCAACCGAAGCGCTTTTTCCAAGCGCTTGCTCTCAGTGATATCGTCGCCAACCGTCACACTGCATTGCTTGCCGTTCAACTCAATCAGTTCGGACGACAAGAGGCACTGGCGAATTTCGCCATTCTTGCTTCGTAGAGCCACTTCCACGTTGCGGACTGATCCCTGGCGCTTCAACAGTTCGAGGTAACGGTCCCGTGCCTCCGTCGAGGGCCAGATTCCTATTTGTTGCGTCGTGCGTCCTACGACTTCTTCTTTACGATAGGCGAACAGCTGACAGGCGGCATCATTGGCGTCCACCACGAGACCAGAGTCCAGCTCGCTAATGACGACCGGATGGGGACTGGCTTGGAACGCCTTCGCAAAACGCTCCTCGCTCCTGCGTAGTGCTTCTTCGGCTTGCTTACGGTCCGTGATGTCGTTAGCGACGGTCACTATACAGAGCGTTCCGTTGAGCTCCGCGAGATCAGCGGAGGCCAGAAGGTAGCGCAATGCACCCGATTTGATCTTCAAA
>JAOUHD010000196.1 GCA_029865345.1 Nitrospira sp.
ATCGCATCTGTCTCACCTCCTGTAGTACCGTCGCCCGTGTCATGGTGGCCCTCCTTGAGGGGCCACCCTAAACCGGACAGATCACGTGCTACAAAAAGCGGACAGATGATGTGCTAGCTACATCGAAGCGTGCGGTGCGTTGACTGATCTTTGAACCCATGTTAGCATGAATCCAACGTTTTTTCGCGGGATGTTCTACGTACGGTAAATATACGTACTAACCACCTCCAAGGAGGAGTGTATGATCCGGTCACAATCGCTTCACTCAAAGCTGGTCGGTCCTGGTCTTATCATTCTTATCATGGGGCTGGCGGCTTGTGGTGGTCCTCCTAAATGGGTCGAAAAAGGCTCCGGAGCCTTTAATGAAAAGGATAGCAAAGCGTTTTATGGGGTGGGGGCAGTCCAGGGTGTCCGTAATGCGCCACTTGCCTGGGATACGGCCGAGAATCGCGGGAGAGCCGAAATCGCCAAGACATTTGAGACCTACAGTGGGTATCTGATGAGAGACTATGCGGCTTCGACGACCGCCGGAGATTTCACCCGGAATACGGAAGAGCAGAATGTCGAGCGAGCCATCAAGACCATCACCACGACCACGCTCAGCGGAGTCCGAAAAATTGATCAGTACATGGATCCTAAGACCAACACCTATTACGTGTTGACCAAGTTGAGTTTGGAGGATATGAAGAATAACCTGGAGCAGGCCAAAGAGCTGAATTCGCAAGTGCGGGACTTTGTCAGAAAGAATGCTGACCGTCTGTTCGAGCGCTTGGAGACCGAAGAGGAAAAACGAGGCGTTCGCTAAACCTCAATGAAGAGTGAGCTGTCTACCCCCTCTCGGAGGTTTATGGTGATCAAGAAGTTTGGTTCTTCGCTTGTCGCCACGGCGAGTGTCGCTCTCGCATTGTCTGGATGTGGACACGAAACAAAGGTGACGCGTGTCGATGCCGGGGTCGTGACCGATTTGAGTGGACGCTGGAACGACACAGATTCTCGGATGGTCGCCGAAGCGATGGTCAAGGATGCGCTGCAATATCCGTGGCTAGGGGGTTTTGAAAAAGCGAATCAACGGCAGCCCGTCGTTGTCGTGGGGACGGTTCTGAATAGCAGTCATGAACATATCAGCGTGCAAACCTTCATTACGGATTTGGAGCGAGAACTCACCAATTCCCAGAAAGTCACGTTCGTGGCCGGTAAAGGTGAACGCGACGAGGTTCGAACCGAGCGGAAAGAGCAAGCGATGTATGCTCGCGAAGACACGCAGAAAGCCCCTGGGAAAGAGATCGGCGCCGATTTTATGATGAAGGGCACGATTGCCACCATTCTTGACGAAGCCGATGGGACCAAAGCGGTTTTCTACCAGGTGGATCTTCAAATGATCGATCTGGAGAACAATGCGAAAGTCTGGTACGGGCAAAAGAAGATTAAGAAGGTGGTTGAAAAGAAACGTACCGTCTTTTAGTAGCTGCGGTTAATGCCGGCGATATAGCCGGCACTGTCTGTACAGTGCCAATGTCAGAATAACTTCAGGATGCTCAAGAGAACCGTCCAGCAAGGGTGCAGCGAGCGAAGAGGCGAAGCGTACCCTTCCGTACGCTGAGACTCTGAGCGATGCGAGAACGCTGCTGGCGGACTTTTTCAGCATCAGGTTAGATTCCGCGGACGCTGTTGAACCCAATCCTCCCACGCTTTGCCCACGGGGCCTCTGTGCGGTGGGGCGTTGTCACCCCGATCTCGTTGTTGCCGTTTCTTGCCGTTCTTGTGTTGTTGGCAGGCTGTGGCCCTTCCGTCAATCACTATCTCCTCATTGAACAAAGCCTCTTTGCCGGTGATCCGCAACGGGCCGCGGCAATCGTCGCACAGACCGAGAAAGAGTATGGAACGAAGGCCCGCCTACTGTATGCAATGGATCGTGGAATGGTGCTGCAGTTAGCAGGGGATTATCAGCAAAGCAGTGCGGCATTGGAGCGAGCGGAAGAAGAGGTCGAGCGGCTCTATACCAGAACCATCCGTTCTGAAACCGCCGCATTTCTGACCAACGATAACGCCCTGCCGTACGAAGGGGACGCCTACGAACACGTCATGATCAACGTGATCAAGGCCATCAACTACGCGGTTCAGGGGCAGCTCCAGGGCGCACTCGTGGAGGCACGACGAATCGACCATCGTTTGAATGTGCTCAGTGACAGAGTGAAGGATGCAACCAAGTATCGGAATGACGGGTTTGCGCGGTATGTATGCGGTATCTTGTACGAGGCGGTTGGGGATCTGAACAATGCGTTTATCGCTTACCGCAATGCCTATGAAGCGTATGGAGCCACGAGCGGGTGGATGAAAATGTCCGCTCCTCCGTCCTTGCACGCCGATCTTCTGCGGACGGCGGCGGCGCTTGATCTCGCAACTGAATTTGCTGAATATCGACAGGCATTCCCTAATGTCGTCTGGCAGCCCCTTTCATCCCAGGAGCGACTCGCTCAAGTCGTGATGATCAGCTATAATGGGCGGGCTCCGCGCAAAGAGGATCTCTTCTTGGATTTACCTATTAGTCTTGATGCCGCACAGTTAGTCTTGCTGAATAGGGGGGGCTTCAGGTCGCCCTATCAGCGAGATCGCGTTGCAGACAGCGTACTCTACGGACTCAATGGGCGCGTGGTTCGTGTTGCACTTCCGCGGTTAGTTCAACAGAAGACGCAGGTCACATCCGAAAGTATGACATTGACGGATTCGATCGGCCAGTCAGTCATTGTTCGGTCTGAACGGGCACACAATGTGACCGCGCTAGCTGAAAAAAGCCTTTCGGAACGTCTGCCGTCGATCACGGTGAAAGCGCTCGCGCGAGCCGCGACGAAATATGCGGCGGCGGAAGGAGCCATGATCGGAGCGCAACATGCCGCTGGAAAGGATGCTGCCCCCTGGGTCGGACTGTTGGTCGGGCTCTTGGCTCATGGAATGGCAGTGGCATCTGAAGAAGCCGACAAGCGAAGCTGGCAGACTTTGCCCGACGAAATTCACGTGGCTCGAGCGTGGGTCCCACCAGGCCAGTACCACCTGTCCATTCGACCCTCGGGACAAGGGGCGACGACGGCGAAAGATGGACAAACGATCGTGCTGGCTGAAGGCCAGACGATGTTCATTGTCCAGCGTGTGATGCAATGATGCGTGCCGGCGGGTCTGCGTTCGGACAAGGCATCGCGGTTTTCCTCTGTCTGGGGTTGATGGTGTCTGCACCGACTGGCTGTACCTGGTTCACTGGAAAAGGGAAGCCGGGGTGGGTGGATGGCCGGAGTGTGGACTATCCATCGAGTCAATACCTGACCGGGGTCGGCCAAGCAGACACTCGAAGCAATGCAGAGGATCAGGCGTATGCGGCCGTGGCTCGCATCTTCAAGGCAGAAGTCGCGGCGCAAGCGAAGGACTGGGAATCGTACTGGGTCGTTGAAAATCACGGTGTTTCCAACGCCGAACGGCGGCTCACGATCGACAACGTGACGAAAGTCTCGACCGACAAAGTGCTTGAGAACGTCAGGATCGCGGATGTGTGGTATGACTCGAAGAGCCGGGTGTACTACGCCTTGAGTGTGATGAATCGCCCTCAGGCCGAAGCCTCATTGATGGAGAAGGTCGCGGCCTTGGATCGCACGGTTGACACGGATGTCACTGAGTCCCGGCAAGCAATCGACAAGCTTGCCAAGGTTCGCGCCCTTCGCCGAGCTGGTCGAAATCTGGTTCTGCGCGAGGTGTATAACACGGATTTGCGAGTGATCCGTCCCAGCGGGCAAGGGACTCCGTCTGCCTATCAGGTAAACGAATTATCTAGTGAGTTGGAACAATTTCTTGCTGCGAATCTGGTGCTTGAGGTACAAGTGTCGGGTGACCATGCAGAACCGGTTGGACGTGCGTTGGCGGAAGGGCTGATCCGAGAAGGACTTCGTGTGACCACAAAGATGGAAGGTGAAGAAGGTGGTGCTCCTGAATTGATCGTCCGAGGCACTGTCCGTCTGTTTCCCATCGAGGTGCGAGACCCACATTTCAAGTATGTTCGGTGGTGTAGTGATTTCGAAGTCGTGGAGCCGGGGACACGACGGGTCGTCGGGGCTACGGCGCATGGAGGGAGGGAAGGGCACCTGACAGAGCGTGAAGCCACGGCGAAGACGCTGCGTGTCATGCAACAAGAGTTGTCGTCGGATGTCGCGAAGGCGATTGCCGCCCATATTTTTGGTGAGATCGTGTTGCCTGAGACGGCGACGATGCCGGCGAGTTGCCCACGAGAAGAATCAGGGGTGAGGCGGTAAATGGACGTTCTTTCATGAGGAGGTATTGATCGTGAAAAAGACAGACGAACTCTCCGTCAGCCGAGCTCCACGCAGCCGGGGGCGGGGGTTGACCAAATCTGGGCAAAAGCTTTCAAGCCGTGTGGCCAAGCGGCGATTGAGCGATCGACTGAAGGAAGACACGGCGTCCTTCAATAGCGGGAATCTTGCCGACACTTTTCGGAAAGAGGGGTATGAAGAGGTGCCACTCGATGAACTACAAGATCGGCTCTCCAAGCTTCAAGGGCCGCTCGCGGAAATCATTCTGAAGGGGAGGGTATAAGGGGATGCCATATTACTATTTTGACTCAACCGCACTCATTAAGCGCTACAGCATGGAGCGGGGCACGAGGATCGTGAATAGGCTGATGGTGAAGCGCGGTAAAGTTGCGATTGTCCCGACATGGTCTGTGACGGACTTCTATTCGGTCCTGTGCGCACGCGCTCATGAGGGGCAGATTACGCGGGATGATTGCTACTCCGTTTTGTATAAGTTCGAGATTGAATCCAAACAGGGACTCTATCAGTTTATTGAACCGAAGATGGAGACTTACCTGGCAACCAAGGAATTGGCTCTGGAGTATCCGTTCCTTCGATCACCTCAGGTGATGCATCTAGCGCTGGCGTTGGAGTTGAAGCCCTTGCGATTGACCGTCGTCAGCGCGGATCCCCAGCTGTTGGCGGCATCAAAAACTGCAGGACTGCACATTATTAATCCGGCCGAAGACTAGATAGTGTCGTCACGAGACAGCCGCCCAAAGAGCGATGCACCTGATTTGCACGGCAGCCAGGAATGACGCGGTATGTTTGGCGTATCGGGTGGCGATACCGCGCCAGCGTTTGAGATGCAGGAA
>JAOUHD010000051.1 GCA_029865345.1 Nitrospira sp.
TCCAAGTCACGAGCCGCTTGCTCCAGCCTCACCTCGGCCTCCTTGCGCGCCGTGATATCGACGATAGAGGCGAGGATTTGGAGGCCTGTGGGTGTGTGTATGGGGTTGAGGCTGATCTCCAGTGAGAACTCGGTGCCGTCTTTGCGGAGGCCAAAGAGCTCGCGGCTAACGCCCATCGCATGATGGGTTGTGGGCCGGTGGAAGAAGTCGGTGCGTTGCCCCGAGTGCCGCACTCGAAACCGCTCGGGCATCAGCACCTCGACGGGCTGACCCACGAGCTCCTGGCGGTCGTAGCCGAAGTACCGCTCGACCTGGGTATTGACCAGGGTCATGATGCCGTCCTGATTGGACAGAAGCATGCCGTTCGGGGCGGATTCAACGACCTGGCGAAACTGCTCCTCGGCCTGCTTGCGTGTGGTCATGTCCCGGACGACCTTGGTGAAACCTCTCAGTTGTCCATCTTGGTCGAACAGGCTGGTGATGACGACGTTGGCCCAGAACCGTGAGCCGTCCTTGCGCACGCGCCATCCCTCGTCTTCCGCATGGTGATGCACTGTGGCGTTTCTCAACAGCGCCATGGGTTTGCCGCTCGCTTTGTCTTCCTCCGTGTAAAAGCAGGAGAAGTGACGACCGATGATCTCGTCTGTGGTGTATCCCTTCAGACGCTGCGACCCCTGGTTCCATGACACAATATGCCCCTCGGGATCGAGGCGGACGATGGAGTAGTCGAGAACATTTTCGATCATCGCGCGCGTGAGCTCTTCCTTTTCTCGAATCGCTGCTTCTTCCGCCAATCTGGACCGTTCAGCTTTCTTCTGTGCTGAGATATCGGTTGCCATTCCTAGAAATCCGGTGATCGTGCCGGTATGGTCACGGATGGCGGTGACGGAGAGCAGCACGGGGATCCGAACGCCGTCTTTTCGGATGTAGATCCACTCGTGTTGATTGGGCAGGTTGCGTCGGGATTTAGCGACGAAAACTTCGAACCCGGGCTCCAGCGCGATCCCCAATTCGGCGCCGAAGATCTTCGCGCGTGCGGCCACTTCTTCAGTGCAGTGGAAAACCGCCGGGGTCAACTTGCCGATCATCTCATCGGCTGAATAGCCCAACAGCGTTTCCGCTGCTGGATTGAAATGTTGGATGATTCCCGTCGTCGAGGTTGCGATCACGGCATGGGGGGCATTCAGGAGGATGGCTTCTTGGAGGTTGTAAAGATCAAGCACGACCTGTTCTGATTCTTTGCGCGCGGTGATATCGTAATTGATGCCGATCATTCGGACTGCGCGATCTCGTTCGTCATTGATGACGATGGCGGAGGCCTTGATGTGGCGAATGCTCTGGTTCGGAAGGACCAGACGAAATTCCGTGTTGAATTGACCTCGTCCCTCGATCGCGGCTTGAAGGGAGGCTTCGGCAGAGGGTCTATCGTCAGGATGGAGCCGGTTGGTCCAGGCTTCATAGGCCCCAGGAAAATCATCGGATGTGTAGCCGTAGAGCGCGTACATCCGTTTGTCCCAGACTAACTTGTTTTCGGAAATGTAATAGTCCCAGACCCCGATGCCGCCTGATGCCGTTGCCAGGTCCAACCGCCGAATAGAATCTCGCAGGGTCTGTTCATACACCATTTGTTCAGTAATATCCTGAACGGTGCCCATCATGCATTTTGGACGGCCCTCGGTGTCACGGGTGATGGTGCCGCGGCATAGGACATCTCGAATTTCCTTGCTCGGGCGAACAATTTGGCAGCTCACTTCATAGGGGCGGTGTTGTTCGAGTGCCTCTTCAACGGCCTTGAACACCCTGGCTCGATCGTCGGGATGGATCGCCTCGCGGAAGGTGTCACCGCTGGGCGTGATCGCCTGAGGCGCATAGCCGAAGATTCGAAACTGTTCGTCCGACCAGGTTTCAGTCCCCGTGGCTACGTCCCATTCCCAACTGCCAACATGGGCGAGCGCTTGGGCCTGGGCCAAGCTTTTCTGGTTGGCTTCAAGCCGATTCTGGATGATCATCCATTCTGTGACATCGCGGCACGTGCAGATCAACCAGCGATCAGGATCCTGTCCTCCCTCGGACAGGACGAGCGAGATTTCGGCGAAGACGTCTTGCCCCGACTTGGTGAGGCCCTTGACCTCACCGGCCCAATGTCCAAGGTGCAAGAGTATCGGAAAATAGTATTGTTCAATCTGGGTGATTGCCTCAGGTGCATAGAGGGTCTTCCATGATCGGCCGATCAACTCCTCCGGCTGGTACCCGTAAATGGCGGCATGCGCCGAGTTCATGTAGGTATAGCAGCCGTTGTTATCCAAGAAGGCGACCCCTTCAAGTCCGCGCTCAATTGCACGGATGATGTCCGCGTTCGCTCGGTCGACCTGTTTACGCTTGGCGAAACTTTGCTCGAGCTCAATCTGGCGCCGCTTCAACTCGAGACGACTGACGACTTGCTGCCCTAATATACGGAGCGCGTTCATCTGATCGGCGGTCAACTGTTTCGGCACCCGATCGATCACACAGAGCGTGCCCATCGCATGGCCGGTCGGCGTGACGAGAGGCATCCCGGCATAGAAGCGAATGCTCGGGTCAGCGGCAACAAGAGGGTTGTCGGCAAACCGTTCGTCTTGGGTGGCATCCGGTACGACGAACAGGTCGTTGCCATGAATGGCATGGGCACAAAAGGCTATGTCTCGCGGAGTTTCCGATGCATCGATCCCCACCCTCGACTTGAACCATTGGCGATGGGCATCGACGAGGCTGACCAACGCGATCGGGGTTCCGCAGATCTGTGTGGCAAGCTTGGTGAGGTTGTCGAAGCCCTCTTCCGCCGGCGTGTCGAGAATTTCGTATTGTTGTAATGCAGCAAGACGAGCGGCTTCATTCTCTGGTAAGGGCGCAGGCTGCATTGCTCGCTCTTTCTTCGCTAGTGGGTTGCTGCCTTGCGTTCACTCATTGCTGGTCGGTAACCGGTCTCTGTCAATGGTGCGTACTTGAGGTCATCTAGCCGCGTGTGTTCGTATGGTTGGCGAAATGGCCCGCGATACTCTCAGGAGTTCTATGGTATTCGTACTATGAGAATCGCAAGGGGCAAAGTAAAATGGGTTTTTGCTGATGCAGTGTGAGAACGGTTGCGGAGCGGATGGGAAAGGCCAAGTCTCTGATCGGCATCTCGCTTGAGTTTTAAGAGGGCGCATTGTAAGGTTTTGCTGACCTCGGATTCACCTCTACAAGGCTCCATTCACCATGCCGAATGATCGTCGCTTTATCGAAAGAATAGAACAGCCACGCCGCCGCTGGCGTTGGTGGCAGGTCGCCCTGATCGGTTTGGTCGCCCTGAGTATCGTCGGAGCCACGACGGTCGCAGGAGTCATCTGGTACTTTTCCCGGGACCTTCCCTCGCTCGATCTGCTCCAAAACTATCAACCGAGTTTGGTCACCACTGTCTATTCCGATGATCGCCAGCCCATTGGCCAGTTCTTTATTGAGCGCCGCATTCTCACGCCGCTCCCAGAAATTCCCAAAACGCTGACGCAGGCGGTTATTGCGACGGAAGATGCGAGGTTTTTTGAGCATCCGGGTCTGGATTTTATCGGAATGCTGCGAGCGGCCTGGACGAACATTCGGCACGGAGGGAGGAAGGTCGAAGGAGCCAGCACCATCACGCAACAACTAGCTCGCGCGCTCTTTCTGTCGTCCGAACGGTCCTATGAACGGAAAATTCGCGAACTCGTCTTAGCCTACAAGATGGAAGTGGTGTCCGGGAAAGAGCAAATTCTTGAAACCTATCTGAATCAAATTTATTTCGGGCAAGGCGCCTATGGAGTCGGCTCGGCGGCGCAATCGTATTTTGGGAAAGATATCAGAGGCCTGACCCTTGCCGAATCCGCGTTCTTAGGCGGTCTGCCGAAGTCGCCCAGCCGGTTTTCTCCGTTCAGCGCCTATGAATCGGCGAAGAAGCGCCAAGAGCATGTTCTCGCCAGAATGGAGGAGGTTGGGTTTATTACCGCAGCGGAACGGGAAGCGGCCGTTCGCGAAAAACTGAATTTCCATCGGCCTGGGAGCGAGCACCTGGCGCCCTACTTCGTCGAATATGTTCGTCAACTGCTCATGGCCAAGTATGGGGAGTCGATGGTGTACAAGGGCGGGCTCCAAATTTACACGACCTTGAATGTGGAGATGCAAAAAGCGGCGGAGTCGGCGTTTTTGAACGGGGTTCGTGAGCTCGACAAACGAGAGGGGTGGCGAGGGCCTCGGCGAACCCTTGATTTAGCGACGTTCCAACCTTCGGAACTTTCCTCCAGGGATCCACTGCTCAAGCCTGGGTATATGGGTGAAGGGGTCGTGTTAAAGGTTGCAAAGGATCACTATCTCGTTCAGGTCGGGCCGTTCAGCGCGAAGCTGGCGTTTGACGACATGGCCTGGGCCAAGCGGATGCTCAAGGGGCCGGATCCTACCGTGGATTTCGTGGTGAATCCGAATCTCAAATCACTTCTGAAGCCTGGGGATGTCATCGAAATCGGTGTGAAACGGATCACGAAGGATGGCGTGCAACTCACATTGGAGCAGACGCCGGTCGTCGAAGGAGGTCTGATTGCGATCGATCCCAAGGGGGGTGCGATTCGTGCGATGGTGGGTGGGTATGATTTCACCCGCAGTGAATACAACCGCGCGGTGCAGGCCCACCGGCAACCGGGGTCCGCGTTCAAACCCCTCATTTATGCGACGGCGATGAGTCAAGGGTTGAGCCCTGCCACACAGATCCTCGATGCCCCGGTCGTCTATGAACAGACGGAGGACGAAAAGATCTGGAAGCCGGAGAACTACGGCCGGAAGTTTCACGGCATGGTGAGCCTTCGGGATGCACTGGCGCAGTCACATAATCTTGCCACGGTTCGGTTGTTGGACAAGATCGGCGTGAAAAATGTGATCGAGTTCTCGCGTACTGTCGGGATCACGAGTCCGCTCCCCGCTGATCTCTCCCTCGGACTTGGTACATCGTCGGTCGGCTTGCTGGAGTTGACCTCGGTCTATGGGGTGTTCTTGAACCAGGGGAATCGAGTGGAGCCCTTTGCCGTTAAATCGGTCAAAGATAATACGGGGAAGGTCCTCGAAGTGACCGAGCCCGAGCCCCATGAAGTCATCGCGAAAGAAGCTGCCTACTTGATTACCAATATGATGGAAGATGTCGTGCAACGGGGAACCGGTCAGGCGGCGAAGGTGCTGGGGCGTCCGATCGCCGGGAAAACCGGCACGACGAACGACTACATCAATGCCTGGTTCATCGGTGGAACTCCGAACCTCGTCACCGGCGTTTATGTCGGCTTTGATGACCGTCGCTCACTTGGAGAGAGTGAAACGGGGGCCCGTTCAGCCTTGCCGATTTGGATCGGGTTCATGAAAGAGGCGTTCAAGCAGCTTCCTGTCGTGCCCTTCGAGATTCCAGACGGGGTGACCTTTGTGAAGGTTGATTCTTCGACAGGACTCCTAGAGTCCGAACAGGAAGGAGAAGGGCAAAAGGGAACGGTTGAGCTCTTTACGAAGGGGAGTGAGCCGACTCAGGCGGTGCAGCGTCGACAGGATCCGACGGATTTCTATAAGTTGGACCAGATTCCCGAGGGACAACCAGCAGGGGACGAGAATTTGTAACACCGGAGACTAGGCCTTCGTGTCCTGATATTCCTCGTGCCACGCCATCTGAATCATTTCTAGGATTTTCTCATTCGATTTCTTCGGATCGTCCTTAAATTCCGGCAGGGCCACGATCCAGGTATGCATGTCGGTGAAGCGTACGGTGAGGGGATCTGTCTCAGGGTGTTGTTCGACCAGCCGGATGGCGATCTCTTCGGCATCTTGCCACTTCAGGTCCATCGGTACTCCTCCACGATCACGATACCTCCGATACTTTCTTCCCTTGCAGACTTTTCTTGAGTGAATGGTCGAGCATCACGACATTCAAATGTTTGGCGGTCTGTTCAAGCTCCGTCATGCGAGTACGGATGGCACGCGGATCCGTTCCGCCCGTTGCGTTAGACAACTGAGCGAGTGTCGCTCGAATGCTATGGGCTTCTTCCTGTGAGATCAAGTGTCCCGCGTCCACGAGCGACTTGTTGGTCGTTTTCAGCAACGCCTCAGCATCCAATCGAGCTTCGATCAACTTCCGTGCATTGACATCCTCAGCCGCAAACTTGAACGAATCTTCAATCATTCGCTCCACTTCCGTGTCCGAGAGTCCATACGACGGTTTGACCTCGATCGACTGGCTTTGACCCGTCCGCATGTCCGTCGCCGTGACGTTCAAGATACCATTGGCATCGATCAAAAAGGTGACCTCGATGCGTGGGATGCCGGCCGGGAGAGGTGGCACCTTTAGCCGGAATCTCGCTAAGCTCCGGTTGTCTTTCACGAGTTCGCGCTCACCTTGCAGAATGTGAATATCTACTCCGGTCTGACCGTCGACATAGGTCGTGAACATCTCCTTGGCGCTCGCCGGGATGGTCGTATTTCGGCGGATCAGGCTGCTCATCACGCCGCCCATTGTCTCGATGCCCAATGATAACGGGGTAACGTCCAAGAGCAACATGTCCGTCGTGCCGCCACTGAGAATATCGGCTTGCACCGCCGCCCCAAGCGCGACGACTTCATCCGGGTTCAAGTGACAATGTGGTTGCTTCCCAAAGAGCGCTTCGACTCGTTGCCGGACCAATGGCATCCGGGTAGACCCGCCCACGAGCACGACTTCATCAATGTCTGTTGGAGTGAGCCCGGCGTCTTTTAACGCGATGCGACAGGGCGCTAAGGTGCGTTCGATGATCCCTACCACGAGAGATTCAAGCTGATCACGCGTCAGCTCTCTGGTAAAGAGTCCTTTGTCCTCGGGGAGCTCGATGGTGATCTCGGTCTTGAGCTCATCAGAAAGGCGGATCTTGGCCCGCTCCGCTTCCAACCGGACAGTCTGCATGTGATCAGGGTAGCGGCCGACGTCGATCCCGTACCGGTCTCGGATGTCTCCGATGAAGAGGTCGACCAACACGCGATCGAGATCGTCTCCGCCAAGATGGGTATCGCCGCTGGTCGCCAGCACTTCAAAGATGCCGTCTTTCAACTTTAGGATTGAGATATCGAATGTCCCACCCCCGAAGTCATAGACGGCGATGGTCCCTTGGGTTTTTTGTTGAAGTCCGTAGGCCAGCGACGCGGCGGTCGGCTCATTGATGATGCGCAACACCTCCAGCCCGGCAATGAGGCCGGCATCTTTGGTGGCCTGCCGTTGGCTGTCGTTGAAGTAGGCCGGCACCGTGATGACGGCCTTGGTGATACTTTCGCCGAGGGAGGCCTCCGCACGCAGCTTCAGTTCCTTAAGGATCATGGCGGAGACTTGTGGTGGTGAATAGCTCTTCTGGCCAAGGCGGATCCGGATCACACCACCAGTCTCAGTGACATGGTATGGAAAATAGGCCAGCTCGTTCTGGACATCGGCCAGCCCTTTACCCATGAATCGCTTCACGGAGTAGACCGTCCGTTCCGGGTTTCTCGTCAAATGCTCTTTCGCCGAATCTCCGACGATCAAGCCATTGTCCGTCAAGGCGACCACCGAGGGCACTATGGTCCGACCGTTGCGGTCTGGGACAACGCAGGGCTGCCCATCCTTCATGTACGCAACCAGTGAATTGGTGGTCCCGAGATCGATACCGACTATTCGTGCCATATCAAAGATGAGGATGTTGAGAAAGAGTTGCTTAGGCGATTGTTGCTGCCAGATCGTTCACGATATTGTTGACGTATGTGCGATTAGACAGGAGATCGCGCATCTGCTTCAGGATTCTGTCCCGTTCCACCCTCGCCAGGCTCGTGGCTTCTCCCGCGTCTTGTAGCTGGTCCCAGTCGGCAAATAATTGCTGCAGTTGAGCTTCCATCTCGTGCTTGCGCCGCTCCAGCGCCTCCTGCTCAGTCTTGAGGGTGGAGCGGAGTCGATGGCCCTGATCCGAGTCACGATCCGACGCCCGGTACTCTTCCAGGGTATCTTGGAGTTCTAGAATCTCTTCAAAGAGATCGGCTGGCGGAGATGTTCGAATGTCTTTGACCGAGCCGGTTTCCAAGGCCAAGAGGTATTCGGCTCGTTGAATGGGGGCACGGAGCGTGCGATAGGCGGTATTGAGAACTGCAGCATTGCTGAGGCTGATCGTCTGTTCGTCTGCGCTCTTGGTCTGATAAAAATCAGGATGGAATGTCCGGCTTAGTTCGTAGAACTTGGCCTCTAGTTTCTGCGGGTCGAGCATGAGGCGCCGTGGAAACCCGAGGCAGGTGAAATAGTCGGTTTCTTTTGAAACCGGCTGGACTTTCACACACCGGTCACAGAAGTATTCTCCTGTCACTTCTGACTGGCAGTGCCAGCACATGCTCCGGGCCATCTGCAGCTGGCGACGAGTATCGGGATGAGACGATGATTGATGGTTATCCATGAGTGAAAACGAGCACGGTATATGTCCCATGCCCGGTCGGTATATTGAGTGGATGAGGAATTAAGCCGAGAACGATTCTCCGCAGCCACAGGTTTTATTGGCGTTCGGGTTCAAAAACTTAAAGTTTCCGCCCATCATGTCTTTTTGATAATCCAATTGGGTGCCCTGGAGATAGATAGCGCTTTTCGCATCGATGATCACTTTGACACCATCGATCTCATGGACTTGATCGAACTGTCCGATCTTGTCATCGAAGTTAATCGTGTAGCTGAGGCCGGAACACCCGCCGCCTTTCACACCAAGGCGAAGGCCACCTTCTTCAAGGCCTTGTACGTTGATGAGCCGCTTCACTTCTTTTACGGCTGCTTCGGTGAGCGAGATGATTGGAGTCTGAGTCTCGACGTTTGTGGTGTCCATGAGGCGCTCCCTTTGTGGCTGTTACTTGGTGCCGGTTGGTTGCCCGTCTGTCTTCTTTTGATAATCGGCCAACGCGGCTTTGATGGCATCTTCCGCCAGAACCGAGCAGTGAATTTTTACAGGAGGGAGATTCAACTCCTGTACGATGTCCGTATTCTTGATCTTTTGGGCTTCCTCGATCGTTTTCCCCTTGAGCCATTCGGTGGCCAGGCTGGAGCTGGCGATCGCTGACCCGCAACCGAAGGTCTTGAACTTCGCATCAACGATCGTATCGTTCTGGACCTTGATCTGCAGCTTCATCACGTCACCGCACTCCGGGGCTCCCACCATCCCGGTACCCACGTCTGCATCGTCCTTCTTAAAGCTGCCCATGTTGCGGGGATTGTTGAAATGATCGACGACTTTATCGCTGTATGCCATAGAAACCTCCTTGGTATCTCGTCGTTCGTGAAGCGCCGTTCGTTGTCTGTGAGATACGCTTCACGAGGTACGTTTCACGTCTGCCGTCATTAATGCGCGGCCCACTGAACGGATTTCAGGTCCACGCCTTCTTTGGCCATCTCGTACAGAGGGGACATTTCCCGCAACTTGGTGACGACCTCAATAACCTTTTTGGTCGTATAGTCAATCTCATCGTCGGTATTGAAACGGCCCAAACCGAAACGAATCGAAGAGTGAGCGAGCTCGGTCCCGACCCCGAGTGCGCGCAACACATACGAGGGTTCCAAGGTGGCCGATGTGCAGGCCGAACCGGACGAGAGCGCGATGTCTTTCATGCCCATGAGCAGTGACTCGCCTTCGACGTAGGCAAAGGAGATATTGAGATTACCGGGTAGGCGGTTCGTTGGGTGGCCGTTGAGATAGCTTTCTTCGAGGGCCGCCATGATATCGGTCTGGAGACGGTCTCGCATCTTGATCAGCCGCGCCGTTTCCGTCACCATCTCCTGTTCGCACAGTTCACAGGCTTTCCCAAAGCCGACGATCAACGGTACCGGCAAGGTTCCAGACCGCATGCCGCGTTCATGCCCGCCTCCGTCTATTTGGGCTGCGATTCGAACGCGGGGATTTCTTTTCCTAACATAGAGGGCACCGACTCCCTTGGGGCCGTAGACTTTGTGGGAGGTGAATGACATGAGATCAATGCCCATGGCCTGGACATCGACGGGAATCTTGCCGACGCCCTGCGTGGCATCGCAATGGAACAGGACCCCCTTCGCTTTGGCGATCTTGCCGATCTCCTGGATAGGGTTAATCGTGCCGATTTCGTTATTGGCCAGCATGATCGAGATCAGGATTGTCTTGTCGGTGATGGCATTCTGGACGTCCTGCGGATTCACCATGCCGTATTTGTCGACCGGCAGATAGGTCACAGTCGCCATCCCTTTGGCTTCCAGAGACTTGGCTGTATCGAGCACGGCCCGATGTTCCGTGGATGACGTGATGATGTGGGTGCCTTTCTCCTTATACATCTCCAAGACACCCTTCAGCGCCAGGTTGTCCGATTCCGTGGCACCGCTGGTGAAGACGATTTCTTTTGAGTCGGCTTTAATGAGCTTCGCAATCTGTTTTCGGGCCTGTTCCACTGCTTCTTCCGCGGCCCAGCCAAATGCATGGTTGCGACTGGCGGCGTTACCGAACTTTTCCACGAAATAAGGCAGCATTGCTTCCAGAACTCGTGGGTCCATGGGCGTGGTGGAATGGTTATCGAGGAAAATGGGAAGCTTCATCGTTCGACTCCTTGTGCCGAGGGAGACTGAATCGTAATAAGAGGCGTGCCCCCCATCATGTCTCCCAACGTCATGTTATTCAGTAACTGATAGATGCTGTCTTGGATTTTCAGGAGCGGCGTGCGGATGTTACAGTGTTCGCGCTGCATGCAGAAGTCGCCATCTTTTTCGTGGGAGCAGTCGGTGATGCCTAAGGGGCCTTCTATACTTTCAAGAATCTGTGCGATGGTGATCTGTCTGGCGCTCCGCGCCAGGAGATAGCCTCCCTTCGGACCGTTGTGGCTTTCGATCAGACCATTCTTTGAGAGAACTTGTAGGACCTTCGCCAACAATTCCAAGGGAATGTTGTACTCCTCGGCGATTTCTTTCGTATTCACCACGCGGCCAGGAGTTATATCGCCGAATTGGACTAAAGCAATGTGCTGCAGCGCCATGAGCGCGTAATCAGCTTTTTTTGAAATCTTCAGCATTGCTATTGCCGATTCCTTAGATCGGAGACTATAATGATCTCCGATCAATTTGGTCGTACTAAGGTTAGCATGCAGGTTTCTCTACTGTCAATACGACAGGCGGAGTCCGGTGATCTCTCAGAAAGGAATCGACAGATGGGTGGCACAAATCCCTATATTGAACAGGCCGAATATGAACTTCCAAAAACTTCCTATGCCGTGACATTTATCCATCCAGATGGCAGATCCACCACGGTCGAAGTCAATCCAGAAAAGATTCCCCATGGGCCCACTGGGCTGCCGGGGAGCCTTTTAGATATCGCGATGGGACACGGAGTAGATTTGGAACATGTATGCGGCGGGGTCTGCGCCTGTTCGACCTGTCATGTGATCGTGAAGCAGGGGTTGGAGACCTGCAATGAAGGCACGGACGATGAGTATGATCAGTTGGATGAGGCTCCCATGACGACACTACAGTCTCGTCTGGGATGCCAATGCGTGCCGAATGGAACCAAGGATATCGTCGTCGAAATTCCAGCCGTTAATAAAAATCTTGTGCGGGAGGGGCACTGAGCGGGATGATTTCTCCCACGCGACTGATTAAACACTTCGGCGTGTTCTAAGTGAACAGTGCCCACCGACCATTCTAATCGTACGTCTCTATCTTCACGTCCTTTCGGTCGTACCCTTCCTTTATAAAATAGGCACGCAGGGGACGGACGAACGCTTTAGTTCCACAAATCATGGGAACGACTTTGGGCTGTCCGTTGACCAGCGGCGTGAGCATGGACAAGGTCTTTTCCACAGCCTCCGACTCCCCGTTCTGAGCGACCAGCGGAAGATAGCGGAACGAGGGATATTGCATGGCCATCGTGAGCCATTCCTGATGGAATAAGACCTCGTCTTCGCCGGGTGCTACGGCAATCAGTAGGACGGGAGTTTGGATTTTCGAGAAAAAAATCTGTTTGAGGAGGCACCGCATCGGAGCAAGGCCCGTGTAGCGCGCAATCAGCAGTAGCTCGCGATCGAGTGGTTGAGGGAGGACGAAATTCCCATAGGGGCCTGACAGGGGAACCTCATCTCCAGACCTCAGCTCATAGAGATAATTGGAAGCCAGCCCACCGGGAACACGATCAACTACCAACGTTAACTCCCCATACGGAGACGAAGGATCGGCCATGGAGTATGCGCGGTTGAGCGGGGGCTTGGGTCCCACCGGCAGTTTGAGGGAGACCCACTGTCCTGGTTGAAAGGAAATCTTCCTGGTTTTGGGTTTGACGACGAGTTGGCGAACGTGGGGCGTGAGATCGGTGACCGCAAGAACCGTGGCCGGTTGTGTGAGTTCCGCCATAATCGATTCGCGGCACCGTCATAGCAGAAGTCGTCAAGAGATGGAAGTGGCAAGGCGATGTACAAGGATTTTCACAGCATGGTATAGATGACTGGGTTGTCGTGTGTGAAGAAGGGACGGCACGGTCATGAGTCAGGTTCGCGTTCGGTTTGCCCCCAGTCCGACGGGGTTTCTCCATATAGGAGGAGTGCGTACGGCCCTATTCAATTGGCTCTTCGCGCGCCAACAACAGGGTGTGTTCATCCTTCGCATTGAGGACACCGATCAAAGTCGCTCGACGGATGAATCGATTCAGGCCATCATCGAAGGCATGAAATGGGTCGGACTTGATTGGGATGAAGGGCCATTCCGCCAAACAGAGCGGATGGACTTGTATCGAGCCCACGCCATGAAGTTACTGGAGACTGGGCAGGCCTACTGGTGTGTGTGTAAGGCTGAAGATTTGGAGGCTCGGCGAAAAGAGGCGGAAGCCAAAGGACTCTCGCCCCGATACGACGGTCGCTGTCGCAATGTGAAGCTCGCCGGCCAGCCTGGCGATGCCGCGCTTCGATTCAAAGCTCGGCAAGAAGGCCAGACGGTGATCGAGGATCTCATCAAGGGGAGGGTCGTCTTCGATAATGCCGTCGTGGACGATGTGATCATTCTTAGGTCCAACGGGTATCCCACCTACAACTTTTCAGTCGTGGTCGATGATGCCTTGATGGGTATTACGCATGTGGTGCGAGGAGACGACCATCTGACGAACACACCCCGGCAGATTCCAATTTTTGAGGCGTTAGGGTTTGCCGTTCCGCGCTTTGGGCATCTGCCGATGATTTTAGGGGCAGATAAGACCCGGCTCTCGAAGCGCCATGGTGCCACCTCGATTATGGCCTACAAAGACATGGGCTATCTTCCCGATGCCATGGTCAATTATCTGGTCCGCCTGGGCTGGTCGCACGGGGATCAAGAACTCTTTACTCGCCAGGAGCTGATCGAAAAGTTTTCGTGGGATCATGTGCAAACGTCGGCGGCAGTCTTCAATCCCGACAAGTTACTCTGGATGAACGCCGAATATATCAAGATGAGTCCACCGAGCGAGGTCGCACAAGCACTCGCGCCACACTTGGAACAGGCGGGTTTGAAGGACGAACTGCGCACTGTCTCAAACGAATGGCTCGCACAATTGGTCGTGCTGGTCAAGGAACGGGCGAAGACCCTAGCCGACATGGTGGAGTGGGTCAGGCCGTATTTTGGGCAAGGAGCCACGTTTGAGGTGGACGCAGCCAAGAAATTTCTCACCCCAGCGACCGCGCCGTTGCTTCAGAAGCTTCTGACACGATTCGAGGCGCTTCCAAGCTTTTCCAAACTCGTGTGGGAAGACAGCTTCAAGAAATTCGTCGAAGAAGAAGGTATCAAGATGGGTGCGTTAGCCCAGCCAGTTCGCGTCGCCTTGACTGGACGGACGGCAAGCCCAGGGCTCTTTGAGGTCATGGAGATTCTTGGACGCGAACGTACCCTCGTTCGGCTGAAGGCAGGAATTGAGCACGCAAAAACCAACCAGGCTTGACGGATTGAGCGGTCCTATATTACGTTGAACGCCGGTTGGGGGATCGTCTAGCGGTAGGACGTCAGTCTCTGGATCTGACTACCTAGGTTCGATTCCTAGTCCCCCAGCCAAAAATTTCTCTCTCGTGCCACTTCCACGATTTGCTTCCGTACCGCGCTGGGGGATCGTCTAGCGGTAGGACGCCGGCCTTTGGAGCCGGCTACCTAGGTTCGATTCCTAGTCCCCCAGCCATTTTCTCCTTGAATCGGCAGATATACCCCTAACCGTTCCTCTTTGTTCAACGCTGGTCCGATAGCAAGTAACGCCTCACGCCTTACAACTCATTGATGGGTGATTTCCCATAGGGAAAGAGGTATTCTTCTGCCGCAGTCGAAGAACTCAGAGTATTTCATTGCGCCCAATGTCATCACGCAAATGAGCCAACCTGAAGCCTTCTCTCGCATCCTCATCGACAAAGCGTTAGAGTTCAGCGGATGGAATTTGCTAAACCCCCAGCAGATCCAGTTTGAGCAGCACACGGGGACCGGGCGAGCGGATTATCTGCTTAAAGATAGCTTCGGTCGCGTGCTCTGTGTGCTGGAAGCGAAGCGCGAAGGTCTTGATCCGTACGACGCCAAAGAGCAGGCCCGTGGTTACGCGAAACAACTCAACGCCCCGTTTATCATTCTGTCCAATGGCCGTGAACATTGGTTTTGGAATTATGAGCGAGCCGATCAGCGCGACGCCTACCGCATCGAGCGGCTGCCTTCGCGTGACGATCTCGAACGAGCCCGGCTTAAGAATCTTCAGCCGCCGCGTCCCCTCGGAAGCGAAATCGTCACGCCCGAGTATCTCCGTCAGCTCAAACACGACCTGACGCTGAGACGTTACCAAATTCGGGCGATGGACGAAGTCGCCCGACTGTTCGATGCCCAAGGTCTGCGGAAGTTTCTCCTTGAGATGGCCACGGGAACCGGCAAGACGCTGCTCTGTGCTGCGCTCATCCGTCGCTTTCTCATGAGCCGCAATGCCGAACGCGTGCTGTTTATTGTGGATCGCATCGAGCTGGCCAAGCAGACAATCGAAGATTTCGCGGTAGTGTTGCCCGAGTTCAAGCCGGTGATCTACAAGACCGCTCGCCGGACCGGTGAGCTGCTTGGGTCGTCCGTCGTCATTGCTACGATTCAATCGTTGTTGACCGACCGCCGCTACCGGGATGAGTTCACACCGTTCTATTTTGATCTGGTCATCAACGACGAGGCACACCGCTCGATCTATGGCGATGCCCGTGAAGTCGTCCAATTTTTCCAGGCCACACGGATTGGCCTGACGGCGACGCCCAAGGCGTACCTTAAGAACGTCAACGTTGAGCAGTTGGCCCAAGAGAACCCGAAGGCGCTCGAAGCCCGTCAGTTGCGCGACACCTATCATTACTTTAAGTGCAAGCCGGGCTTTCCCACCTTTCGTTATGACATCATCGATGCCGTCAAAGATCTGGAAGGGCCGTTTCTGTGCTTGCCCAAGATCGTCGATATTCGTTCGGACATTACAACGAAGGCGCTGGCCGAGTCCGGCTGGGCGGTCGTCGTCAACGAGAAGGAAGAGAGTTTTAAGATCAAGGATCTGGAAAAGAAGGTTTTCACGCCGACTCGGAACCGCCTCATGTGTGAAGCCTTTCTCAAAGAAGCGCAGAGAGATCCAGCAGGGGCCATCGGCAAGTCCATCGTGTTTGCCGTGAACCAGACGCATGCCACCAACCTTACAAAAATCTTCAACGAGCTACAGCCCGGCATCGCCTTGACCATCACCTCGCGCATTCCCGAGGCATCGGTGCTGGCGAAAGAGTTTCGTGACGGCAAACGGTCCGAGCGCATCGCGGTCTCCGTGGACATGCTCTCCACCGGCTACAATTGCCGCGATGCGCTGAACATCGGACTCTTTCGCCCGGTCTTTTCCCCGACGGAATATATCCAGATCAAAGGCCGGGGGACACGCCGCTATACCTTCATGATCGGCCAGACTGCTTACGAAAAGTCGTGCTTCTACCTCCTCGATTTCTGCGCAGTCGCGGAATACTTCGAGGAGGAATACGACTACTCGGTGCCGTTGAAGGTGCCTCGTGAAAAGAAGCCGGCCGGTACTGCTGGTTCCTATGGCGAAGGGGATGGTGAGCATGGTGTAGCTGCCGAGATCCAGCCCGATTCCCCATCTCGAGAAAAGCCGCAGCGCGTGATTCCGACATGGGAGGGGATTGACACCCTCGTGAGCCAGGAGGTGCGTATCGTCGGCCCCAATGGTGAGAAGGTCGATATTATGACCTTCCGTGGCGGCTACGAGCGGGACATCAAGGATTTCGTTGAGAAGACGCCCGCGCTAAAAGCCGCCGTGGAAGCCGAGGACGACGATGCCATCGAAACCATCCTCAATGAGCGGTTCTATCATCAACCAGAGATGTGGTACTCACCGGACAAGCTCATTGTTTCCTATGGTGTTCCCGCAACCACGCCCGCATTCGTCTATAATGCGCTTGGTCGCAAGCCGTTGCCGACACGTGATGCCATCGTCGCAGATACGGTCGATTCCATTGCCGCCCGGTTCAATCTTCGCTACAGCGAGCAAAAATGGGTAGACGCCACGGCGCAACTCCTGGCTGAAGACTCACTGGCCCTCCAGCGTTTCATGGCCGGAGACATGACGCTCTTCACGGCGAGTCAGTTTAACCAGTTGGGAGGTGTCTCCGCGCTGGCCCGGTTTGAGGATCGTGAACAAGTGTTTGAAGCCTTGCGCCAGTCCACGCTCGTCCGGCAAAGTGCTTTGGGCGGATCGCAATTATCGTCCGGCCCTCCTCAGTGAGGGGCTGCTTCCAACCGATGAGCAGATGAGTCGCATGCAGACCCCACAGTTGTTTTCCACCCTCGAAGGAAAACACCGAGAGGGGAAGGCTTAAGGTTAGGCAATTCAATAACTTGTGAAACCATTGTTATCCAAAACGCCTAATCGAGCCATGAAGGCCGACTAAAGAAGGACCTCGACCATCCATGCGTACGCCTCCTGTACAGTCCGATTCCGTTGCTGCACAGACCCTCGCCACGCCGTCGAATTTCTTTTCTTCCGGCCTCCGGCAGAAGGTCGATCAGCTTATGAACATCCTCTGGGCCGGCGGCGTGAACAATCCGATGGATTCCATCGAGCAGATTTCTTATCTGCTGTTCCTGCGATTGCTGACGGAGAAGGATAACGTCCTCGCCAGCCTCGATAAGAAATATGTCTGCATCTTCTCCGGCAAGTGGGCCAAATATGCCTGGGGCAACTTCGTCACGCTGACCGGCGATCAGATGTTCAACGCCGTTCGCGATGCCATCGAAAAGCTGCATGAGCTGCCTGGCCTGACCGACACCGGCAAGCTGCTCTTCAGCCGCGCGACCCTCAAAATTTACGACCGGCCCACGCTCCGCGCCGTGGTGCAAGCCATCCATGGGATGGACCTGTCTGCTCACGATGGCCACGACCTCAAGGGCGACATGTATGAGTATCTCTTGAGCAAGCTCTCGGCCTCCGGCACCAACGGCCAGTTTCGCACCCCACGCCACATCATCGACCTGATCGTGGCACTGGTGAATCCGCAACCGAAGCACTGGATCTGCGATCCGGCCTGCGGCACAGCGGGCTTCCTCATTTCGGCGTTTACTCACATTCTTCGCCAGAACACCAAGCCTGCTGATGCGAAGCGAGGGCTTGCAGACGGCGGGTTGATCAAGCCCTCACAATGGAAGTTTCTTGAAGAGCAGGCCTTTACCGGCTTCGACAACGACGCCAACATGGTGAAAATTGCCATCCTGAACCTCTACCTCCACCAGTTGGAAAAGGCGCATATCTCCATGCTGAACCCGCTCACTACCGGATTCGGCGGCGCCTATCCAGGCCAGCAATTCGATATCATCCTCGCCAATCCGCCGTTCGCTGGAAAAGTGCAGGACGAAAGCATACTGGCTGACCTCAACTACAAGTTGAATACACGTGCGACGGAACTACTGTTCCTCAAATGGTTCATCGATCATCTTGCGCCGGGAGGGCGGGCAGGCGTCATCGTGCCGAACGGCGTGCTCTTCGGCTCGACAAACGCAGCTACCAGTCTGCGCGAATTGCTTCTGACCGAGTGCGACCTGCAAGCTGTCATCAATCTGCCGAGCGGTGTGTTCAAGCCCTATTCCGGCGTCGGCACCGCCGCGCTGATTTTTGAGAAGGGCAAGAAGACAGAGAGCGTTTGGTTCTATGACCTCACCGCCGACGGCTACAGCCTCGACGACAAACGCACGCCGATTGAAGCCAACGACATTCCTGACGCGCTGGCCAAATGGCCGAACCGCGACGAAGGTCCGAATAGCTACCGCGTGCCGATTGAGAAGATTCGGGAGAATGACTGGAGCCTCGCAGCAGGACGTTACAAGCCCGTGACAGCGGAACCGGTGCATCACGACAACCCCCGGCGCATCGTCGCCGAAGTGCTGGCTCTTGAAGCACGCATCACAGCGAAGCTCACTCGTCTGCAGGGTATGCTAAAGTAGGAGGGCCTATGGACTACAAACACATCATCACAATCGAATCGGGCAAGCGCGGCGGACGTCCTTGTATACGTCGAATGCGCATCGCCGTTGCCGATGTGCTCGGCTGGCTGGCGGCAGGCATGACGCATGAACAAATCCTGAGCGATTACCCCGAACTCACTGAGGAAGACATTCGTGCCTGCCTGGCCTACGCCGCCGACCGTGAACGTCGGCTGGTGACCGCCGCCCAATGAAGCTATTGTTCGACCAGAACCTCAGCTTCAAACTCTGTCAACGACTGGCCGACCTCTTTCCCGGCTCGAGTCAGGTTCGGCTGCTCGATCTGGCGGAAGCCGACGATCACGCGCTGTGGCACTATGCCCAAGCCAATGGGTTCACGCTGGTTTCGCAGGACTCGGATTTTGCCGACATGGCCGCGTTGTTTGGGCCTCCGCCCCGAGTCATCTGGTTGCGCTGCGGCAATCAGCCTACCGCCCATATCGAAACACTGTTCCGCGCTCACACCCAGGTCATCCTCTCGTTCGAGCACGACCCCGCTGCCGCCTGTCTGGAGATCTACTGAGGCCATGAACCGCCGGGCATCTACCGCACTTGGCGACGGGCTCAAGCTGGAACACGAACTCGTTAAGTGCGGCAACACACTGCTTACGCAAATCAGCGGCAAGAAATGAAACGCTGGGAAAGAAAGAAACTCGGCGAAATCGCCGCTGTACAAATGGGGCAATCGCCGCCCGGCGAAACGTACAATTCCGATGGTGTTGGTTTGCCATTCTTCCAAGGCAAAGCGGAGTTTGGCGAAGAACATCCGACACGGGTCAAGTGGTGCAGTCAGCCATCTCGCGTCGCCGAGGCGGGCGATATCCTACTATCGGTGCGCGCTCCTGTAGGTCCAACCAACTTCGCAACCGAGCGTTGTTGCATTGGGCGAGGACTCGCAGCGATTCGTGGTAAACCAAAAAACTGCAATCAGCGTTACATTCGTTACTACTTGAAGCGCTTTGAGTCTGACATCGTTGCTCGTGGGGTTGGTAGCACTTTCACCGCGATTAACCGAAACGACATTGAGCGTTTGGAACTGCCCGTGCCTCCCATGCCGGAGCAGGAGCGGATTGTGAAGCTGCTGGACGAAGCGGACGAATTACGGAAACTGCGCGCCCAAGCCGACCGCCGCACAGCTGACCTCATTCCGGCCCTGTTCTATGAAATGTTCGGCAACCCGGTGTCAAACAGCCTTCGACTTCCATCTGCTCGTCTTGAAGATATCGCATCAGTAGAGCGTGGAAGATTCTCCCCTCGGCCCAGAAACGACCCGTCTTATTACGGCGGTGAGTATCCATTTATTCAGACTGGAGATATTGCTGACAGCGGAGGATTTCTGACGCGATGGAAGCAGACACTGAACGAGCGTGGGCGATGTGTCAGCAAGGAGTTCCCTCTTGGAACAATTGTCATTGCAATCGTTGGCGCAACCATCGGCCAAACAGCCATACTTGGTCAGCCGGTTTATGCCACTGATAGTGTCGTTGGGATTCAGCCCAAGCCTCATCGAGCCTTGCCAGAATATGTCATCGTAGTACTTCAGCGCTGGCGTCCTATTTTCTTGGCGCAAGCTCCAGAAACTGCTCGCGCTAATCTGAATGCTGCTACGTTGAAAGCCTTGGAGATTCCAGTTCCACCGCTTCCGCTGCAAGAAGAGTTCGCCGCCCGCGTGTCCGACATCCGCGCCGTGCAGGCCGAGCAAGCCGCCTCCCGCCGCCGTTTGGAGGATCTTTTCCAATCCATGCTCCACCGAGCGTTCCAGGGAGAGTTGTGACGAGCGAGAAGAAGCCCACCGGATGGTTGGCCATTCGCCGGCGCTTGAACGCGCAGTCGAAGACGTCACTGCTAGCGCTGGTCAAAGACCTCTACGACGCATCACCCAGAACTCGCGATTTTCTGCATGCCCGCGTGCAGGCCGAGGTAGGTGACGGAACGGCCGTGGAACGGTATCGGCGCACGATCATCGAGCAATTCTACCCCTCACGAGGATTCGGAAAGCTCAATCTGGCTGAGGCGCGCAAAGCCATCCGCGATTACCGCAGGGCCACGGGCAATCTGGCAGGCACGATTGACCTGATGCTGACCTACGTGGAGAACGGCACGCAGTTCACGCGAGAGTTCGGCGACATTAACGAGGCTTACTACAACAGTCTCGAATCCGTCTTGCATGAGATGACGCAGCTGTTGCGAAAGGACGGTCCGGCGCTGTATCCGCAGTTCCGGCAACGCATTCAGCGGCTGAACACTCATGCCGACCACATTGGTTGGGGGTATGGCGATTATCTTCGGGACCAGGTCCATTTGCTTGAAAAAGAGCTGGCAAGCGAATGACACCGCCCTACACTGAGCTACAAGGGCAGTATCTGGCGTACCTCCATCAATACAGCATTCTGAACGGCTGCGCGCCGTCCGAAGCGGACATGCAACGGTTCTTTCAGGTAACCCCGCCGACCGTGCATCAAATGGTGCTCACGCTGGAGCGGCGCGGCTTCATTCAGCGCATTCCCGGCCAGGCGCGCAGCATCA
>JAOUHD010000001.1 GCA_029865345.1 Nitrospira sp.
TCAGGTCAGTATCCTCGGCTACTTTATCTAGTGAAGGAGTATGGGTATGAAAGTCATTCTTCAAGAGACCCTGGAAGGGGTGGGGCATCTCGGCGATCTCATTAACGTCGCCGATGGGTTTGCGAGAAACTATCTGTTACCGCGCCGGAAGGCCGTTGAGGCCGATGGTCGGAGCATCAAGGCTTTTGAGCATGCCAAGCGAGTGGCAGCCGATAAGGCCAAGAAGGAAACGCTGGAAATTGAATCCTACGCCAAGAAGGTGTCGGCTGTTGAGCTGACGATCGAAGCGCAGGTCGGCAAAGACGACAAGATGTTCGGCTCTGTCACGACCAAAGACATCGCAGAAGGATTGGCGGCACAAGGTGTCACGGTGGATCGGCGAAAGATTCAATTGGCGCAACCGATCAAGGAACTTGGGACTGTGGCCGTGCCCATCAAGATGCCCAGAGATGTGGTGGCGACGGTGAAGGTCCACGTGGTGAAGAAGCAAGAGGCAGAAGAACCTTCCGCTTCATGATGAAGGGGTGATGACAGCATGATGCAGGACGCGATCGGCTCATTGGATGCACTGAAGGCGGTAGACCCCGCTGTCTATGCCGCGATTGAGTCTGAAGAGGTTCGGCAACGTGAGAAGTTGCTCTTGATTGCCTCGGAGAATTTCGCCAGCCCAGCGGTGCTTGCCGCCCAGGGCTCGCTGCTCACCAATAAATACGCCGAAGGCTACTCGGGCAAGCGCTATTACGGTGGCTGTCAGCATGCTGATACCGTCGAAGACTTGGCTGTTCAGCGGTGCAAGCAGATTTTTGGTGCCGAACACGTCAATGTCCAGCCGCATTCCGGATCACAGGCCAATATGGCGGCCTATCTGTCGGTCTTAAAACCGGGCGATACGATTCTCGGGATGGATCTGGCTCAGGGCGGCCATTTGACGCATGGCAGCAAGGTCAACTTCTCCGGCATTCTCTTTCGGGTCTTCTCCTATGGCGTTGATCGCCAGACCGAAACCATCGACTATGATGCGGTGCAAAAGGTTGCTGAGGAATGCCGCCCGCGCATGATCGTGGTGGGGGCTAGTGCCTATGCGAGGATCCTCGATTTCCAGCGGTTCCAGCAGATTGCAAAATCCGTTGGGGCCTATTTGCTCGTCGATATTGCCCATATTGCCGGGCTCATCGCAGCGGGACTTCACCCGAACCCTGTTCCCTATGCGGACTTCGTGACCACGACGACCCATAAAACTCTGCGTGGCCCGCGTGGGGGTGTGACGATGTGCAAAGCCGAGTACGCCAAGGGGGTCGATAAGCTGGTGTTTCCTGGATTACAAGGCGGACCGCTCATGCACGTGATCGCGGCAAAAGCTGTTGCGTTTCAGGAGGCCCTTTCTCCAGGGTTCAAGCGCTATCAACAGCAAGTGTTGGTCAATGCAAAGGCCTTGGCGCAGGGGTTGGTCGAGCGTGGGTATAAGATCGTCTCCGGGGGGACTGATACCCATCTGATGCTCCTCAACTTGTCGAATAAAGGGATTACGGGGAAAGATGCCGATGCGGCGCTCGATGCCGCCGGGATTATCGTCAACAAGAACGCTGTGCCGTACGATGAGAAGCCACCGGCCGTGGCCAGCGGAATTCGCCTTGGAACGCCGATCGTGTCCACGCGCGGCATGCGCGAGCCCGAGATGAAGCAGATCGTGGGATTAGTCGACCGCGTGCTGCTGCATCGGCAAGAGCCAGCCGTGCTGGAGGAAGTACGGGTTGAGGCGAAGGCGTTGAACAGTCGGTTTCCCTTCATCCATCAATACTAACCAGCCGCTAGTAAGAGGACGGGTCGCCGCCGGTGAAATGTCCGTTCTGCGATGAACTCGAAGACAAGGTCGTTGATTCTCGCATGGCTAAGGAAGGCGAGGTCATCCGCCGCCGCCGCGAGTGTCTTGGTTGTAAACGCCGCTATACCACCTACGAGCGAGTTGAAGAAATACTCCCGGTCGTGGTGAAGAAGGACGGACGCCGCGAGTCATTTGACCGCAACAAGATTCTCGTCGGGCTGAAAAAGGCTTGTGAAAAGCGGCCGATCAGTATTGGCACCATTGAGGCCGTCACCGACCGGATAGAAAAACGGATTCAGGAGATGGGCGAGACGGAGATTCAAAGTCGGGTTGTCGGTGAGGAAGTCATGAAGGAGTTACATCAGCTGGATCAGGTCGCCTATGTCCGGTTTGCGTCCGTGTATCGAGAGTTCAAGGGCATCGACCAATTTATGGACGAGTTACAAACGCTTGCTCAGCACCGGCGTGAGAGTTAAGACGTACCGTCTGGATCCCTCAGCCCCTCTCTCCCCGCCTTGTTCAGGTTCTCCGATTCGACCGGTGTTCATCGTGAACTCCGACAAGCCCAGTCCAGGAAGTGCCTCTTGATGAAGAAGCCACTCTCTCAGCGTGCTCGGCGAAACCCGTCAACCTCCGGGGCGACGAACGTTGCCATTATCGGCGCCGGTCGCGGAGGGGCGGCGCTGATGGAGATCTTTGCAAACGATCCCCTCGTACGGATTGTTGGTGTCGCGGAGCTCGATCTGAAAGCCCCAGGGCTGGAACTGGCGCGACAGTTCGGAATCCCGATCACGCAGGACTATCGGCAGCTCCTCGCGATGGAGCGTGTCGATCTGATCATCGATGTGTCGGGTGATGCAGAGGTCTGGGCATTCCTTCAGGACTTTCATCGCATGGGTGTCACCATAATCGGCGGCGCCAGTGCGAAATTCATGTGGGAACTGATCGGCGCTCGTATTCGCGCGACAGCGGAGATCGAGAAGACGCTGAATAAATATCAATCCTTGTATCGGTTGTATGTGAAAGAGACTGGGGCGGCAGTGACGGAGGAGCGGACCAGAATCGCTTGCGAGATCCACGACGGCTTCGTGCAGAGTTTGGCGGGTGTGAATTTCAAGCTGGATCTGTGCCAGGAACTCATCCGGAAGAAATCACGAGCCAGTTTGGCCACCATCAAGGAGGGCAAGGCTCAACTGAAGTTGGCCATCCAGGAAGCCCGCCAAGTGATTTTCAACCTGCGCCCCCTGCACTACGACAAAATGGAGTTGATCCCTGCCCTGACGAATTATTTCAAGTCGTATCAGCTCCAGACCCACATCACCACGAAGTTTTCCGTGAGCGGAGATGAGCAGATTCTCTTCCCGCGGACGAAGATCTTTCTCTTTCGCATTATCCAGGAGGCTTTGAGCAACGTGCAAAAACATGCACGGGCCGATCGAGTCTCGATCAAGCTGGACATCGAGATGGAGCTGTTGCGTGTCACCATTGCCGACAATGGAATCGGATTCGATCTGGAGGCCGTGCTGCGAGACCCTGAAAAGTGGGATCATTTCGGAATCAAGGGCATCTTGGAACGAGCTCGACTGGTGGGAGGAGAGGGGCTCGTCCAATCAAAGCCGGGGAAGGGCACGAAAATCATCGTCAAGGTGCCGCTGGGGCATCGAGAGGAGAGGGAGGAGTAATGGAGAAAATCAAGGTGCTGATTGCCGACGATCACCGAGTGGTTCGGGAGGGCTTAGCAGCCATTCTCAAGACCAAAGAGGACATTCACGTTATCGGCGAAGCACAAGACGGTGCGGAGGCCGTCGAAAAAGCCCGAGCCTTGCTTCCGGATGTGATCTTGATGGATGTAAGCATGCCACGGATGGGAGGCGTCGAGGCCACCAGACAAGTCAAACGTGAGTTTCCACACATCGGCATCGTGGCGTTGACCATGTATGAAGAACAACAGTACATCTTCGATCTTGTCCGTGCGGGTGCGACAGGCTATCTCTTGAAAGACTCTGAATCGTCACAAATCGTGGCGGCCATTCGAGCGATCTATCGAGGCGAATCGCTGATCCATCCGTCCGTCGCCAGTAAAATCTTGGCGGAGTTCTCATTGATGGCCCAAAAGAAGGGGAAAAAGCCATCCTGGGCCGAGCATGATCTGACGGAGCGAGAGATTACGGTGTTACGATTGGTGGCCGACGGGAAAACCAACAAAGAGATCGCCAATAACCTTGATCTGAGCGAAAAGACGGTCAAGAATCACGTCCGGAACATCTTCCATAAACTACAAGTCTATGATCGCACGCAAGCGGCCATCACCGCCATCCGCAAGGGCCTGATCGAGCTGGATCCGAAGCGGTAGGATTGAAGCCCTGGCAGGTGAGGGGTGTGAACTGCGAGTCTTCCGAGGGGCCACTCACTCGAATAGCAACATGAGCGCGTGCGGCGGCATGCTTAGCGCGAAGCTCTGGATACCTTGATCGTATAAGTTTTTGTAGTCACTCCATCCTGTGCTCTCACGGTAATCATGATTTCTGTGGTGGTTCCCAAGCCGAGCGGACTGCTCACGCTCCCGCTTGCAACGCCTGATAGGGCGATCACGGAGCCCAAGGAGGACATCACCGAGTTCGCGTCCGACTTGGTCGCCGTCACCGTCATGCTGTCGACACTGGCCGGGACAGTGACCGTATAGGTCGACGTGCTAGCGGGAAAGCTGGGATCCAAGGTGCCGGCGCTCACCGTCAAAGCCGATAGCGCGGCATCGCTTGAGGGCAGCGGTCGCTTTACGGTGATCCTGTAGGTCTTTTCAGCTCCACTGGGCGCTCGCACGAGGATGGTGATGAGGGTATCCGATCCCGGGGGGGCCAGTGGCGAAATCTCGCGTGACTGACCGGAGCTGATTCCTTGTCCATCGATCATCAAGCTGGCATTTGAATCCTGAACCGCCGCGGTGATGGTGAGACTGGAGGTGCCGGTTGCCACGTCCACGGTATAGTTCAGCGTGCCCGGTGAAAACCCTGGAGTTAAACTACCTGAGGACACAGTCAGGTTCGACAACGCATTGTTGCCCGACAATGGAGCATCCCGATGCACCACGAGGATGTAAGAGCTTTGACTCCCGCTCTGCTCAGTGAGGGTGATGGGGATGGCCGTGCTCTGTCCTGGAGGATTGAGGTCCACAGAACGATTTCTGGTCGGAGTCCCATCGATCGTGATGTTGGTGCTGTTGCTTTCTGGCGTGGCTGTCACCGTCACGCTTGCGACGGTTGACAGTACGCTGAGCGTATAGTTGGTGATCGCGCTTGAAAAGGCTGGTTGGAGTCCTGGCTCAGAGACCGACAAGCTAGAGAGCCTGACCTGTGGTCCTTCCGAGATCGACCCCGTATCTTTGCAGCCGGAGGCACTGAGGACGACGGTCAGGGAAAGAATACTGACCAAACATTGTCCCACGGCGGAGACTGTACGGTGCATGTGATATCGGTCACTTTCTAAGTAAGAACAACAAGCCTATGTATTGGGTGAACCCAAACGGTAGGTGTCGAGACTACGAGAGGGTTCAAAAGCGGCCTGTCAGAATTTGTTCATGAGGCCGAGCAGTCCTTCATTCTATAACTGATCCAAGCAGTCGGGTCAACAGATCAGAACGAGAGATAGAAAGATTGTGAATGGTGCGAGAGAGGGCGTTGATGGTCAGCCAGGTCTCGCAGGCCTCTCACTTATAGCAGGGACAATTTGTTTCGATGGGTGTGTAAGAGAAAAAGAGTTGCGGCCGCTCCAGTTTGACGCGCGGACATTGTCTACCGGCGAGATCGGATGATGGTGATGGTATAAGAATTTGTACTCAGGCCGTCTTGCGCCGTGACGGTGATGTCGGCCTCCGTGCGTCTCCCGCCCAGTGGGACGGATACCTGCCCTGTCTGTGTCCCTGCCGCAGCGATCACTGAACCAAACGCGAACATCACGGCATTGGGATCGGACTTCGTTGCCGAGATGATCACACTGTCCACGGTGTTATCAACATCAACTCGGTAGTTCAAGATTCCCGAAGCAAAATCCGGATCCAGGGAACCTGGACTCACGGTCAAGCTGGATAGAGCATCGTCGCTCGAAGGGGCCGCTCGTACAACGGTGATGGTATAGGTCCTTGAGGTTCCATTCGGTGCAGTGACGACGATCGACACAACCTTCGTTGTTCCTGGGCCGTTGAGTGTGATCGTCGCTCGCCCTTCGTTCGGCACATCACCAGATATCACGGCATTTGCATCAGACTTGGTTGCGGAGACCGTCACTTCGGCAATAGCGGTGGCTACGTTCACACGGTAGTCCTGAGTTCCTGCAGAGAAGGCAGGAGATAAGGTACCCGGCGACAGGGTCAAACTCCTAAGAGTGTTATCCCCGCCAAGGGTGATCGCCCTCAGGGTCATCGTGTAGATCTTGGCTCTTCCATCTGGGGACGTGACGGTCAGTGAGATATCTTTGGTTGACCCAGGGCCAGGGGGTGAAATCGTTGTTTGTCCGGTGGCTTGCCCTGCTGGGGCAGTGATCGCACCAGACAACACGTCATTCGGATCAGACTTCGTTGCCGAGACGGTTAGGTCAGATGTGGCACTGGGCAGGTCAACGATGTACCCGGTCGTTTCGCTGGCGAACGGCGGTTGGAGCGATGCGCTGGAGACTGAGAGGCCGGCGAGTTGAGGGCCTGGATCAATCGACCCTGTGTCAGTACAGCCGTACAGACTCATGCCGATGGCTCCGGCGAAAAGAGTGATGGCCACATGTCGTATTGGGATGATGCAGAAGCGTCGCATGGTGGACCCAACACATTTTCTTGCTGGATAACCTGCTGGGCCCAGCCACCCGTGTGAACCATAGGGTAGAGGCAGATATTACGAAAGGGTTCCTGAATTGATCCATCCCTACTTGCGTAGGGATAAGCAGGGTGCGTGCATGGTTGCCTCTAACTGGGAGAGGTCAACAGATGGATCGAAAGATAGGAAGGGCGTCAATGGTGAAAAATGGAATACCCGGTGGTGACAGAGAGCTCTTTCTATGCCGGTTCTTCTCGCCGTTGGCGGTCTTGTGCGCACACAGGATTTCACAACCCCCTGGGGCGAAAACTATGAGGGTAACCCGCATGATGTCTAGCGTGCATCTCTAAAGACGTTGATCGTGTATGGTCTTGTACTCACTCCATCCTGTGCAATCACAGTAATTGTGAACAGGGTCGTGGCTCCCAAGCCGAGTGCACTGCTCACGCTCCCGGTGGCGACTCCTGCTGGGGCAATCACGGACCCAGGTGAGGACATCACCGCATTCGGATCAGACTTGGTCGCGGCTACCGTCATGCTGTCGACACTGGCCGGGACATTGACCGTATAATTCAGTGTCCCAGCGGCAAAGCCGGGATTCAAGGTGCCTGCGCTCACAGTCAAGACCGAGAGCGTGGCATCGCTCGAGGGTAGCGGTCGTTTCACGGTGACCGTGTAGGTTTTTTCAGCTCCACTGGGCGCTCGCACAAGGATGGTAATGAGCGTGTCCGACCCTGGGGGCGCCAACGGAGAAATCTCGCGTGGTTGACCGGAGCTGATTCCTTGTCCATTGATCATCAAGCTGGCATTTGAATCCTGAACCGTCGCAGTGATGGTGAGACTGGAGACACCGGTGGCTACGTCTACGGTGTAGGGCAGCTGGTTCGGAGCAAAGGCAGGAGCCAAGGTGCCTGGTGTCACGCTCAAGGCTGACAGATTGTTGTTGCTCGACGCGGCACGATCGATGGTCACGCGGTAGGTCTTGCTGTTTCCATTTGGAGCCGTCACCGTGATCGTCACCTGGGTGGTAGTCCCAGGGCCGCTCAGCTGAATGGTCGCCTGCCCGTCGTTGGGTACATCACCCGATATCACGGCATTCGGATCCGCCTTGGTCGCGGTGACGGTGACGCTGGTGACACCGGTGGCTACGTCCACGGTGTAGGACAGCTGGTTCGGAGCAAAGGCAGGAGCCAAGGTGCCTGGTGTCACGCTCAAGGCAGACAGATTGTTGTTACTCGACGCGGCACGATCGACGGTCACGCGGTAGGTCTTGCTGTTTCCATTCGGGGCCGTCACCGTGATCGTCACCTGGGTGGTAGTCCCAGGGCCGCTCAGCTGAATGGTCGCCCGCCCGTCGTTGGGCATATCACCCGAAATCACGGCATCCGGATCCGCCTTGGTCGCGGCGACGGTGACACTGGTGACACCGGTAGCCACGTCAACCGTGTAGTTGAGTGTGCCGGAAGTGAAGGTCGGAGCCAGGATGCCGGGGGTGACAGTCAAGGCGGACAGGTTGTTGTCGCTTGATAAGAGTCTTGTGATAGTGACGGTATAGGTACTCTCCGAGCCTGTCTGTGACGACACGGTGATGGTGATCGTTACGGGGGATCCCGGTGGACCTAACGGTATGGAACGTCCCTGCCCTGCAACGGTTGAGACCTCATTGATTGTCATTGTTGCCGTGATGTCCTGAGGACTGGCCGTCACGGTTACGCTGGCGACAGTCTTGGGCACTTCGGCGGCATAGCTCGTGGTATTGCTTGAAAACGCCGGTTGAAGGACACCTGGGGGGGTGATCGTCAAGCTGGCGAGTGGTACTTGAGCTTCATTTGATACTGACGCCGAGTCAGAGCAGCCGTACAGATTCAACCCCATCATGAGGATGAAGAAAGAGGCAAGGTATTGCACAGCAATGGTGAACGGGCGTCCCATCATGAGGCGGTCACTTTCTCTTGATGCGTGACGTGATGAACCTGTGTGCTCTGGCGAACCCAAACGCTCATGTGGAAACGACGAGAGGGTTGAGTGTCTACTGAGGCGAAGCAGGAGTTACAGATATAGCCAATCCGACCAATGAGGTCAAGACGTCAGATCGAGACGGGTAAAACTGGCGCGTCGCAGTTAGTTGTTGCCGAAACAGTCACGCTATCGGTGTGGCCAACACCGTGCCCCAGGGCTATTAATTCCCCGGGGCTGTGGTGTCGATGGTCACCTCCAAGGGGTCACTCTGGGCGGACACAAGACCAGCCGAATTGGTCACCGTGTATCTAATTGAGTGGGGCCCGTCAGGCAGCGGTGTCGTCGGCTTAAGGGTGTTGGCGCTCTGGTCAAATTCCGAAGCGACGGTGCTTCCATCCACGAAGAGGCTGGGCCCTGGTCCAGACGGGAGGAGCATGCTAAACGTGGGTGTCGCACGGTTGGTAATGTTGTCCTCTCGAGAAGTGCCAGGAAGGCACTGAGTAGGGTCACCACCAATGGTGTCATCAAGTTTACAGGTGTCATCCGCCTCTATCAAGTCCGGGGCAGGCGGCCTCTTGTTCACAGTAACGGTGTAGGTTTTCGTGCTTCCATTCGGGGCGATTACGAGAATGGAAATGCCTGTGCTCGATCCTGGTCCTCCAAGAGTGATGGGGGCGCTTGCTACGCCTGAGCTGGTGCCTGTTCCATTGATTATCATGCTTGCAGCGGTAGCCTGAAGCGTCGCAGTCACGGTCACGTTCTGGACGTCGCCTCCGACGTTCACTGTGTACGTCAAGGTGCTTGAATTAAAGCCAGGAAGAGGGGTACCAGGAGGTGTCACCGTCAACGCTGACAGATTATTGTTCCCCGAGGGCGGGGGAGGCGCCTCTCGGTCTACGGTGATGGTGTATGGCTTTTCGCTGCCATTCGGTGCCCTCACCACGATATTGATGGTAGTGCTCAACCCAGCAGCACGCAACGGAATGGTTCGAGACTGTCCGGAGGTCGTGATCGGCCCGGGCCCGTTCGACGTAACGGCCAGGGTCGCAGCGGGGTCGGCGATGGGGGCTTGCAGTCCCGGCGTGACGGTAATGGTGCCTACGCCGCTCCCCACATCCACCGTGTAGCTCGTGGTAATCGGACTAAAACTAATCAGGTTAGGGCTTGAGGTACTCAGCCTCACCGTCAACGCCGACAGATTGTTGTTTCCCGAGGGCGGGGGAGGTGCCGCTCGGTCTACGGTGATGGTGTATGGCTTTTGGCTCCCATTCGGTGCCCTCACCAGGATATTGATGGTGGTGCTCAACCCAGCATCGCGCAATCTAATGGTTCGAGCCTGTCCGGAGGTCGTGATCGGCTGGGGGCCGTTCGACGTAACGGTCAGGGTCGCGGTAGGGTCGGCGATGGGGGCTTGCAGTCTCGGTGTGACGGTCACGCTGGTCACGGTGCTTGCCACGTTCACCGTGTAGCTCAGGTCGTTGGCATTGAAGGGACCGTCTAAGGGGCCCGGTGAAACGGTCAAGCCCGACAGGTTATTGTTCCCACCAAGTGCGGCACGAATGACGTTCACCGTATAGATTCTCTGGTCGCTGTTCTGCGCAGTCACGACGATTGGGATGGTAGTGGTTTGGCTGGGGCCACTGAGGGTGATGGTACGGGCCTGGGCAGAAATCGCAGATTGCCCGTTCACCGTCATCGTCGCAGCAGCAGGGTCGTCTAACGTGGGTGTGACCGTGACCCTGTCGACGCTATTGAGGACACTGACGGTATAGATGAGTGTGTCCTTATTGAATGCGATGGGTGGGGTTTCTGGCGAAACGGTTAAGCTCCGTAGCGAATTGTTTCCATCTAAGCCTGCTCTCTTGAACTCGATGGTGTAGGTTCTGGAACTGCTGGGTGGGTTTGACACGTCGATACGCACATCCTTCGTCGACAGTGTTCGCACTGTCGGGCCCAAGTCGATTTCCCTGCTCCCCGTTGTCTGGCCATCGATCGTCACAGTGTCCCCGGCCACGCCCGGTTGTGCGGTAATGGTCACTCTCGTGACGTTGTTGGAAAGATTGACGGTATAGCTCGTTGTGGCAGGGTTGAAAGATGGCTCTAGTGTTGCCTCAGCGGGGCCGTTATTGACCTTCAGGCTGCCAAGTGCTGCCTCTGGATTCACGGTCGCTGAGTCGCCACAGCCATAGGCGATCAAGCCGATCACAATGAGGAACGCGGCAGCGAGATACTGTCTCACGACGGTCAGGGTACGCATCATGGTGATGTGGTCTCTTTCTCTAGAGGCGTGATGTGGTAGGTCCATCAGTGTGAACCTCAATATAAAGGGGTGAATAATACGAAACTGCAAAAGGTTGGTCTACCCCTACTTTGGTATAGGGGAAATAGGACAGGTACTTATGGACCCTCCTACGGTGAGGTCAAGGTTCCAGATCGAGATGAGGTCAGACGGGGATGCGAGAGGGGGGAATATATTCGAGGACCGGATTTCAAGTGAGAAGTCAGAGTGATGCCGCGTGGATTGTTGGGCGCAAGGGGCTACAGAGGAGCAGAACGATTTGCAGTAACCTATGGCGCCTGGTTGACGGTAATGGTGTAGGTCTTAAAGTCGCCATTTGGTGGGGTCACGGTGATCGATACCAACGTGGGTGTTCCTGCTCCGTTCAGCGGAATGGTTGTTTGGCCGGTTGCTTGCCCCGCTCCAGGGTCGGCGATTGAGCCAGAGAGGACGGCATTCGGATCGGACTTGGTCGCGGAGACCTCCACGCTGGTGACGGTGCTTGCCACATCCACTGTATAACTCGTCGTGTTGGGATCAAAATTATTGATAAGGTTGGTGCCTGAAGGGTCCAATTTCACCGTCAACGCCGACAGATTGTTATTGTCAGAAAGTCGTCGGTTGACGGTAATGGTGTAGGTCTTAAAGTCGCCATTTGGTGGGGTCACGGTGATCGATACCAACGTGGGTGTTCCTGCTCCGTTCAGCGGAATGGTTGTTTGGCCGGTTGCTTGCCCCGCTCCAGGGTCGGCGATTGAGCCAGAGAGGACGGCATTCGGATCGGACTTGGTCGCGGAGACCTCCACGCTGGTGACGGTGCTTGCCACATCCACTGTATAACTCGTCGTGTTGGGATCAAAATTATTGATAAGGTTGGTGCCTGAAGGGTCCAATTTCACCGTCAACGCCGACAGATTGTTATCGCCGGAGAGATGGTTCACCGTGATGCGGTAGGTCTTCTTACTGCCATTTGGTGCAGTCACTTCTATTGTTACAAGAGTGGTTGTTCCTGGTACACCAATTAGAATGATTGCTTGACCTGAGCTGGTTCCCTGTCCATTGATCACGATAGTGGCATTCAGATCCGACTTGGTTGCAGAGACAGTTACGCTTCCGGCGTTAGCATCCGGCACATTTACCGTGTAGTCCTGGATGTTCGCATCGAAGTCGGGAAGTAATGTCTGACTCGTGGTGCCTACTTTAACGCTCAAGGCCGACAGATTGTTATCGCTCGATAGGAGTCTCGTAACCGTGACGGTATAGGTGGTCTCAAGTCCGGTCTGTGTTTCCACCACAATGAGGATGGTCGTGGTCGACCCCGGAGAGCCTAGGGTCACAGACCGTTGCGAGGTCACGAACCCATCGATCGTGACTATTGCCGTCTTGTCCTTGGGGACAGCGGTCACGGTGACGCTGGTTGCAGAGGTCGGCGCGTTGACCGCGTAGTTCGTGGTATTGGCAAAAAACGCCGGCTGGAGAGCCCCGGGGGTGATCGTGAGGCTAGCCAAGGGTGCTGCGACGTCTTCCGAAACCGACGCAGTGTCCGCGCAGCCATAAGAACTTAAGCCGATGACAAGGAATAGGGCGGTGACGAGCCACTGTCTTGTGAAGATGAGGTTCCGTTTCATATATCCCCGATCACTTTCTTCTAAATAGAGGAGTGATGGACCGGATCATGCTTATGAACACGAACTGTAGGTACTGATCCTACGAGAGGGGTCGCATTCGGTCGAGCCCTACATAGGTAAGGGTTTGCCGTCATTGTGGGGAGAAGAGGTTGGTTGGTGAACGTATGAGTGCATGGCGGTGGAACCACCAGTGTCGGTCAGCGCGAGTGTTTGGGACATCTCTGCGCGTTGAGCGGTCAGTGCCTGGTTTGTGAAGTGCCCTGCGATTTGGCGAGGAGCTCGGCCTTGGAAGGAATCTGGGTGAGGAGATCCGGGCGGACCTGAAAGACCCCCTGCAGACGTTGGCCGGTGGCATAGAGAAGATTGCCTGCCTTGTTGCCGAGGGTCAGCTTCCCTATGGTCTGGCCGTCCTTGCCCGTCGCCACAAATTCTGCGGCGGGCGCAAGTAGCCCATAGGGGGCCAGTGGTGCGGATTGTTTCATGACACGTTCTTCCGCTGGAAGATTCGCGACCCGACTGACAAACAGATCTGCCGCTTCTTGGCTAATCTTCACGGTGGGCTGATCTTCAAGCAGCCATTCACCGGTCTGGTTGATCAAAACATACTGATGCTCTCTTGTCTTTACCGACAACATGGCGATGTCGGTGTAGTCGAGGCCGAGCAGCCGTTTGTCCTGGAGCGTGAAGAGTTCTTTCGTGAGATCTCTGATCAGTACGGGGTTGATGCGATAGAGCGGGCCGTCGGCGGTGGTCTCCGCAATGGCTTCTCCGCTCTGGGGGTCCGGTTGATACAGCCGGACGGACTGGTCACCGGTTGCCGTATGCAGCGTGATTTTCAGCTTGGGGGTCGTCAGAGTCTTGGCCACGCTGTCTCGTTCAGGACCGGGATCGATGATGCCGAGTGCTTTCAGATCTTCCAACCGAAACATCAACGAGCGGACTTCGTTCTGGTCGGCTTCGGCTTCGATGGGATAACGGATCTTCCACGACGGCTTCGGCTTATCCTTGGCCATGTTGTAGAGCACGACTTCGGTGGTGGCATAAGTCAGGCGGACCCGTTCGATATCATTCTGGACAAATCGCAAGAGCTCTTTTCGGCGGAATGCCATCAAGGACTTGTTAATGAAGTCCTTCGGCGCCAGGTTGGTCAGTAACACGCTCCGGTCCGATTCCCGAAGCACATAGAGAGTATTGGATAGCGGACCACTGTCGCCGATTGAAATTGTCTCGTGTTGTACCCCGGCCGTGACGGTGAGGGTGGTCACCGGCTGTTCAAGCCCGAAGGCCGCCAGCTGTGTCGCCTGCTCCTCGACAGTTCTGGTGACGGTTCCTGTCACGAGCGCTCGAATCAGCGCCTGCACTTCGCGATGATCGGCATCCGTTTGAAGCGGAGCCACGATCGACCATTTACCAGGTTCTCCCAGCTTTAATTCGATAGGCCCCTGCGCGGTGGTGATCCTGAGTCCGGTGATAGCGGTTTCGGGGAAGGGCAGGACTTGTTTCTGTGCGCGCTCCTGTTTTTCTTCTCGCTGCTGGGCGGGAAGCTCCATGAGATAGAGATAGCCTCCTAGGCCAGCCAGTACAAGAAACATGAGGAGAGTCGGCCAGTAGCGAGTCATAGGCTAGAGACGCCGTCGTTTTCTCCACACGATGATGCCGGTAAGCAGCGTCACGAATGGAAGGAACACAACCTGGATGTAAATCAGTGCCCGTTCTTGGGTGGGGTTGGGTGTGAACGGGTGCAATGCCGGTTCTCGTGGTGCGATGGAAATCAAGTCCCGTTCCTCGGCCAGCCAACCGGTTGTGTGGAGGAAAAAGTCACTGTTGCCGGGGAAATTAAAAAAGGCGTTGGAGACGAAGGTAGAGTTTCCGATGACCACGATGGCGGGTCGGGGTGTGCCCTCCTCCGGGGCTTTCTTCGGTGCCAGCGCGGCCGCCATAGGCAGCGGTCCTTTCACGTCTTCCTTTTCGTTCAGGCTCACGACCCGGCCTTGCATGTTCATTTCAGCCCAGCTGTTTGGCGAGGTACGGGCCAGCGGCACAAAGTCCCAGTCTTTCCCGATCTGCTCGTCGAACGTCACGTGCCGGGATAGCGGTAACAGCACGGCGGAGTTGAGGTCTTGCGTGATCTCATGCTCGGTAAACGTTCTGACCAACAGCGCGGTGAGATCTCCCTGGGCCAATCGATCTTGCAGATCAACCAACACCCCCGACCCTAGACCCAGTCCCCAATGGGCGAGTAATGATTCTAGTCCAGTCTGTGTGTCGGGATCGGCCATGACCAAGAGATGGCCGCCCTTCTCGACGTAGGCATGAATACGATCCTGCTCGTCTTTCATCACGGCGCGGCGGGGGCCTGCCACTACCAGTACAGCGGTATGATCCGGCACGGCTGATTCCTTGAGGAGCGAGAGCGTGCCGACCTCATAGCCCTGTCGGATGAGCGCTTCTTTGGCAGCAGAGAGCCCATTGCGGTCCTTGTCTTCGACATTCAATTCGCTGTGGCCTTCGACGAAGACGATGCGTTTCTTGGCATCCTTGGAAATGCGGATCAGCGCACCGGTCAGCTCAACTTCTGAGGGAGAGGTGACGCGGATTGTCTGGCCATTGCTCTCGAAAATGGCGGTATCGGTTCGGAAGATTCCATAGCTCTGGGCGATCTTCGGCTGTTTCTCCGGGTCGATGAATTCTATGCTGAGCTTGGGAGACGCTTGCCGATAACTCTCCAGCCGTTCCTTGAATACTTGATAGCCGGGATCTTTTTCTCTCGTGAAGACGGTAATTTTAATATCGTGGGGCAGGCCGCGAAGCACGCGGTGAGTTTGTGGGGCGAGCGTAAAATTCTGACTTTCCGATAGGTCCCAACGTATCGAGTGTCGAGAGGCCAGAAAGTTCACAATGATTAAGATGCTGGTGAACAATACGATCATCAGAAAGCTGTTCAGCCCCATCCTCGTCGAGCGTCGGCCGGAGAACGCCTTGACTGCCTCAAAATGGAAAACGAAGAATAGGATGAGGCAGGCCAGCGCCAGCCCTTCCGCGATCGTGACGGCCCACAGCCAGTCAGGGCGAAGACTGTACGTGATCATGCCGCCGAGGCTGAGCACGACTCCGAGAATACCGAGAGGAAAGGACTTGAGGCTCATTTCCAGCGTGTCGACTCCACGACCCGATGCGTGAGGAACAGCATGAGCGCCAATCCGCTTCCGAAGTACAGGAGATCGCTTGTGTCGATCAATCCCCGCACCAGACGCTCATAATGTTCCATGTATGACACATACGTGATGACGCGGCCTGCAGTAGTATCTCCGAATAAGCCTCCCAATCCGGCGATCAACCAGATGGTCAGGAGTAGGCCGAAGCTCACAAAGGCGGCGACGATTTGATTTTCCGTCAGCGCTGAGGCAAACAGGCCCACGGAAAGAAACAGGGCTCCCAGCAGCACCATGCCCAGATAGCCGGTCCAGATGGGATTCCAGTCGAAGTCGCTGAACAGCATCAGCACCGTGGGGACCAATACGGTGAGCCCGACGAGGCCGAGATAGATCAGGAACACGCTGACGAATTTGCCGACGACGATTTCATGGATTCTGATCGGCGAGGTCATCAAGAACTCAAAAGTCCGCAGCTTGCGCTCTTCCGCGAATAACCGCATGGTCAGGATGGGCAGAATAATCACGAGGACGATCCGCATGCTCGCGAACAGATTTCGGAAGACCAGATCGTTCAAGTTGATTTGGGCCATTCCCCCCTGCTGCATCTGCATCAATTGGATGGCTTGCGCCCCGGCGAAACCAACGTAGAGGTAGGAGAGCAGCCCGAAGATGAACAGAAAGACCGCGCCGACCACATAGACAATGGGAGAGACGAAGTAACCGCGCAGTTCTTTGGCGATGATGGCCTGCACTGGTGTCATAGTAGGCTACGCCTCTGTCTTTTCGGCTACGACCATGCTGACGGCGGCCTCAGGCGGTTCGGAGAGGTGGTCTTCGTGGCGCGTGAGCTGGAGGAAGACGTCTTCCAATGTCATCGACACAGTGCGGAGCTCAAGCAATCCCCACTGGCTCAAGACGGCTACGCGTGCGATCTCGTCCCGCAGATCACGGCCCAGCTCGCATTCGAGAAGAAAGCTCCCTCCTGCCTGTCCGGGAAAAACATTGAGAACGCCGGGAATCGCGCGAAGTTTCATCTCGCAGTCAACTGGGCAGGTCTTGAGGGTAATCGAAACTTTCTCCGATTGACGCAATCGGGCCGATAGCTGCTCTGGGGTATCTTCCGCAACGATACGGCCTTTATTGATGATGACAACTCGTTGGCAGACTGCAGTCGCTTCCGGAAGGATATGGGTGCTGAGAATCACGGAATGCGAGCCGGCCAGGCTCTTGATGAGCTCTCGGATTTCAATGATCTGTTTGGGGTCAAGGCCGACCGTTGGTTCGTCAAGGATCAACACCGGGGGATCGTGTAAGAGCGCTTGCGCCAGCCCCACGCGCTGACGATAGCCGCGGGATAGGTTGCCGATCAGCCGATGGCGGACGGAGCCCAGCTCGAGGCGTCCAATCGATTGGTCGAGCGCTGACGAGAGTTTCGGTCCCGTGATTCCACGGAGTCGGCCGACAAAAGTCAGATATTCCGCCACCGTGAGTTCTTGATAGACCGGCGGTGTTTCCGGCAGGTAGCCGATTTGGCGTTTCACCTCCAATGGCTGGTCGGCGCAATCAAACCCCGCCACTCGTGCCGTGCCCTCGGTCGCCGGCATGAAGCACGTTAAGATCCGCATGGTGGTTGTTTTGCCCGCACCGTTGGGACCAAGGAACGCCAGCACCTCGCCTTTGGCCACCGAGAAGGTGACGCGATCAATGGCGGTATGATGCCCGTAGCGCTTGGTGATGTTGTGAACGTCGATCACGAATGTGGTATCGGTGTGAACAATTGGGGAGAGTGGAGTGGCACCGCTCTCGAAACTACACCATATTCCTTGAAGGAGGATCTTACTCACTCCGTTCAAGGCAGTCAATATAGGGGTAGTAGGATGAGTATCAAGCCTGATGGGTCATCTACGCAATGTCGGGAGCGTGATCGCTCAACGATGTCTCCCTGTCGTTTCCGGATCCGTATGATCTACACAGGTGTTGAATTTAAATCCTGGCTCGTTTATATAGTTGTGGTAGAAGCCTATCCGTTGAATTTTCCCCACAGTCATCCTCTCGCTCACAGAGAGGAGCTCCATACGGAAGTGGGGGAGCCGATACTCCAGTCGGTATTGTCGAAGTCCCATACCTTTTATACCCTGAATCGACCAGTGGTCTCGTTGTTACCATAGGGTTACCATCAGGAGGGAGGCGATACCCAGCATGCAGACTGAGCTTCATCACAGCCGGCTTTCGTCGTCGTCTACATCCTTTGCGATACTCCTATGCTTATCATTGGGGGCCTGCTCGTGGGTTCCCAAAGGGGATATGCAATTGGATATTGGGATCAAAGATCGAGGAGTCGCTTCGTGGTACGGTGAACAATTTCATGGCAGACAAGCGGCGAACGGCGAGTTGTTCGATATGGAAGCGCTGACGGCTGCCCATCGGACCATGCCTCTCGGCAGCGTGGTGCGTGTGGTGAATTTGACGAATGGCAAGCATCTCTATGTCCGGATCACAGACCGGGGTCCTTATGAGAAAGGGCGGATTCTCGACCTTTCCCATGGTGCGGCTGTCCAGTTGGGTGTGGAGCACAAAGGGGTGGCCTATGTGCAGGTTGAGATTGTCGGCGAACGCCGCCCGGAGCTGATGCTGTTGTCAGAACAATTCTCAGACCGAGCTGCCTCGCTTCTTGTTGGTGCGCAGCCGTGGACACATCGGGCGTCGCCTGGGATGGCTTCTCCGGCTAGAAATTTCCTTGGCGATCTCTGGATTGCAAGGCGGAATCGCTGGGCTGTTGCCATGCTCGCGGTCACTCATCCTGCCGGCACTCCGGTCGCCTCGTTGGTCCTTAACTAAAGTCTATCTGGCTGATTACCACCAGCGGACCTCCCGGCCCGCTGGTTTGTCGGCCCCGCACTACTGCTATTGTATACGCGCGATGATGACCATACTGGTCTCATCCAGGTTGACAGTGTGCAAAGCTCTCCACTAGACTGCATCGTTCCCGTCAGTAGCTGACAATACGTGAGTTTATCGAAGGGGAGGCATGGAGCGATGGCCAAGAAGCGCGCAGCGGAACCGGATGAAGTGAAGTTGAAGAAGAAGATCGGCGCAAAGCTGACCGATCAAGGCAACCCGGAGGGGGGCACCGCTCTCCGGTCACTGAAGAAACGATTGAAGAGAGAACAGCGTAAACGGCGGGCACTTGTGCAGCGGAAGAAACGAGCGGCCGGAAGCAAAGGCGCGGCTGCCACCTCTGCATCAGCCTAGTCTTTTTGCGGTGACAGTTGTGCCAGGCTCTGATTCCATGGAAGAAGAACCAAAACATCCCCCCCAGGGCATCAACCCTCTCACCCAGCAAGTTGGTGACGAGCCGCTCGCCGGTGGTGTAGCCGATCAGATGCCGGCTGGTTCTTCCGCTGTCGACGAGGGGGCGATTAGTTCAGGTACTGTCGCCCTTGATGAAGAGCAGGTCAAGGACGAGATCGACATTCAGGTCGATCTGCTGAGTGATCCTGACTGGGTGGTCCGCCGCGAAGCGGTGATTACTTTGGGCGAGATGGGTGATGAGCGGTGTGTCGAGCCGCTGGCCCGCGCGCTACGCGACGGTGATTGGCAGGTTCGAGAGGTCGCCATTGAGGCGATGGGGCAGGTAGGCTCTCCTGCCGTCGAGACTCTTCTCAAATTGCTCCGCGACTGGGAGGTACGGAAATACGCGATTGCTGCGCTCGGGAAAATCCGTGACGAACGGGTCCTTGATCCCTTGATGCTTCAGCTTCGGAACGATGAGTTTAAAGACGATGCTATTGATGCCTTGGTCGTACTGGGTGAACCGTCCGTCGAGAGGCTGATCGGTGCCCTTCGTGATAAGGACGAAAATGTCCGTAAGTGCGCCGTCCTTGCGTTGGGGCGGATCAAGAGCGGTGAGGCCATTGATCCCCTGATCGGGATGCTCGGTGATAAAGATTGGTTTACGCGGTTGACGGCTGCCGCCGCGCTGGAGTCGATCGGTGACGAGCGGGGCCGCGAGGCGATGAAGCCCTTGCTCAAGGATTCCGATATGGTGGTTAAGATGCGGGTGGAGCGAATTCTGGCCAAGTGGAAGAAGCCACCGATCTCTCAACCGGCCAACGCCTGAGTTAGTTGTTCAAGATTTGATCCATTCTCTGCTGGAGTTCATCCAGCTTTTTCATCGACACTTGTTTCCCCGCCACAATTTCCGACTTCACCTCCCGCAGCGATCCGGCCATGTCCCGGAGGGGATTGGTTGCGGTATCGGATTTGACTCCCTTCGCGGCGGCTTCCACGGCAGCGACGGCTTCGGCCAATTCTTTCGCTGCGTCGCCGAAATTGCGATCGACGAGGTGCGCCTTCGCCTGGACTAATCGAGACTTCGCGTCCACGAGTCCTTGACGCTTGCGGAGATCACGTTCGATCCCGAGTGTCGTGTCCAACACATTTCTGGATACATCTTTCAACGACTGTTGAAGCTCTGCGACTGTTCGCTGAAGCGTCCCGACGGGTCGTTGTCCGAGATAGTAGCCCGCTCCGAATGCTCCAACGAGCAGCAAGACAACAGCGAAAAATTTAACCATAGCGGCCCTCGGTTAGTGGCGTCGTTTGGATGAACTTAACCGGGTCAACTGTTGGAGTAGGCTGTTGGCACTCGCAATACGCACGGCCTCATCCGAGTCTTGTAAACTCTTTACCAACAGCGGGATGGCGCTCTCGCTGCTTTTCCGCAATCCCTTGGCGGCCATTAGGCGAGGAAGTGGCTGCTGATCCTGTAAGAGCGTCTGGAGAACCGCCAAAGCGTCTTTCTCGGCGGAGGCACTCAAGGCCTGTGCTGCTGCACCACGGATTGAAGGGTCGGAATGCCGAGCCAACTCTGTGGCCAGCGTGAGGGCGGAGGGATCGCCCAGGCGAATCAATCCCTCTGTGGCGTTGGCACGGACATGACTATTCGGGTCTCTCGTGAGTGCTAGCAGCAAGGGCCGGTTCTCCTTGATGCCAAGCTTTCCAAGACTTGCCGCAGCGACACCACGAACCATCGCCATCTCGTCCCCGATTGCGTGGGTGAGCGGAGCTGCGCCGTTAGCGGAGCCAAATTCTCCCAGTGCTCCGGCAGCGAACGCGCGCACCGATGGATCAGGATCATACACAGCTTGGGAGAGGATCGCCAGGCTGGCCGGACGTTTGAGGCGCCCCAATACCCCCAGCGCGGCCATCCTCGTCTCTGGGTCCGGCAGGGTCGCGGCGCTGGTGATATCGTCCAGCTTTTCTGTATGCCCCAGTTTGAACAGGGCGGCGTAGGCGAAGATGGCCTCAGGCCCATCTTCAGTCCGAGCGATATCCAGAAACCGCTGCTGAACGTCGGTGGCCTGTGCTTCCCCGAGCGCCGTCATCGCAGCGATACGGACGGTCGGCATGTCATCCCGCAACGCGCGGCGCACGGCGCCGGATTTCGTCGCGAGTCCGGCTTTTCCGATCGCCTCGGCGGCGCGCGCGCGTACGACTACCGAAGTGTCCAGTAAGCCATCCTCCAAAATTGCCGAGGTCTCAGGCAAGCCCAATTCGGCAAGGGCCGAGTAGGCCGCAATGCGGACGTGCTCTTTTCGGTCTCGAACGTGGCCGGTAATCACTCCGAGTGCCAATGGGCGAAGCAGCGAAGCATCAGCGGGCTGGCCCGTCTGGCTCAATTTCGCATAGATGGCCAGGGCTTCGTCTGTTCGTCCAAGTCGGACATAGCTCAGCAAGGAGAGCCGGAGGAATGCGGTCGAGGGTGTCACGTCCGGTGGAAGACCTCGGTAGAGAGCGGTCACTTCGGGGTAGTCGCCGGCCTTGAAGAGGGTCGCAGCTTTCGATTCGACCGTGGAAGGGGCTCCTGCCGATGCAGGAAGGAGAGGCGCTGTGCTGAGAATCAGCAGGAGCGCGCCAATGACACGCGTCATGGCAGTCGGGGTGAAGCCCTGGTCGCGTATCAGCGAGCGATCTGCTGCGTCGAACCGAGTCACCATGTCGTCGGTGGCCGCACCGTGGCGGCGCGGTACATCAGCCCAACATAGTCCTTCAGCATGCGAGTGGTACAGAACTGGGGCGCGATGGTGCGGATACATTCTTTGACCATTTGGAGCCAGCCCCGGGGAATTCCGTCACGATCGCGCTGATAGAACAGTGGCACGACCTCTTGTTCCAATATGCGATAGAGCTGTTCCGCATCATGATGATCCTGCGCCTGTGTGTCGGCCTGTTCGCTGAGTGGCTGGATGCCCCACCCGTTGGCTCCATTATATCCTTCAACCCACCAGCCATCGAGGACGCTCAGATTCAACACGCCGTTCAGGGCAGCCTTCATGCCGCTGGTGCCGCTGGCTTCCAGAGGAAAGCGAGGGGTGTTCAACCAAATATCGACACCTTGGACGAGGTACTTTGCCATATGCATCTCGTAATCTTCAAGGAAGGCGATACGACCACCCAACTTGTGGTCATGGCAGAAGTTCAGCACCTCGTGAATGAAGTATCGCCCCGGTTCATCGGCCGGGTGGGCCTTGCCGGCGAAAACGAGTTGGACCGGCCGCCAGCGGTCTTGGAGGAGCGCCTTCAACCGTTCCAGGTCTCGGAAGAGCAAGGTCGCCCGTTTGTACGTCGCGAACCGCCGGGCAAAGCCAATGGTCAAGGCCTCGGGATCCAGGAGCGTGCCGCGTGTGAGCACTTGAGACGGCTGAAGATGCCCATGCATCCAGCCGACCCTGGCTCGTTCTCGGATGAATCCCATCAGTTTCCGCTTCATCGTTTGTCGGACCACCCATAGCTCGTGGTCGGGAACGTCCATCACCCGCTGCCACATGGCCGGATCATCGCAGGTGTGGGTCCAGGTTGGGCTGAGCGACTTGCTGTACAGATGGTGCAGCTCCGGCGAGATCCATGTCGGCGCATGAATGCCGTTGGTCACGCTGCGGATGGGGATCTGGTCGGTCGGCAACCCCGGCCAGAAGTGTTGCCACATCTCTCGTGAGACCCGGCCATGTTCACGGCTGACGCCGTTGACGTGGGCCGACAGGCGCATGACCAGGGCCGTCATATTGAAGCCGTGTCCGTGCGACTCGGGAGTTTCTCCGAGGCGGAGGAACTCGTCACGCGAAAGGTCCAGTTGTTCCCAATAGCCGGCAAAATATCGATCCATCAGATGGTGCGGGAAGACATCGTGCCCGGCCGGCACTGGGGTGTGTGTCGTGAAGACGGTGCTCTGACGGACCAGCTCGCAGGCCTCCGCATGGGATGACCCCTTTTGAACAAACTCGCGTACCCGTTCCAATGTCAGGAAGGCCGAGTGACCTTCGTTGGCATGCCAGATCGATGGCGATATATTGAGTGAGCGCAACATGCGCACGCCGCCGATACCCAGCAAGATTTCCTGGCAGAGGCGCATTTCTTGGTCCCCGCCGTAGAGACGGGCGGAGAGGGCACGGTCCTCCGGGCTGTTTTCCGGCACATCCGTATCGATGAGGAAGAGCGAGATCCGTCCCACCAGCACTTTCCAGACAGTCGCGGTCACCCGGCGGCTGCCCATCTCGACGGCAAACCGGCAGGGCTCGCCCGACGGCGTCAGGGCCAGATGAACCGGAGATTCGTCGCGGTTGAACGGAGCGTAGGCCGCCTCTTGCCACCCTTCCGGCGTGATCCGCTGGCGGAAATATCCCTGCGGGTACATGAATCCGATTCCGACGAATGGCAAGCCAATGTCGCTCGCCTCCTTGCAATGGTCTCCGGCCAAAATTCCGAGACCACCGCTATAAATGGGGACGGAGGCATGCAAGCCAAATTCGGCCGAGAAGTACGCAATCGTCGACTTCGTCAGATCCGCATGGTGCGTCCCGACCCAACTTTTCTTGTTGGCCAGATATTCGTCAAACAGGCGGAACACCGCCGAGTATTGGCGGAGAAACGACGGGTCTTCAGCCAAGCGTGCCAACCGGTCCGGTGTGACATCAGACAAGAGTTTGACGGGATTGTGGTGTGTGAGAGCCCACAGAGTCGGATCGATCAGTTCGAACAGCTGGCGAGCCTCCAACGTCCAGCTCCACCAGAGATTCTGCGCCAGTTCGGGTAGACGATTGAGGTTCTGCGGGAGAGAACGGTGCTCTACGTTAGGAGAATCCACAAACACTCCTTTGGTCAAGATCACGTAATCAGTATCGGCAATGACGGACGATCACCGGTTGCGATCAGGCGTGTCCGGCCTTATGCCACGAGGCCCAGTCTTTGGAGAATGCCACGGCGGCATAACGTTCGCCAAGGATTTTTGCAACCCGGTTCAGGAGTTTGGAGAGTTGCTGAAGCTCGGACGTGGTGAGGTCCTCACGGAACCGGGGGTGGAGTCCCCAACGGGTCTCCACTTCTTCGCCCGACACGCTCGACATCAAGCTGACAAGCTTGATTTCCTGGCCGGTCGACTTGTTCTGTTCCGTCGATGTCTCGACGGCTGGAGGCACAGTCTGCGACGGTTCCTGAGAGGGAGGAGCCTGTCCTTGCAGGACTGCGCTGAGCGCCGGCACGACCGCGCTGGCGCAGAGCGTCGCTGCGGAACTGAGCCGCGCGTTGCCGACTGTGCCGAGGGCCTCGGCGACTTTGTCGCCGAACTCGCGGAACATCTCGTTCTTCGTCTTGGAGTCTTCGGTGATCAGGAACTTGTAGTGCTCGTAGGCTTGCCGACTCTCCGCCACGGTCGTCCCGATCGTCATGACAATTTCCATCTGATCCGCATTGTTTCCGAAGGCCGGTTCTAACGCGTGCTTTAGCTGTTGCGTCACAGCGTCTTCCAGCCCGTTCATAAACTCCATCTGGTCTTTGAGCGGAATGTGCAGGGCCACCAGCCGATCCGCGAGATTGAATATGACCTTGAGGAATTCCAGGTAGATGCCCCACTCCTGCTGCCGCTTGAGCTTCAGTGCCTGCTCAGGCGCAGTGCGCTTCATCATCGTGACCGACTCGCCCGATACGGCGAGCATGAGTTCGGCCAGCTGGCGGAGTCGTTCCTGGTATGCAGTATTAGTGGTGGCCATAAGTTTGCTCAAGAGCAGCGGGGATTATAGCGGAGACTTGCGTGGGGAGCAAAGAGGAGGATTCGGCAATTTCTTGCCCGCTCTCGACTTCGAGCGTACGATTTCCATGAGTTTAACCTATAGATTGAGAGTGGATTTGAGAGACGAGCTCCACCAATGTTGAAACAGTATTTGTTAACCATTAGCGTCTTACTTGATGTCCCGTACACTGGAGAGGATGAAACTGGGAAACAGGAACTTTTAGGAGGGTTCTTTCAAAATATTGGTCTTACTGCAAGTAGCAGTGCTCGAGCAAGGACTCTAGCCGACACGGCGGTCAACGAAGGTAGGATCGATTGGGCTAATTCGACCGAAACTCAAATCAACCTTGAGACGTATGATGTCGAAATCTCAAGGCATTGTAAAGAGCTAGGCTTGGAAGGTGTTTGGTACGTTGGCCCAAAGTTCTTGTATGAGGCTGATCAAGGCCAAGCTTGAACAAGAATTTCAAATCAGGGTTCTGCTACAAATTGCGTAGCAACCGCTGTACTTCCCTCGCCAGTCCGATTTACCTTGGAATTTCTTCGCGCACATTAACGTATCGTCTGAGATGAGGCCACCAGGGCCGGCAAGTCCTGTGCAATTGATTTCAGCTATTTGCTAATTGCCAGCTGGCTCTGGAACCGGGTGCCGTCCTTCACCCCTTCCGATAGAGTGAGCCCTGCGGAATCAGAGTGCTCTCCAAATGGAATTCAGCTCAGTGCGAAATACAGAGTCGGAGCCTCGCGTTCAGGTCTTGCCGCGTGATGAGACGCGCGAGCATCTGATCACCATTGCGGACATGCTTGCCAAGGTGATGGATACCACGATCAGGATTCCCGGTACGTCGTGGTACATCGGGTTGGACCCGTTGCTCGGACTGATTCCCGGCATCGGTGATGTTCTGGCCAATCTCATCGGCACGATCATTCTTGGATTGGCGACACGCCTACAGCTTCCCAGAATTGTGCTGGCCCGCATGAGTCTCAATCTGCTCATCAACGGGACGGTCGGAGCCGTTCCAATTGTCGGAGATCTGTTCTCGGTCTGGTTTCGGAGTCATTCGAGAAACGCTGCCCTGTTTCGCGACGCAGCCATGAAGCTGGATCGCGAAACCCATGCTGATTGGTTTTATGTGGCCGGTATCATCGGGGGCACGGTGGCCCTCTTGCTACTTATGATCGCCTTCATCATATGGTTGGTCTACCAGCTGTGGATGATGGTCTCAGGTGGATAGGAAAGGGAAGTTGAGTGTGGTATACAACGACCCTTTCTGAATAACGAAATTAGCGGCTACTCTCTTCGAATATCTTCATGGAACGAGACGTCAAAGCCTATGTGCTGAAGCGACCTACTGAGGACGCCGTGCCGCGCAAGTTGTCGATCGACTACGCGGCGGCGCTGAATCCACAGCAGCTTGCAGCAGTGACGGCGGGTGATGGGCCGTCGTTGGTCATTGCGGGAGCTGGGAGTGGCAAGACGCGCACGCTGGTCTATCGCGTCGCGTATCTGATCGACTCCGGCGTTGATCCGTCGAACATTCTCTTGCTGACCTTTACGCGCAAGTCTTCACAGGAAATGTTGGAACGTGCTGGCGATCTGATCGGGACGAGTAGTCATCGGGTTTGTGGAGGGACGTTTCACTCCGTTGCGAACATGCTATTGCGCCGCAATGGCCGGTCGATCGGCATAGAACCTGGGTTCACGATTCTGGATCGCGGCGATGCGGAAGACTTGATCGCGTTGGTGCGATCGCAGCTGGGTCTCAACGAGAAGGATAAGCGCTTTCCCCGCAAGGGGACGATCATGGAAATGATCAGCAAGAGTGAGAACACGCTGCGCAGTCTCGACGAGATCATTCTGGAGGAGTTCAGCCACTTCTCGGATCATTCGGAAGATCTCGGTCGATTGCAGAAGGCTTATCAAGCTGCGAAGCGACAGAAGCAGTTGTTGGACTACGATGATCTCTTGGTCATGCTGCGGCAGTTGTTGTTGCTGGACGAGACGGCACGCACACATATTTCCCGCCAGTATCGCTATATCCTTGTGGATGAGTATCAAGATACGAACCGGTTGCAGGCCGAAGTCATCCGTCAGCTGGCGACGACACATCAGAATGTGATGGTGGTTGGGGATGATTCACAGTCGATCTATGCGTTCCGGGGTGCGACCTTCAAGAATATCATGGATTTCCCAGTGCTGTTCCCGGGCACGACGATTTATAAACTTGAAGAAAATTATCGCAGCACCCAGCCGATCTTGAACCTCGCGAACTGCATTATCGATGAAGCGGCTGAGAAGTATACGAAGCGCCTGTTTACTAGAAAGATCGATGGCCCGTTGCCGGCGCTGGTGGAAGCCGCTGGAGAAAACGCACAATCCCGATTCATTGCGCAGAAGATTCTTGAGCTTCGCGAAGAAGGGGTATCGCTGAGCGAAGTGGCGGTCCTGTTTCGCTCAAGCTTCCATTCCTTCGATTTGGAAATCGAGCTGTCCCGCAAGGGGCTTCCCTTTATTAAACGCGGTGGAGTGAAGTTTATCGAAACAGCTCATGTCAAGGATCTGCTGGCCCATGTGCGAGTCGTCGCGAACCCGCTTGATACGGTGAGCTGGCATCGCGTGTTGTTGTTAGTGGAAGGGGTGGGGCCGAAGAAGGCCCAGGATTTGCTCGCTGCGATTGTGAAAGCTGAGCGACCATATGATGTGTTACGCGGAGTGAGCGGCCGTTCCGGCCAGGGTCTCAAGAACTTGGCCAACACGCTGGAGAGTCTAGCTGGATCGGACGATCGGCAACCGGCTGAACAGGTCAATCATATCTACGAGTACTATCTCCCGTTCCTCAAGGACCAGTACGACGATTACCCTAAGCGCACGAGGGATCTCGACCATCTCCATACGATTGCCGAAGGGTACCATGGCATCGACGAATTTCTTGCCGATTTGGCGTTGGAACCGCCGGACGGGAGTGCGGTGAATGTCGAAGCGCCTGATCGCGATGATGAACGGCTCGTACTCTCGACGATTCATTCCGCGAAGGGGTTGGAGTGGCAGTGTGTCTTTGTGATCTGGGTGGTCGACGGTCGGTTTCCTTCCGCCTATTCCTTTCTTGCCGATGATGAACTGGAGGAAGAGCGGCGGCTTTTTTATGTGGCCGTTACGCGAGCCAAACGGCATTTATTTATGACATACCCCATCAATGTGTACGACAAGACCAGCGGGATGTTGCTGTCGAAGCCCTCACGGTTTCTGGACCATGTGTCCTCGGACCTGCTTGATACTCTCGCATTGGTAGAGGAAGGCGGACGCGAGGATTGGGGAATGACACGAGACCCCTATTATTGATTTGAGTTTGTTATCGTGACGTATCACGCCTGTTTTCTATCCGCATGAGCTACCGCCCAATTCGATTGCTCCTCGTAGTGTGGTGCTGCTGGTCTGGGCCAGCTTTTCTCGCCGAGGCATCCGTCAAATCTCTGAACCAGCAAGGCAGTGCCGGCCAAACGTGGGTGCGTTTTCTCGCTGACGCGGAACGGCTCCGGTTGCCTACGAAGTTTCTAAAGGCGCTCTCACCGGACTTTATTCAGTTTGAGTTCGATGATCTTCGGACCTACGCCGCCGAGTACCATCCCGGAGAGCATCGGATGGTCCTGAACCGGTCGTTGTCCTTTAACGCTGCGGGGAGGGTTCTCAAGCCGCTTGCCCAGATGACGCACAAGGAACTGGAGGTGCTCTATCATGAACTGTTTCATGCGTATATGGATTATCTCAGTCTCATAGAGGAGCAATCTCGTGAGGCCGGTAGCCGTTCAAAAGATCTGCTGGGCTTCGCCCGAGAGCAGCAAGTCTGTCGCTATAGTGAAGTGAAAATAGCGCCGATTGTTCAGCGACAGAATGAAATGGAGTCGCGCTACTTGACGCAGGCCGAGTCGTGGGAAGCGCTGAATGAAACATGGGCGGTCTTCATTGGCTGGACCGTGTGGAATCAGCTTGAGGTACAGCGCAAGACCGGGAAATCCATGTTTCAGGAGCGGGGACAAGCTCATCGATGGATACAGCGACTCAAAACGGCATTTGAGAAAGTGGAGCTCCGAGGGTACTATGCCCCTGAAGATCCCGCAGAACGACGTCTTGCCCAGAAGCGATATTTGGCGAAACCGTCACAGCTCACACTACGGGAAGCCGTGGTTTTAATGAAACAAGTCCTCGGTTTTCAGTATGATTTTGTTGAGCAGTTGGAAGCGTCACTTGGGGCATTTCCGGCATCTGCCTGTTAGGCTGCCGAGGGAAAGATAAATTAAAAAAAAGTACCGGAGCCGAATTCCCCTCTTGACATGACGAAAGTTCATCAATAGAATCCAGCATTTCCTAACCTAGCCTGTCCGAGCACTTCAGTGAATCAATCTTTGAGGATTGAGGAAGAAAGCTGTGCACGGGTAGGTCTGCTTGTCTTTGTTGAGCGGTTGGTCGGTGAGCGCGTCTTCTGTGTGCTGGATTTGATTGATCGAGAACGATGAAGTATCGCGGGCAGGTACCCAAGTGGCCAAAGGGGGCAGACTGTAAATCTGCTGGCTTATGTCTTCCAAGGTTCGAATCCTTGCCTGCCCACCAAACCGCGCTTGTGTGGGTCGGCGAGCTTCGTTTATGTAGAGTGAGCCGGATAAAAGCTTCAGGTGTTTGGCATTGATGAATGCGTGAATCGAGAAAATTGCGGAAAAGGCGGGCGTAGCTCAGTGGTAGAGTTCCAGCCTTCCAAGCTGGCTGTCGTGGGTTCAAATCCCATCGCCCGCTCCAAGAAAAAGGTGCTAGGGCGGTAAGAGTCAATTGGCGAGCGGTGGCAATCAATTATTAGTAGTGGAGAGAGGGCTAGGTTCACGAATGACCTCTGGCGTGTCGAATGCCCACGTAGCTCAGTTGGTAGAGCACGTCCTTGGTAAGGACGAGGTCACGCGTTCGATCCGCGTCGTGGGCTCCATGCAGGGCTTGTTTGATCTAGGGTGGAAGCAGTAGGGCGCGATGGGTTGACACCTTCAGTGTTCTAGACAAAGGGGTGGCATTATGGCGAAGGCGAAATACGAGCGGAAGAAGCCGCACGTGAACATTGGGACGATTGGGCACGTGGACCATGGGAAGACGACGTTGACGGCGGCGTTGACGAAAGTGTGTGCGGATCGGGGGCTGGCGAAGTACATCCCGTACGACGAAGTGGCGAAAGCCAGTGAGAGCCAGGGGCGACGGGATGCGACCAAGATTATGACGATCGCCATCAGTCACGTTGAGTATGAGACGGATAACCGCCATTATGCCCACGTGGATTGTCCGGGGCACGCGGATTACGTGAAGAACATGATCACCGGTGCGGCGCAGATGGATGGGGCGATTCTGGTGGTCAGTGCGGCGGACGGGCCGATGCCGCAGACACGAGAGCACATTCTCTTGGCCCGGCAGGTAGGGGTGCCCTACATCGTGGTGTTTTTGAACAAGGCCGACAAAGTCGATGACAAGGAGTTGTTGGAGTTGGTGGAGCTGGAAGTGCGGGAGTTGCTCACCAAGTATGGGTTTCCGGGGGACAAGACCCCGATCATCCATGGGAGTGCGTTGAAGGCGATGGAGGCGGATCCCGGGGAATTGGGGGTGCCGTCCATCATGAAGCTGTTGGAGGCGGTGGATACGTACATTCCGACGCCGCAGCGGCCGATTGACAAGCCGTTTCTCATGCCGATTGAAGACGTCTTTACCATCAGTGGCCGCGGGACGGTCGTCACGGGGCGGTGCGAGCGGGGCATTGTGAAGGTGGGCGATGAAATCGAGATTGTGGGGCTTCGGCCGACGCAGACCACGATCGTGACGGGTGTGGAGATGTTCCGCAAGGTGTTGGATGAGGGGCAGGCGGGAGACAACGTAGGGGTGCTGTTGCGGGGCACGAAGAAAGAAGACGTGGAGCGAGGGATGGTGTTGTGCAAAGCGAAGACCATCACGCCGCATACGAAGTTCAAGGCAGAGATTTATGTGTTGACGAAAGAAGAGGGCGGGCGGCACACGCCGTTCTTCAATGGGTATCGGCCGCAGTTCTACTTCCGGACGACGGATGTGACGGGGATCGTGCAGTTGAATCCGGGGGTCGAGATGGTGATGCCGGGCGACAATGTCAGTGTGACGGGGGAGTTGATCAGTCCGATCGCGATGGATCAGGGGTTGCGGTTTGCCGTGCGTGAGGGCGGCAAGACTGTGGGTTCGGGGGTCGTGACGGAAATTCTGGCGTAGCGAAGCAAGTGGACAGGGAGTAAGTCAACGCGAGAGTGCGTGTTGGCTGCGATCTTGTCGGTTTGTATCGAGGAGAAAGAGATGCGTGAAATCATTAGCATGGCTTGTACGCTCTGCAAGCAGCGGAATTACTCGACCATGAAAAACAAGAAGAACGATCCGGATCGGTTGGAGCGAAGCAAGTTTTGTAAGTTTTGCCGCAAGCACGTGCCTCATAAAGAGGTGAAATAGGCCGAGGCGAGAGGGATGATGGAATCGTTCGGGGTGGAGTGCCTCGCCGATTGGCTGATGCCTCAGACCTTGCGTTCGAGTAGGGGCATGGTGTCAATGGTAGCACATCGGTCTCCAAAACCGAGAGTCTAGGTTCAAATCCTAGTGCCCCTGCCAAGTCTCGTGTACACGATCCGGAGGGCTGTCGGAATTGAGCTCGATGTGTGGTGAGCCCTGTAAGTTTTTTGTGGGTAATAGATAGGAGTGGATTGCAGCATCAATTGGCCTTGCAATCGGAGCTGGCAGATTGGGCGTGATGGGTGTGAGTCAGTTATTCGGATTGACGTGATTAGGCAACGGAGTCACAGATGTTTAAGCGCATGACAGAGACGATTCGACTGTTCGTGACGGACGTGCGGGCAGAGCTAAAAAAGGTTTCCTTTCCGAGTCGCGCGGAAACCATCGGGTCAACGACGGTGGTGATCGTGTTTTGTATTATAATGTCTCTGTACTTATCCGTCATTGACTCATTCCTTTCATGGTTGGTTGCGAAATTCATCTAAATCTGGCGAGAAGAGGAATTTGGGGAAGTTGGCGGTAATTCATCGAAGGCATGAGGGTGGTGCATGACAAAGAACTGGTACGTCATTCATACGTACGCGGGTTTTGAGGGGCGAGTGAAGACCAGCCTCATGGAGCGTGCCAATCAAATGGGGCTTGTTGAAAAGCTCGGGCAGGTGCTCGTTCCGACAGAGGATGTCATTGAAATTAAGGACGGGAAGCGACGGACTTCTCGGCGAAAGTTCTATCCGGGCTACGTCCTTGTGGAGTTGGAGTCTCCGTTGGGGGATAACACCGTCCAGATGATCAAGGAGACGCCAAAAGTGACTGGATTCGTTGGGGGCGGCGCGGTGCCGACACCTCTGACCAGTGATGAGGTGGAGGCCTTGCTCAAGCAGGTCGATGCGGGTCAAGCCGAGCCTCGGGAGCAGGTCAAGTTCATTAAGAGCGATAACGTTCGCATTATCGATGGGCCTTTCCTTGGGTTTAATGGGGTGGTTGAGGAGGTCGATCAGGATCATAGTCGGGTGAAGGTGATGGTGAGCATTTTTGGTCGGTCGACCCCTGTGGAATTGGGCTTTTTGCAGGTTGAACGGATTTAAGCCGATCGGTCGATGTCGGTCTTCAGTCGTGTGAGGGCTGAAGGTTGAGTGTCGATCGCGAAGGAGAAAGAGAGCGACATGGCGAAAGAAGTTTCGGCACAGATCAAGTTGCAAATTCCGGCTGGCAAGGCCAATCCGGCTCCTCCTGTCGGTCCCTCCTTGGGACAACATGGGGTCAATATTATGGAGTTTTGTAAGCAGTTCAATGCCAAGACCCAGAAGGACGGGGATAGTATTATCCCTGTCATCATTACGGTCTACAAGGACCGTACCTTTAGCTTTATCATGAAGACTCCCCCGGCGTCTGACCTCCTCAAGAAGGCCGCTGGGATTATCAAGGGATCTGGTGTGCCGCAGAAAGATAAAGTAGGGAAAATCACCAGGCAACAGCTGGACGAAATTGCTCGGAAGAAGATGGCCGATCTGAATGCAGCTGATGTGGAGGGGGCGACGAAAATCATCGAAGGTACTGCCCGTAGTATGGGTGTCGTTATTCAAGGCTAATGCCAAGATCGAAGGAGCGTCTGGTCATGGGAAAGAAAATGAATGCGGCGATCAAAAATCTTGAGCCGCGTGTCTATGGGTTGCGCGAGGCCGTTGAAGCCGTGAAACGATCAGCCTATGCGAAGTTTGACGAATCGGTTGATCTTGCGCTGAGGCTGGGAATCGATCCGAAGCGCTCGGATCAGCTGGTTCGAGGGACGGCGTCGCTTCCTCACGGCACAGGGAAAAAGGTTCGCGTCTTGGTATTTGCCAAGGGTGAAAAGGAGCAGGAGGCGCGACAAGCCGGGGCTGACTATGTTGGGGCTGACGACTTGATGGAGAAAGTCAAGGGCGGATGGATGGAGTTCGATTGCGCGATTTCCACGCCGGATCTTATGGCCTCGGTCGGGAAGCTCGGTAAAGTGCTCGGACCTCGCGGATTGATGCCGAACCCTAAGACCGGCACCGTGACCTTCGAAGTTGGGAAAGCGGTCGCTGATATTCGGAAAGGGCGTGTAGAGTTCAAGGTTGAGAAAGCCGGTATCGTGCATGTGCCGGTCGGAAAAGTGTCCTTCGATACTGCGAAGCTGTACGACAATGCCTCGGCCATCATTGAATCCGTCATCAAGGCAAAGCCTGCCTCCTGTAAGGGGCGTTATCTCAAGAGTGCCACGATTGCGAGCACGATGGGGCCTGGTGTGACATTGGATACCGTTACGCTGACCAAACAGTGGAGTTGAGACACGCGTTCAGCGTGAATCGTTCCTCGCGATTCGCTGGACGGATGATATTGGGCGGATAACGAATAGCGACCAGAGAGGGAGCGATGAAGAAGGAAGAGAAAGTTACGGCAGTGGCGGAGTTGACCGAAAAATTCGGTCGCGCCCGGCTGGCTATCCTGACGGAATGCGTCGGACTTCCGGTCAATCAGGTCACCGAGTTGCGCAAGCAGCTCCGCGGGGCAAAGGCAGAATATCGAATCGTGAAGAATACGCTTGCGGCGCGTGCCGCCGAAGGGACGGACTTGGCCGGACTCACGGTTCATCTCAAGGGACCGACCGGAGTCGTCATCGGGTACGACGATCCGGTGTTGCCGACCAAGGTGTTGAAGGACTTCATCGGTGCTGAAAAGCGGGACCAGAAGATTCGCATCACGGCCGGGGTGCTGGAAGGCAAGATTCTCCAGCCGGCTGAACTGGCAGCCGTTGCGAAACTGCCGAAGAAGGAAGTGCTGATTGCGATGTTGCTGTCGGCCATGCAGGGGCCGATTCGTGGAGTCGTCTATACGTTGAGTGCGGTCTTGTCAAAGTTTGTACGAGTCATTGCAGCCATTCAGGATAAACGGAAAGGAGAAGGGGACATGCCAGCTACAGAGGGAAAGTTATCACAAGAGGAATTGATTAAGGCGATCGAAGGAATGAGCGTGCTCGACCTGGCCGAATTAGTGAAAGGGTTAGAGACGCGGTTTGGTGTGACAGCGGCGGCTCCGGTTGCTATGGCAGCGGCGCCGGCTGCAGGTGGTGGGGCGGCGGCTCCTGCTGAAGAGCAGACGGCATTCGACGTCATTCTCGCGTCGGTACCGGCGGACAAGAAGATCCAAATCATCAAGGTGGTTCGCGAGTTGACGAGTCTCGGTTTGAAGGAAGCCAAGGACCTTGTAGAGGGTGCACCGAAGCCAGTCAAGACTGGGGTGGCTAAGGAAGAAGCCGACACGATGAAGAAGAAGCTCGAAGAAAGCGGTGCCAAGGTCGAAGTCAAGTAAGGAAGCGAGTTCGTCATAGTTGCGGCTGTTCTGGTGTTCGCCGAAGGCGGAGGTCTCTCTATGTTACGGGAATCTGTCGTCAGCGGTGACTGCTGTTCACCGCCAACCAGCGTGGAGGAGTAGGCATGTCCGAAACGACTCTGCAGGAGTTCGTCGAGCGGAAAGATTTTTCTCGCATTCGAACCAATATCGATATTCCGGATCTGATTGAAATACAGAAGCGCTCCTACGAAGAGTTTTTGCAGTTTGAGGTCGAATCGGAGCGCCGGAAGGATCATGGATTGCAGGCGGCCTTGGCCAGCGTGTTTCCGATTCCAGATTATAACAACACGGCCGTGCTCGAGTTTTCGAGTTATACCTTAGGGACGCCAAAGTACGACGAGCGAGAATGTCTTGAGCAGGGTATGACCTACGCGGTTCCGTTGAAGCTGCGTGTCCGTCTGGTGGTGTTAGATAAAGAAGATAAGGGTCCGCGCAAGAAAGTGCTCGATGTACGCGAGCAAGAAGTCTATGTCGGTGAATTGCCGCTCATGACCGAGCGCGGGACATTTATCGTCAACGGGACCGAGCGCGTCGTCGTCAGTCAGCTGCACCGGTCGCCGGGCGCGTCGTTTACGCATGATAAGGGCAGGACTCATGCCAGCGGCAAGGTGTTGTATTCGGCCCGCATTATTCCGTATCGGGGCTCATGGCTCGATTTCGAGTTTGATGCCAGGGATATTCTTTATGTGCGGATCGATCGTCGTCGGAAAATGCCGACTACTATTCTGTTGAAGGCCTTCGGCTTTTCGAGCGACGACTTGCTGAAGATGTACTACCCTGTCGAAGAAATTCGCGTGTCCCAGGGGAAGATGTTCCGCAAGCTGGATCCAGAAATCCACCATGGACTTCGCTGTTCCGCTGAAGTGACGGATAAGAGTGGTAAAGAGATCTTGGTACGAGAGGGGGCCAGGCTGACGAAGGGGATGATTGCCAAGCTGAAGGCTGCTGGAGTGAAGGAGATTCCCTTGTTGCCTGCGGAGTTGGTGGGTCGTGCCACCCTTACGGAATTGGTTGACTCGAAGAAGAGCGTGTTGGCGGAGAAAAATCAGCGATTGACTGCCGAGATCGTGGAGCAGATCACTGAAAGCGATGTTGAGGAATTCAAGGTCATTTATCTGGATATGGCAACTGCTACGCCGGTCATTCTTGATACCTTGTTGATGGAGAAGATCGGGTCAAAAGAAGAAGCGATGGTCGAAATATACCGTCGCCTCCGTCCCGGTGAGACACCGTCGGTGGATACAGCCAGAGCCTTATTCGACAATCTATTTCTGAATTCCAAGCGCTATGATTTGTCTCCGGTCGGTCGGCTCAAGCTCAATAAGAAGCTCGGTTTGGACTTACCGCTCGAGCAGCGTACCTTGACCGCACAGGACATCGTGGAAGTCGTCCGCTATATCGTCAATCTGAAGATCGGCAAAGGGGAAATCGACGATATTGATCACTTGGGGAATCGCCGGGTGCGATCCGTCGGTGAACTCTTGGAAAATCAATTCCGACTGGGCTTGGTGCGGATGGAGCGGAGCATCAAAGAGCGTATGAATCTTCTCGATATGGAAACGGTGCTACCGCACGACTTGATCAATGCTAAGCCGGTCGTCGCGGCCGTCAAGGAGTTTTTCAGCAGCAGCCAGCTGTCTCAATTTATGGATCAGACGAACCCCCTGGCTGAAATCACACATAAACGGCGTCTATCTGCTCTTGGCCCAGGAGGACTCACGAGGGAACGGGCTGGGTTCGAAGTTCGAGACGTGCATCCGTCTCACTACAGCCGTATTTGCCCGATTGAGACACCGGAAGGTCCTAATATCGGCTTGATTACATCGCTGGCCACTTATGCACGGATCAACCAGTTCGGATTCATTGAGGCACCATATCGGAAGGTCGTCAAGGGACGTGTAACTGATGAGATTGAGTTTCTCTCGGCGATCGAGGGCGATAAATACATCATCGCCCAAGCCAACTCAAAATTGGATGGGTCGTCCAAGCTGGTATCGGAAACCGTCTCGTGTCGTCACGGTGGAGACTTTGTTCTGGCCGCCCCGGATAAGATTGAGTACATGGACGTGTCGCCAAAGCAAGTGGTGAGCGTGGCGACCGCGCTCGTGCCGTTCTTGGAGCATGACGACGCCAATCGTGCACTGATGGGTTCCAATATGCAGCGCCAGGCGGTTCCGTTGGTCACATCGGAGGCTCCTCTGGTGGGGACCGGGATGGAAGCGGTGGTCGCGCGAGATTCTGGGTATGTTATCCAGGCTCGTCGGGCCGGGGTCGTGGAGAGCGTCGATGCTACCCGCATCGTCGTGCGGGCCGATTCGAAGGATTCGAAGGATGGGAAGGATGGGAAGAAGGGGAAGGATTCCGGGCTGGACGTCTATGACTTGATCAAGTTTCAGCGATCGAACCAAAATACCTGTATTACTCAGACGCCAGTGGTTCGGCTTGGCCAGCCGGTTAAGAAGGGGCAGGTGCTTGGAGATGGACCGGCCATTGATCATGGCGAGCTCGCGTTGGGCAAGAATGTCCTTGTGGCGTTCATGCCCTGGGGTGGGTACAACTTCGAGGACGCCATATTGCTGAGTGAAAAACTGGTCCGCGAAGACGCCTTCACGTCGATCCATATCGAAGAGTTCGAGGTGGAAGCGCGGGATACCAAGCTGGGGAAGGAAGATGTCACGCGCGATATTCCCAATGTCGGAGAAGAGGCGCTGAGAAATTTGGACGAGAGCGGGATTATCCGGATCGGTGCCGAAGTAAAGCCTGGCGATATTTTGGTCGGAAAGGTGACGCCGAAAGGGGAAACCCAGCTGACCCCGGAAGAGAAACTGCTCCGTGCGATCTTTGGTGAGAAGGCCGGCGATGTGAAGGATACATCGTTGACCGTGCCTCCTGGAGTGGAAGGTATCGTAGTCGACGTCAAGATTTTCTCTCGCAAAGGACTCGACAAAGATGAGCGTTCAAAGAGCATCGAGGCTGACGATCAGATAAAGTTGCAACGTGATCACCATGAAGAGCTACGGATCATTGATGAGGAAAAAACGAAAAAGATTCGCAAGCTCTTGCTGGGGAAGGTCGTTGGACGTGATCTGATGGACCCTGAGAGTGGCGACGTTATCTTGAAGAAGAAGGGTAAGATGACGGCGGAGATTCTTAAACGATTGCCAGACGACACGGTGCGTCACATCCTCCTGAGTGATCCTGACGAGCAAAAAGAGCTGGAAGATGTTGAGCGACGGGCGAAAGAGCAGATTGAAATTCTCCAGACGTTGTACGATGAAAAGGTGGGGCGCTTAAAACGAGGTGATGAACTGCCTCCTGGTGTCATCAAGCTTGTTAAGGTCTACGTCGCCATGAAGCGCAAGATTCAGGTCGGAGACAAAATGGCCGGTCGACACGGCAATAAGGGTGTCGTATCTCGAGTGTTACCAGAAGAAGATATGCCCTATCTTCCGGATGGGACCCCGGTGGAAATCGTATTGAATCCTCTGGGTGTGCCGTCCCGTATGAACGTCGGGCAAATTCTTGAGACTCACCTTGGATGGGCAGCTAAGGCCTTGGGCATCCAGGTGGCCAGTCCGGTCTTCGATGGCGCGTCCGAGAAGGAAATTAAGGACCTGCTGAAAAAAGCCAAACTGCCGGTGAGTGGCCAGTCGCAGCTCATCGATGGCAAGACGGGCGAGCCGTTCAGTAGTCCGGTCACGATCGGGTATATGTACGTGCTGAAGCTCCACCATCTGGTGGACGACAAGATTCACGCACGATCGATCGGCCCCTATTCTCTCGTGACTCAGCAGCCTCTTGGCGGCAAGGCTCAATTTGGGGGTCAGCGGCTTGGAGAAATGGAAGTCTGGGCGCTACAGGCATATGGGGCGGCATCAACGCTTCAAGAATTCCTGACCGTCAAGTCAGACGATGTGCCGGGTCGCTCTCGCATGTATGAAGCGATTGTCAAAGGTGAACCGTTCCTCGAGCCCGGGTTGCCTGAGTCGTTCAATGTGTTGGTGAAGGAACTGCAGAGCTTGGGACTCGATATTGAGCTGGTTAAGACGCAAGACTAACCGCTTGTGTGCCGGCTGAAGACCGGTATCAGAGGAGGTCACTACCTTGGAAGGCGTATATACACTGTTTGAAAAGCAACGGGATTCGGTGTCGTTTGATGCGATGCGGATTCGCATCGCATCGCCCGAGAAGATCCGATCTTGGTCGTATGGTGAAGTCAAGAAACCGGAAACGATCAACTATCGGTCATTCAAGCCTGAAAAAGACGGGCTGTTTTGTGCCAAGATCTTCGGTCCTACCAAGGATTGGGAGTGCAATTGCGGGAAATACAAGCGCATGAAGCACCGAGGGATCGTGTGCGACAAATGCGGCGTCGAGGTGATTCAGTCGAAGGTTCGACGTGAACGGATGGGCCATATCGAATTGGCTGCGCCTGTCGCCCATATTTGGTTTCTGAAGGGTGTTCCGAGTCGGATTGGAACCCTGCTTGATATGAGCCTCAAGCAGCTCGAGAAAATTCTCTACTTTGAGAGTTATGTCTGTGTGGACCCAGGCTCAACCGACCTAGGGGAAAAAGAGTTGGTGCCGGAAGATAAGCTGCGGACCCTTGTATCTGAGTTCGGGTCGAGCGGGTTTAAGGTTGGAATCGGTGCAGAGGCTATCCGTGACTTATTGAGGAAGATCGATATTAATGCGCTGTGGGATGAATTGCAGGTGAAGTCAAAAGCGTCGACATCGGCAGCCATGAAGAAGAAGTATGCCAAGCGCTTAAAGGTACTGGAGGCGTTTCGTAAGTCTGGGAATAAGCCGGAATGGATGATCATGGATGTCATTCCGGTCCTGCCGCCGGAGTTGCGTCCCCTGGTTCCGCTTGATGGAGGCCGATTTGCCACATCTGATCTGAACGACCTCTACCGTCGTGTGATCAATCGAAATAATCGGTTGAAACGATTGATGGAGTTGAAGGCGCCAGGCGTCATCATCAGGAACGAGATGCGGATGCTGCAGGAAGCTGTGGATGCGCTCTTCGATAATGGTCGCCGAGGGCGCGCGATTCGTGGTCCAAACAAGCGTCCACTGAAATCGTTGAGCGACATGCTGAAGGGAAAGCAAGGACGGTTCCGGCAGAATCTACTCGGGAAGCGTGTGGATTACTCTGGTCGTACCGTCATTGTTGTCGGTCCTGAGCTGCGTCTCCATCAATGTGGTTTACCGAAGAAGATGGCACTTGAGTTGTTCAAGCCGTTCATCTTTCACAAGTTGGAAGCCCGAGGTGCGGCTACTACTATTAAGAGTGCCAAGCGGTTAGTTGAAAAAGAGCGGCCAGAGGTTTGGGATGTATTGGACGAAGTGATTCGCGAGCACCCTGTACTGCTGAATCGAGCCCCGACGCTCCATCGGTTGGGCATCCAGGCCTTCGATCCTGTGTTAGTTGAGGGCAAGGCGATCCGATTGCATCCGCTCGTCTGCGCCGCGTTCAATGCGGACTTCGATGGAGATCAGATGGCGGTGCACGTCCCGCTATCCGTTGAAGCGCAGGTTGAAGCACGGGTTCTCATGATGTCCATCAACAACATTCTTTCTCCGGCCAATGGTAAGCCGATTGCGGTGCCGTCGCAGGATATGGTGTTGGGCTGCTATTGGTTGACGAAAGAGCGGTTGGGCGCAAAGGGCGAGGGGAAGGTGTTTGGGTCCCCTGAAGAAGTTCGGATTGCCTATGATGCGAGAGAAATGGAAGAGCATGCGCGGATTAAGGTGCGTCTTGAGGGTTCACTGGTGCAGACAACTGTTGGCCGTGTCTTGCTGTCAGAAATCCTTCCGCAAGGTTTACCGTTCGCCAATGCGAACAAGCTCATGACCAAAAAGGAGATGACGAAACTCATTGATTCGGTCTATCGACAGACTGGTCATCGAGACACCGTCGAGTTTCTGGATAAGATCAAAGATATTGGCTTTACCTATGCGACGAGAGCCGGTTTGTCGATCTGCGTCGATAATATGCACATTCCGAGTAAGAAGGAAGAACTTATCGGGAAAGCGCAGCGCGAAGTGATCGAGATCGAGAAACAGTATTCGGAGGGGTTGATCACGAACGGCGAACGGTACAACAAGGTGATCGACATTTGGGCACACGTCACTGAGCAGGTTGCCAACGAGATGATGAAGGAGCTCGGCGCCGGCGGTGATCCGGCCAAAGCCGAATCGTTCAACCCAATCTTCATGATGGCGGATTCTGGTGCTCGTGGTAGTTCGCAACAGATTCGGCAGTTGGGTGGTATGCGCGGATTGATGGCCAAGCCATCCGGTGAGATCATTGAAACGCCGATCACCGCAAACTTCCGTGAAGGGTTGACGGTGTTGCAGTACTTCATTTCCACTCACGGTGCTCGTAAGGGGCTTGCCGATACGGCGTTGAAGACCGCCAATTCAGGGTATCTCACTCGGAGATTGGTCGATATTGCTCAAGACGTCATTATTAATGAGCTTGATTGTGGTACGCGAGACGGCATTACTGTCAGTCCATTGGTCGAAGGTGGTGAAATTATCCAGCCGTTGGAAGAGCGCGTTCTCGGTCGTTTGGCGGCAGAGGATATTCGTGACCCCGTCACCGGGGAAATTATTGTGTCTTGGAATGAAGAAATCAATGAAGAGCTAACGAAGTTGATCGTTGAGGCGGGAGTTGACCGTGTGAAGATTCGGTCCGTGCTGACCTGTCAATCTCCCCGTGGTGTCTGTCGTGCCTGTTACGGTCGAGATCTGGCGCGAGGGCGTCTGGTGGAAAAGGGAGAGCCGGTCGGTGTCATCGCGGCGCAATCAATCGGCGAACCTGGCACGCAGTTGACGATGCGGACCTTTCACATCGGCGGCACGGCCAGTAAGGTCGTCGAGCAGACCGTGCTTGAGGCGAAACATGCCGGGCGCATTAAGTTCATGAGCTTCGATGCCAAAAAGAACGCCGACATTCACAATGGTGGTATTGCGGTACGGAATAAAGATGGTGAATGGGTCGTTATGAATCGTAATACAAAGATTGCGATTGTCGATGATAGTGGACGAGAGCGTGAGAAGTACCCCGTGGTGTATGGGGCTAAGATCAAGATTAAAGATGGCGATTCGGTTGCCGCTGGCCAGAAATTGGTCGAGTGGGACCCGTACTCTCTGACTATTCTGACGGAAGTGGGTGGGAGAGTGGCGTACGGTGATATTGTCGAAGGTGTCACGATGAAGGACGAGTTCGATGAAGTAACTGGCTTGTCGCGTAAGGTTATCATTGAGCATACCGGCCAGACACTTCGTCCTCGCGTGTCGATTAAAGACGACAGTGGTAAAACGGCCAAAGCAACCGGCGGATCTAGCGCGGTGGCCAGATACTTATTACCGGTCGGAGCCCATATCTTTGTCGAAAAAGGGGCCACCGTGCATCCCGGTGATGTCTTGGCAAAGATTCCTCGTGAGACGACGAAGACTAAGGACATTACGGGAGGTCTTCCGCGCGTGGTGGAGCTGTTCGAGGCGAGGAAGCCAAAAGAGCAGGCGGTCATCACTGAGATCGATGGAGAGGTCTCCTACGGTGGGTTCGTCAAAGGCCAGCGCAAGGTTCTCGTCGACAACAAGATGGGTGATGTGAAGGAATATTTTATTCCTAAGGGCAAGCACGTCAACGTTCACGAAGGTGACTGGGTTCGGGCTGGAGAGCCGTTGATGGACGGCTCGGCAAATCCTCATGACATTCTTGATGTGTTGGGTCCGAATGAATTGCAGAAGTACCTCGTGGATGAGGTGCAGGACGTATATCGATTGCAAGGCGTTTCGATTAACGACAAACATATCGAGATCATCGTGCGGCAAATGCTGCGTAAGGTGCGGGTTGAAGATCCGGGAGATACCCATTTTTTGCCGGCCAGTCAAGTCAGCAAGAGTCTCTTCGAAAAAGAAAATGAGCGAGTGCTCGCCAATGGCGGCACGCCTGCTCTGGGCAAGCCTGTCTTGCTTGGGATTACCAAGGCGGCCCTCACGACCGATAGCTTTATTTCTGCGGCATCATTCCAGGAAACCACACGCGTACTCACTGAAGCCGCGATCAATGGACGCGAGGATAAGTTATTGGGCTTGAAGGAAAACGTCATTGTGGGTCGTTTGATTCCGGCAGGGTCCGGGTTTGAAGAGTACCGCGATACGTTCGTCATCAGTGAGAAGCCTGAGGTAATACCTGTAGGTGTTACAACTGCAGTATCATCTGGTGCGGCAGTTCCAGCGGTTTCAGGGGAAGGTGCTCGGTCTTAGTGCGTGACGGATATTGCCTACTTGACAGTCGGCGTTTACGTCACTATAATCCGGCGGCTTTGCACTTGACGGTTGGTGCTTGTTCTATTTGAAAGGGTTTGAACGCGATGCCGACGATCAATCAGCTGGTTCGGAAAGGCAGGATCTTTGTGAAGGCAAAGACCAAAAGTCCTGCCCTGAAGTCCTGTCCGCAGAAAAGAGGCGTGTGTCTTCGTGTATACACAACGACGCCGAAGAAGCCGAACTCAGCATTGCGAAAAGTTGCGCGTGTGCGCCTTACGAACGGTATGGAGGTGACGACGTATATACCTGGCGTAGGGCACAATCTTCAGGAGCATTCTATTGTGCTTGTGCGTGGAGGTCGCGTTAAAGATTTGCCGGGCGTTCGATACCATTTGGTTCGTGGCGCCTTGGACGCGGTGGGTGTAGCTGGAAGAAAGCAGAGTCGTTCGAAGTATGGAGCAAAGCGGCCCAAGTAGATTTTGTGAGTTTTGAAAATCATCACACGGATTGGATAGGTTGATATGCCACGCAGTAGGTTTTTGGGTCAACGAGAAGTGCTTCCAGATGTGCGGTACCGAGATAAGCTGGTCGGGAAGTTTATTAACGCGCTAATGAGTAGCGGGAAAAAGAGTACGACGGAACGGATATGCTATGGCGCGTTTGATGTTATTCAGGAGAAAACTGGCGGCGACCCGCTGAAAGTGTTTAAGGCAGCTGTAGATAATGTAAAGCCGATTGTTGAAGTCAAGTCTCGTCGAGTAGGGGGTGCCTCCTATCAGGTTCCGGTCGAAATTAGGCCTGCACGTCGAGTGTCGTTGGCGCTTCGTTGGTTATCGCAGTATGCCCGTACACGCGGTGGCAAGAGTATGCGTGAAAAGCTTGCCGCTGAACTGATGGATGCATCGAATAATACAGGGGCTGCGGTCAAGAAGCGGGAAGACGTGCATCGGATGGCAGAAGCCAATAAAGCATTCGCCCATTATCGCTGGTAGTGTCATTCTGTGCTGCAGTTGAGCCGTGCTGCGATCGGCAGACTCTGGCCAGCTTGTATCGCAGCGGTATTTCTTTGCTTGACTTGCGGCACTCGTTTTTTTTGAGAGAGTTAGGGAGTTAAAGTGGCTCGTCAGACATCGTTAGGGCAAACGCGCAATATCGGTATCATGGCCCATATTGATGCCGGTAAGACTACGACCACGGAGCGCATCCTCTATTATACGGGCATGACTCATAAGCTGGGTGAGGTCCATGAGGGTGCGGCCACGATGGATTGGATGGAGCAAGAGCGTGAGCGAGGCATTACCATTACGGCCGCCGCGACAACCTGTTTCTGGCGTGATCATCGCATTAATATTATTGATACACCTGGGCACGTTGACTTTACAATTGAGGTGGAGCGCTCCTTGCGAGTGCTTGATGGGGCGGTAGCAGCGTTTGATTCTGTTCAGGGTGTTGAGCCTCAGTCTGAAACGGTCTGGCGTCAAGCTGATAAGTATCATGTGCCTCGTATCGCCTTCATGAATAAGATGGATCGTGTCGGTGCGGATTTCTACGGAAGTGTCCAGTCTATCATTGATCGACTGGGGGCTATGCCGGTTCCGATTCAGATTCCGATCGGGCGTGAAGCAGAATTTCGAGGATCGATTGATCTGGTAAGGATGAAGGGATTCTTCTACGACGACGAAACGTTGGGTGCGAAGTATAAGGTCGATGAAATTCCTGAGGCTCTTCTCGCTCAGGCGAAAGAGTACCGAGAGAAAATGCTCGATGCGGTGGCAGAGTTTGATGACCAGGTTATGGAGAAGTATTTGAGCGGCCATCCATTGACTGAAGAAGAGGTTATGCGCGCGATCAGAGCTGGCGTTATCTCGATGAAGATTACTCCGGTGCTGTGTGGGTCGGCTTTTAAGAATAAGGGCGTTCAGCAGTTGCTGGATGCCGTTGTTGACTACCTGCCGTCTCCGCTTGATGTTCCTCCGGTCATGGGGTTGGATCCGAATAGCAGTAAAGAAGTTGAGCGAAAGTCGGATGACGGTGAGCCATTTTCTGCATTGGCATTCAAGATCATGTCTGATCCATTTGCCGGACAGTTGACATTTTTCCGTGTCTATTCTGGAACGTTGAAAACTGGCACAGCGGTTTTGAATGTGACCAAGGGGACAAAGGACCGCATTGGGCGTCTCTTGAAGATGCATGCCAATAAGCGAGAAGAAATCGATGAGGTGTACGCAGGGGACATCGCTGCAGCGGTGGGGCTTAAGGGGGCTACAACGGGAGATACGCTGGCGGATGAAAAGCAGCCAGTGCTCCTGGAGGTGATGAAGTTTCCTGAGCCGGTGATTGCGATGGCAATTGAGCCTAAGACAAAGCAAGATCAAGAGAAGATGGGTTTCGCCCTCCAGAAATTGGCTCAAGAGGATCCATCATTCCGTGTGCGGACGGACGAAGAGACTCAGCAGACGATCATTGCTGGAATGGGTGAATTGCATCTTGAAATCATCGTCGATCGAATGTTGCGTGAGTTTAAAGTTGAAGCAAATGTAGGAAAGCCTGAGGTGGCATTCCGGGAGACGATCAGGCGGAAGGCTGAGGCTGAATCGAAATATGTTAAACAGACTGGCGGGCGTGGACAGTACGGTCATGTTGTCTTAACAGTTGAGCCTTCAGAGTCAGGTAAGGGGCTTGAGTTTGTGAATAAGGTTGTGGGTGGGGCAATTCCGAAGGAGTTTGTCCCTGCTATTGAGAAGGGTGTTCGCGAGCGGATGGAAAGCGGTGTAGTTGCAGGGTATCCGCTTCGGGATGTGAAGGTGACGGTGATTGATGGTTCCTACCACGATGTCGATTCAAATGAAATGGCATTTAAGATTGCAGGGTCAATGGGATTTGCTGATGCGTGTAAGAGGGCCGATCCTGTCCTGCTTGAACCAATTATGAAGGTTGAGGTTTTGGTTCCGCAGGAGTTCATGGGTGATGTGATTGGTAACTTGAACAGCCGGCGAGGTAAAGTGCAAGGAATGAAGGTCCGGGCTGGTGCTCAAGCTATTGATGCTGCCGTGCCCTTAATGGAGATGTTTGGCTATGCGACTGATCTCCGGTCTCGTACGCAGGGTCGTGCGACCTATAGCATGGAGTTTGATCGGTATGATCAGGTTCCTAGAAATATTGCGGAAGCCATCATCAAGAAATAGCGTGGTGAATTAGGAGGGGGTGGCATTATGGCGAAGGCGAAATACGAGCGGAAGAAGCCGCACGTGAACATTGGGACGATTGGGCACGTGGACCATGGGAAGACGACGTTGACGGCGGCGTTGACGAAAGTGTGTGCGGATCGGGGGCTGGCGAAGTACATCCCGTACGACGAAGTGGCGAAAGCCAGTGAGAGCCAGGGGCGACGGGATGCGACCAAGATTATGACGATCGCCATCAGTCACGTTGAGTATGAGACGGATAACCGCCATTATGCCCACGTGGATTGTCCGGGGCACGCGGATTACGTGAAGAACATGATCACCGGTGCGGCGCAGATGGATGGGGCGATTCTGGTGGTCAGTGCGGCGGACGGGCCGATGCCGCAGACACGAGAGCACATTCTCTTGGCCCGGCAGGTAGGGGTGCCCTACATCGTGGTGTTTTTGAACAAGGCCGACAAAGTCGATGACAAGGAGTTGTTGGAGTTGGTGGAGCTGGAAGTGCGGGAGTTGCTCACCAAGTATGGGTTTCCGGGGGACAAGACCCCGATCATCCATGGGAGTGCGTTGAAGGCGATGGAGGCGGATCCCGGGGAATTGGGGGTGCCGTCCATCATGAAGCTGTTGGAGGCGGTGGATACGTACATTCCGACGCCGCAGCGGCCGATTGACAAGCCGTTTCTCATGCCGATTGAAGACGTCTTTACCATCAGTGGCCGCGGGACGGTCGTCACGGGGCGGTGCGAGCGGGGCATTGTGAAGGTGGGCGATGAAATCGAGATTGTGGGGCTTCGGCCGACGCAGACCACGATCGTGACGGGTGTGGAGATGTTCCGCAAGGTGTTGGATGAGGGGCAGGCGGGAGACAACGTAGGGGTGCTGTTGCGGGGCACGAAGAAAGAAGACGTGGAGCGAGGGATGGTGTTGTGCAAAGCGAAGACCATCACGCCGCATACGAAGTTCAAGGCAGAGATTTATGTGTTGACGAAAGAAGAGGGCGGGCGGCACACGCCGTTCTTCAATGGGTATCGGCCGCAGTTCTACTTCCGGACGACGGATGTGACGGGGATCGTGCAGTTGAATCCGGGGGTCGAGATGGTGATGCCGGGCGACAATGTCAGTGTGACGGGGGAGTTGATCAGTCCGATCGCGATGGATCAGGGGTTGCGGTTTGCCGTGCGTGAGGGCGGCAAGACTGTGGGTTCGGGGGTCGTGACGGAAATTCTGGCGTAAGACGGAACTGTTCGCTTGACAGGTTAGGAGTGAATGACGTGAAAGTCGATCAGCGGATCAGGATCAGATTAAGGGGTTTTGACTACCGAGTGCTGGATCAGTCGGTTACGGAAATTGTTGAGACTGTTCGGCGCAGTGGGGCTAGGGTAGTGGGGCCAATTCCGCTTCCTACGCGGATTGAAAAGATTACCGTCCAACGGTCAACGCACGCTGATAAGAAATCCCGTGAGCAATTTGAGATGCGCACACATAAGCGATTGCTCGATATTATGGAGCCAACGCCTGAGACGATGGATTCCTTGATGAAACTGAATTTGGCGGCGGGAGTGGATGTAGAGATAAAACTATGATGGCGCATGAGTTTAGGGTTGGATGTGATCTTGATTGTCCTCTCAATTATGCGGTGAGTCAATGACAAATGGACTGATTGGAAAGAAGTTGGGAATGACCCAAGTCTTCGATGTGAGTCGTTTAACTCCAGTGACGATAATCGAGGCGGGTCCGTGTCGAGTGGTGGCGATAAAGACGAAAGAACGGGATCAATATGAAGCGGTCCAGCTTTCTTTCGGTGAAGTCAAAGAGCGCAAGCTGTCGAAGTCAGAGTTAGGGCATCTCAAGAAAAACCAAGCGGCGCCAAGTCGTATCCTGCGTGAGTTTAAAAAAGACGGAAATCCGGCTGTCGGACAAGTGGTAACGGTCGGCATGTTTCAGAAGGGTGATTGGGTTGACGTCATCGGAATATCCAAAGGTAAGGGGTTTCAGGGTGTCGTGAAGCGTCATCACTACGCGGGTGGTCCTGAGTCTCATGGGTCCATGTTTCATCGGGCGCCAGGTTCTATAGGGGCGAGTTCGTTTCCTTCTCGTGTGTGGAAAGGGAAGACCTTGCCTGGCCACATGGGGTCGGAGCGTGTCACGGTTCAGAGGTTGAAGGTCGTTGAGTCGCGGTCTGATGAAAATCTCCTCTTTGTCCGAGGGGCCATTCCTGGGGCCATTAGCGGCCTCGTTATCGTCCGAAAGTCAAAAAAGAGCTAGTATGCCTACTATCGATCTCGTTGATTTGCAAAAGAAGAAGGTGGGAACGGTCGATTTATCTCCGCAGGTATTCGGCTGTGAGCCTCGTGCCGCTTTGGTTCATGAAGCGGTCATCATGCAGCGTGCCTGTGAGCGTAGGGGGACGGCCTCTACGTTGCGGCGCGGTGAAGTGAGCGGATCTGGTAAAAAGCCATGGAAGCAAAAGCATACGGGGCGTGCCAGGGCTGGGTCTCTTCGCTCTCCTGTCTGGCGCCATGGCGGAAGTGTTTTTGGGCCAAAGCCTAGAAGTTATGCCTATTCTATGCCCAAGAAGAAGTATCGTATTGCACTACAGAGCGCATTGTCGGCTAAGGTAGTGGAGAGTAAATTGTTTGTTGTGTCTGATCTTTCCCTCCAGCAGCCCAGAACGAAGTTGCTAGCGCAAGCGTTAAAGCAATTCACTGGGGGTGATCACGCGCTGGTGATCGTTGGTAAGGATCAGTCTGACATCTTGAAGGCTGCTGGAAATCTCGCTGCTGTGAAGGTGCTTAGCGCTGATCAGCTGAACGTGTACGATGTGGTTCGCGCCCAAGTGATCATGATTGCCGAGCGGGAGCTTGGTCCTGTGAATGAGGTGTGGTCATGAAAGTTGATAGCCACAGGATCTTGATTCGGCCATTATTAACGGAAAAGCTTACTGCACTTCGGGAAGCAACGAATACGGTGGGTTTTGTAGTTCATCCTGATGCAAACCGCATTCAGATCAGGCTGGCCGTCGAGGCGCTGTTGAAAGTCAAGGTTGACAAGGTCAACGTCATGAATGTTCGTGGGAAAGTTAAGAAGCTCGGTCGATTCTCTGGTAGGCGTTCCGATTGGAAGAAGGCGCTGGTGACTCTTAAGCAGGGCGAAAAGTTAGAGATGTACGAAAGTGCCTAGTAGGGTCTCGTCGTCGGCTTGTTCGTGAAGGGTGAAAAGTGGGAGTATTATTATGGGACTGAAGTCGTATCGTCCTACGTCTCCTGGTCGTCGAGGTATGACGGCTGTGGTGACCGAGGAGTTAACCAAAAAGAAGCCAGAGAAATCGTTGACTGCTTTCCATATCCGAAGCGGAGGGCGCAACAATGATGGTCGGACGACTGTCAGGTTTCGTGGGGGAGGGCATAAGCGGCTCTATCGCACGATTGATTTCTTGCGCGATAAAGTTGGAGTTTCAGCTCGGGTTGAGGCTATTGAGTACGATCCGAATCGATCAGCACGAATTGCACTCCTGAAATATCTGGACGGAGAGAAGCGGTATATCTTAGCTCCTGTCGGATTAAGCATAAATGATGAAATACAATCTGGCCCTCAGGCGGAGATCAGACCTGGGAATGCGCTTCCTTTGATGAATATGCCTCTTGGTACGACCATCCACAACCTTGAGTTGAAGGTTGGAAAGGGAGGTCAGTTGATTCGAAGTGCTGGTGGGTTTGCGCAGGTCATGGGGCGTGATGGTGTGTATGTGCAGGTACGTCTAAAGTCAGGTGAAATGCGTCGAGTCCTAGGGGTATGCATGGCGACTGTTGGGCAAGTTGGTAACGTCGACCATGAGAATGTCAGTGTTGGAAAGGCCGGGCGGAATCGTTGGAAAGGGAAGAAGCCTCACGTTCGAGGGGTTGTGATGAACCCTGTCGACCATCCGCACGGAGGTGGTGAAGGAAAGTCTGGGCAGGGGAATCCTCACCCGGTCTCTCCGTGGGGTCTTCCAACCAAGGGGTACAAAACTAGACAGAATAAGAAAACAGATAAGTTCATTATTGCTCGACGTAAGCCAGGAGTTCGCAATGCCTAGATCGGTAAGTAAGGGCGCGTTTATTGACGGTCACCTTCTCGAAAAAGTCGAGCGCATGAATGAGACGAAGGACCGCAAGTTAATCAAGACGTGGTCGCGACGGTCAACGGTCATCCCGGACATGATCGGCCATACGTTCGCGGTTCATAACGGGAAGAAGTTTATTCCGGTGTTCGTGACTGAGAACATGGTTGGTCATAAGCTTGGCGAGTTCGCTCCAACAAGGTTTTTTAAGGGGCATGGCCATGCAAGGTCTGAAAAGGCTGTCGCACTTAAGTAGAAAGGTTGATCGGTTGGCTCATTATCAATGTCTGACGTATCGCGTTATTCATTGATTGTTGGTATCCAATTGGCTAACAGGGTTTAGAAAATGACTGAAGCACGTGCGGTTCTAAAGTTTGCTCGCGTTGCGCCTCGGAAGGCAAGACCAGTAATTGATTTGATTCGTGGGAAGCAAGTGCCCATGGTGTTGGCCATCTTGAAGCACACGCCACGCCATGCTGCGAGGCTCGTTGAAAAAATCGTCCGCTCCGCCGTGGCCAATGCAGAGCTAAAAGAGATGGGCGATAGCGAATCAATGGTCATCTCCAGGGCTTTCGTTGATGGTGGTCCCACATATAAGCGTGTACGTGCGAGGTCGATGGGGCGGGCCAATGCCATTCAAAAGCGTACGAGTCACATTACCGTCGTTGTGACGGCTCCCGAAATTCAGGGTAAGAGAAAATAGCTCATTTCTCTCTATTGAGGCATATAACGCATGGGTCAGAAAACACATCCAATAGGTTATCGGCTTGGCTACAACTATACGTGGAGCTCGCGCTGGTATGCAGGTAAAGATTACGCCAAACTACTCCATCAGGATGTTAAGATCCGAAAGATGGTTAAGGCAAGGCTGTATCATGCCGGCGTATCCAAAGTTGAAATTGAGCGTTCTGGTGATCAGACTAGAGTGATTATTCATACTGCTCGCCCTGGCATTATTATCGGACGCAAGGGGGCTGAGGTTGATAAGCTGAAGGCTGACCTTGAAAAGCAGTATGGGGGACAGGTTTATATTACGGTCAAGGAAATAAAGAAGCCAGAACTTGACGCTCAGCTGGTTAGCGAAAATGTTGCTACTCAGCTTGAGAAGCGGGTTGCATTTCGGAGAGCGATGAAGCGCAGTGTTCAGTCCGCATTGAGGCTTGGTGCTCAAGGTATCAAGATCATGGTGGCTGGTCGTCTGGGTGGTGCTGAAATTGCTCGAACGGAATGGTATCGAGAGGGGCGTGTTCCACTACATACGCTCCGCGCTGAAATAGATTATGGATTCGCCGAAGCGCACACGACGATGGGGCAGATCGGGGTAAAGACCTGGATCTACAAGGGTGAGCTTCTTCCTGTGCAGCCCTTCAAGGCCGAATCATCTTTAGAACGACGGTTTGGGTGAGGAGATCGACCTGTGTTAGCGCCTAAGAAAGTTAAATTTAGAAAGATGCAAAAGGGCCGGATGACCGGCAAGGCCTATCGTGGTGGCCAAATTACTCTTGGGGAATTTGGTCTCAAGGCATTGGAGCCAGGATGGGTGACGAGCCGGCAAATTGAAGCCGCGCGTATTGCGATTACTCGGTACGTGAAGCGCGGAGGGCAAGTGTGGACACGCATTTTCCCTGATAAACCGATCACCAAAAAGCCGGCCGAGACTCGAATGGGTAAGGGGAAGGGGAATCCTGAGTACTGGGTTGCTGTTGTCAAGCCTGGTAGGATCCTTTATGAGATGGACGGCGTCACCCCAGAGGTTGCTAAAGAGGCGTTTCGTCTTGCGTCGCACAAGTTGCCGATTGCCACGAAATTGGTTGTTCGTGGCGAGTTTGGTCAAGGTTCTTGAGAGGATAAAGAGGAGCAGGGGATATGGCATTGGACGTCAAGGAGCTCCAGCAGCTAGGGGTGAGTGAGCTTGTCGATAAAGAAAAGCAACTTGTACAAGAGCTGTTCAGTCTACGTTTTCAGTTTGGCTCGGGACGTCTCGAGAATCCTATGCAAATCCGAAAAACAAAACGGGATATTGCGCGGGTGAAAACTATTCTCGAGCAAGTGAAGGCCCGAACAGAGGGCCCTAAAAAGTAAAGGATGCTATGGCTGAGGTAGTAAAGCGCCGTCATTGGTATGGTGACGTCGTCAGTAACAAAATGCAAAAGACGGTTGTTGTCGTGGTTTCACGAACGGTCACTCATCCAGTCTATAAGAAGGTTCTTAGGCGGGTGACGAAACTGAAAGCCCACGATGAAGGTGGAGTGTGTAAAGTGGGAGATCGTGTCAAGCTCGTGCAGACGAGGCCGTTAAGCAAAGAAAAGAACTGGCGTGTCGTTCAAGTCATGGAAAAAGGTCAACCTGAAAAGTAAGAAGCGGTATTTCGGATGGTCTTTGGTTTACTGCCGCGCGTAGGAATATAGCGATGATTCAGAACTATACATATATGGATGTGGCCGATAATTCCGGAGCCAAGCAGGCCATGTGTTTTCATGTGTTCGGGGGGACGAGACGGCGTTATGCGTCGCTGGGTGATATCGTGGTGGTGGCTGTCAAGGAGGCGATCCCACAGGCGGGCGTGAAGAAGGGGGATGTGAGCCGGGCTGTCATCGTCCGAACCACAAAGGAAGTTCGCCGAGAAGATGGATCGTATATTAAGTTTGATCGGAACGCATGCGTGTTGATCAACAAAGATGGCGAGCCAATTGGAACGCGCATATTCGGTCCTGTTGCCCGCGAGCTCCGCTGGAAGAAATTTATGAAGATCATTTCTTTAGCGCCTGAAGTTTTGTAGGGCAGAACAAACGAGGAGCATGGTGGAAGTAGTCCGAAAAAGCAAAATTCGAAAAGGGGATACGGTTGTCGTGGTCTCTGGTCGTGAGCGAGGCAAGACGGGGAAAGTTCTGTCTGTTGATCTGCAAGCCGGGAAGGTGGTTGTCGAGAAGTTAAATATCATCAAGCGACACACAAAACCCAATCAGAAGGCAAAGCAGGGAGGTATTCTCGAGCGAGAGGCACCTCTGCAGATTTCCAATGTCATGTTTTTCTGTCCGGTCACACAGAAGGCTACGCGGATCGGGATTCGGGTTTTAGAAGATGGGCGACGAGTGCGCTTCAGTAAGAAATCAAACGAGGCTGTGGAATAGGCTACGTGATGACTAAGGAACCTAAAAATAAATCTAATAAACCGTCCGAGCGTAAATCATCAAAAAAAGAATCGGTCACGCCCGCGCCATTGGACCAAGGTGGCGAGGAGTCCAAGTTTCGACCACGTCTTCGTGATATATATGACCAGAAGGTGGTCCCCGCACTCATGAAGGAGTTTGGATATAAAAACGTGATGCAGGTTCCACGGCTTGAGCGTGTGGTGTTGAACGTGGGAATGGGTGAGGCGATTCAGAATGTGAAACTCTTGGAAGGTGCGGTAGCTGAGCTGGGGATGATCACCGGTCAAAAGCCGGTCGTCACTCGAGCTAAGAAAGCCATCGCCGGGTTCAAGCTTCGGCAGGGGTTGCCCATCGGAACTAAAGTGACGCTTCGTAGCCGGCGGATGTATGAGTTTTTTGATCGCCTGGTTACGTTAGCACTTCCTCGTATCCGAGACTTCCGTGGCGTTTCTCCAAAGGCTTTTGATGGTCGAGGGAATTACACCCTTGGTGTAAAAGAGCAACTCATTTTCCCTGAAATTAAGTACGATGAAGTTGCCTCGATTCATGGGATGGATATTACGGTTGTCACTACGGCCAGGACGAATGACGAGGGGAAGGCGCTTCTGAAGCACCTGGGTATGCCGTTCCGTACGTGAGCACGACGTGGGTCAATGGTGTTTGTTTGAACGGAAGGAGTGCGTGTGTCGAGATTAGCGCTGAGAAATAAGGCAGCAACGCAGCAGAAGTTCTCCACGCGTAACTACCATCGGTGTGGAGTTTGTGGTCGAGTTCACGGATATCTCCGTCGGTTTCAAATGTGCCGCATTTGCTTTCGACTGATGTCTCTGCGCGGAGAGATTCCTGGCGTGCGAAAATCTAGCTGGTAACGGGTGTTCTCACACCGGTGAATGCCAATGGAGGATAGAAAGATATAGCATGGTTACCGATCCAATCGGCGATCTTCTGGTTCGCTTAAAGAATGGCGCTCAGCGTCGTCATGAGACTGTCACAGTTCCAACTTCAAAGTTGAAGCGTGCTATTTTGACGATTTTGATGAGAGAAGGTTATGTTGACGCCATTGAGGATGGAGCTCATGAGGGGCATCCAATTCTTACCGTACGTCTTCGATATGTCGGTGAGGGGCAGCCTATGATCACCGGGCTGGAGCGCGTCAGTAAGCCAGGACGACGGGTGTATATTGGTAGTCAGGAAATTAAGAAAGTTCGCAATGGGATTGGCGTGTCCATCCTTTCTACGTCCAGGGGAATCATGACTGACCAGGAGTCCCGTAAGAATCGTCTTGGGGGTGAGCTTCTCTGTTCCGTATGGTAGTCGGATGAGTTATTTCGATCTCGATCGAGGGGTGTAATAAACAATGTCCCGCATTGGAAAAAAACCGATCGTAATTCCGGGTGGAGTGGAAGTTAAAGTTGCTGGATCAACTGTGTCAGTTAAGGGTCCACTAGGCAAACTGGATTGGTCCCTCGAGCAGGGAGTCGACGTTGCCGTTAGCAATGGCCAACTCATTGTCGGCCGTTCGAGTGACGATCGTAAGCTGAGAGCCTTGCATGGGCTGACTCGTGCCGAATTGAGTAATATGGTTCAGGGTGTAACAAAAGGATACGAACGCTCGCTTGAGATTACTGGAGTAGGCTACAAGACTCAAGTTCAGGGGCGGACACTTAGCTTCAGCGTGGGGTATATCAATCCAGTGATCTATGATGTGCCAACGGGCATCGATGTCAAAGTGGACAAGCAGACGCTCATTAACGTCAAAGGAGTTGATAAGCGGTTAGTAGGGCAAGTGGCAGCTGATCTTAGAGCTATTAAGCCACCTGATGTCTATAAGCAAAAGGGTATTCGCTACGCGGGCGAGACATTGCGTAAAAAAGAAGGCAAGACGGGGAAATAGGAACTAGCCATGAATGCTGCAGACAAAGTTCGACAACTTAATCAACGACGCCGTCGAGTGAGACGTGTGATTATGGGAACGACCGGCCGTCCACGTCTGAATGTATTTCGAAGTGCGGCCCATATTTATGCCCAGATTATTGATGATATTCAAGGTGCAACTCTGGCGGCTGCCTCATCGCTCGATAAGTCGCTACGCAAGTCCATGAAATCGACTGGTGGCATTGAGGCGGCTAAGGCGGTGGGAAAATTGATCGCTGATCGGGCCAAGGCTGCCAAGGTAACTACCGTAGTTTTTGATCGAGGGGGGCGGATGTATCACGGCAGAATTAAGGCACTTGCAGATGCATCGCGTGAAGGGGGCTTGCAATTTTAGGCTGAGGCGGGATGCGAGGCGAGCAAGAAAAGCGTGTGATTTCCTGGCGAACTGTTTCTGAACTTAGGACTGAGGGGTAAGAGCGTGCGAGTCAATCCCGATGAATTAAGCCTAAAAGATAAAGTTGTATTTATCAATCGTGTGGCAAAAGTTGTGAAAGGCGGAAAACGTTTCAACTTTTGTGCACTCGTTGTTGTCGGCGACGGTCATGGGTGGATAGGGATCGGCAAGGGAAAAGCTGCTGAAGTCCCGGTTGCGATTTCAAAGGCTGTCGAACAAGCCAAGAAACACCTTGTTCATGTTTCACTGAAGGGCGCAACTATTCCCCATGAGGTGCATGGTTTGTTTGGTGGAGAGCATGTGCTGCTGAAGCCGGCCGTCGACGGTACTGGAATCATCGCCGGGGGGGCGGTTCGTGCTGTGGTGGAGCTGGTCGGTGCGCATAATGTCATCGCAAAAACATTGGGCCGTGGAAACCCATTCAATACTGTTCGTGCCACACTCGACGGGCTCACTCAATTGCGCAATTTGGACGATGTTCTTCGCTTCCGTCGACAAGTACTTCCTGATGGTCGAGAAAGGGCTGCGGTGTAATGAGCTCATCCAAGACGCCTAAAACTTCAGAGCATGCTGCTCAAAGCGTGCGCGTGACGTTACGACGAAGTCCCATTGGGACACCTGAGCGGCATCGCCTTGTATTGCGTGGCCTCGGTCTTCGACATATTCGACAGACAGTTGTCCATCCAGACACGGCTCAGGTGCGAGGACTAATTCAAAAAGTAGGCTACCTGCTTGAGGTTGGAAAGCCATGAAACTTCATGATTTAGCTCCAGCAAAAGGAGCAAAGAAGCGAAGGAAGCGTATAGGACGTGGACCTGGGTCTGGTCACGGGAAGACGGCCACAAAAGGGCATAAGGGACTTCTGGCTCGATCTGGTGGCGGTAAGCGTCCAGGGTTTGAGGGTGGACAGATGCCGTTGGTACGGCGGCTACCAAAATTCGGATTTACCAACCCAACCAGGACAGAATATTCAATCGTCAACATTAAGAGTTTTGAACAATGGGTTGGAAATGAGACCGTCACTCCGCAAGCCATGGTTGACGCTGGATTAGTGAAGCGAAAAAAACTTCGAATCAAAATTCTTGGCAACGGCGAATTAAAGAAAGCACTCGTTGTTCAGGCACATAAGTTTAGTAAATCGGCTGAATCGAAAATCCAAGCGGCCGGAGGGCGAGTCGAGGTCATCGGCGGTGCTTGAACGGCTCCTGACAAGTTTTCAGAATATCTTTAAGATCCCCGAGCTGCGTACTCGTGTTCTTTTTACGCTTGGAATGCTCGTGGTGTACCGAATCGGGTCTCATATCCCGACTCCTGGTATCAACGGCGAAGCCCTTTCCGAGTTTTTGCAGAAACAGGGGGGGGCCTTGCTTGGGTTCCTCGATATTTTTTCAGGTGGGTCCCTGTCCCGCCTGACGATCTTTGCGCTGGGCATCATGCCATACATCAGCGCATCGATCATCCTTCAGTTATTGACGGTCGTCGTCCCTCATTTGACCAAATTAGCCAAGGAGGGGGAGCGTGGCCGCAAGAAAATTATTCAGTATACCCGGTTCGGGACGATCGGTATCGCTCTGATTCAGGGGTTTGGGATTGCGGTTGGGTTAGAACAAATGAATCAGGGCGCATTCGTGCTGCACGCTGGATGGGGATTCCGTCTGATGACGGTCATTACACTGACGGCTGGCACGGGTTTCTTGATGTGGCTCGGTGAACAGATCACCGAGCGAGGAATAGGCAATGGCATCTCGTTAATCATTTTTGCTGGTATTGTAGCCAGGCTTCCTGCGGCCGTGGCGCAGACCTATAATTTATATGAAATCGGCCAGCTTAATGCCTTTTTATTGATTGCCTTGGCACTCTTGATGATCTGTGTTGTCGCCGCGATTGTTTTTCTGGAAAGTGGGCGGCGAAAAATTTCCGTGCAATATGCAAAGAGGGTGATTGGGAGACGGGTCTATGGAGGGCAGAGCACGCACATCCCTTTGAAAATTAATACGGCAGGTGTCATTCCTCCTATATTTGCCTCCTCAATCATTGCGTTTCCTGCAACAATTGCCGGATTTTTCGAAACACCATGGGTGAAATCTATCGGTGATCAGCTGGCTCCTGGCTCGCTGCTGTACACATTGATGTATGTGGGCTTAATTCTCTTTTTCTGTTTCTTCTACACAGCGGTCGTTCTGAACCCCGTTGATATGGCCGACAACATGAAAAAGTACGGAGGGTTTATTCCTGGCATTCGACCTGGGCAACGAACTTCAGACTATATCTACAATGTCTTAACCAAGATTACATTTGCTGGTGCTATCTATTTGGCCATTGTCTGCGTGATTCCTGAATTGTTGATTTACAAGCTGAATGTTCCATTTTATTTTGGTGGCACCTCCCTGTTGATCGTTATTGGCGTGGGGCTGGATACGGCCCAGCAAATTGAATCCCATATGTTGATGCGGAATTATGACGGGTTCTTGGGTAAGGGGATGGCACCGTTGCGTGGGAGAAACGGCTAACATCATGCGGCTTGTATTTCTCGGTGCTCCGGGTGTTGGGAAAGGCACACAGGCAGATAAGGCCTCGGTTCACTATCATATACGAAAGATTTCGACTGGGGATTTGCTTCGAGAGGCGGTTCGGGTCCAGTCAACTCTGGGCTGTGAAGCGAAAGAACATATGGATCAGGGAAGATTGGTCCCAGATTCGGTTGTGATAGGGCTGGTGCAGGAGAGATTGGCAGATCCCGCATGTGAAAATGGTTTTATTCTCGATGGGTTTCCACGGACAGTTCCTCAGGCAGACGCGCTTGGGAAGGTGCTCGATGAACGGAGTCTGCCGCTGGACCGAGTGATTAACTTTAGGGTTTCTCGAGAAGAAGTTGTGAAGCGCCTGAGTGGGCGTCGGAGCTGTCCAAAGTGTCAGGCGACCTATCACCTCGAGTTTGCCCCATCAAAGAACGGTGGCCTCTGTGAGCGCTGCGGAGAAGCGTTGATTCAGCGAAGTGATGATCAGCGGGAAGCGATTGAGATGCGCCTCCGTGTGTACGAAGAGCAGACAGCGCCGTTAATAGACTTTTATGAGAAGCGGCATGTGTTGTCGCATCTTAACGGTGCCGAGGCGGTTGACACGGTATACCACAACCTCGTGAAAGTACTCGCGACACCTCAGACCGCATGATCATTCTGAAAACGCCCGCCGAGATCGCGGTGATGGCAGAGGCGTCAAGGGTGGTGGCCGAGGCGCTAGCGATTGTAAGGAAAGCGGTCTGTTTCGGTATCAGCACGGAAGAGCTGGACCGCATTGCCGAGGAGGCAATACGGGTGAGGGGGGCAATTCCGGCGTTCAAAGGCTACCGGAACTTTCCCAAAACCCTCTGTGCATCTGTGAACGAGCAGGTCGTTCACGGTATCCCTTCGAAGAGAAAGCTCAAGGATGGGGATATCATCGGACTTGATCTTGGTGCTATTGTGGGTGGATTCTATGGGGACTCTGCGGTCACCGTCGCGGTTGGTCGGGTTCCGGAGGCGACGGCAAGGTTGGTTCAGGTGACGGAAGAGGCACTCTATCTTGGGATTAAACAGGCGGTGGTCGGCAACCGTCTGACGGACATCTCGAATGCTGTGCAGCAACATGTTGAGTCTGCCGGTTTCTCTGTGGTGACCGAGTTTGTGGGGCATGGGATTGGTCGGCAGCTGCATGAAGAGCCTCAAGTTCCCAACTATGGGAAGCCTGGTCAGGGGCCTCGATTGCAACCAGGTATGGTCCTGGCGATTGAACCAATGGTGAATATAGGTCGGAGTGCCGTTCGTGTTCTTGAGGATAGGTGGACCGCAGTCACGGTGGATGGAAGCCTCTCTGCCCACTTTGAACATACGATCGCCATTCAACCCAGTGGGCCGCCTCGCGTTTTAAGTCAATTAGAGAAGACCTAGTTAGGTTACACAGGAAAGAATATAGAAGGACGTGGCAAAAGAAGATATTATTGAAGTCCAGGGCTCGGTAACAGAAACGCTTCCTAACGCCATGTTTCGGGTTAAACTGGATAATGGCCATGGCATACTGGCTCACATCTCAGGGAAAATGCGGATGCATTTTATCCGCATCCTTCCCGGCGATAAGGTCACGGTGGAAATGTCACCATACGATTTGACCAGGGGCCGAATTACCTATCGCTTTAAGTAACGGGAGTGGCGAATTGTTATGAAGGTCAAATCATCAGTGAAGCCCATATGTGCCAAATGCAAGGTTGTGCGTCGTTGTGGAGTGGTGCGGATTTTATGTACAAATCCACGTCATAAGCAGCGGCAGGGATAGTAGTAGAGAGAATGGGGAGTTTCGAACTGTCAGTGTTAGGCGCAGGGCTCGTATGGCAGGCTCCAACAGTGCAGTGGTTGAGGCTCTAGTGCTCAGTACTTATACCGGGAGGCAGAATGGCACGCATTGCTGGCATCGATTTGCCACGAAATAAACGAACGGATATCGGACTGAGCTACATCTTTGGAATTGGACGTATCTCGGCTCGGAAGATTCTCAATGAAGCGGGAATTGATGGTGCGGTCAGGATTAATGACCTGAGCGAAGATAAGATCGTCAAGTTACGTGAAATCATTGAGCGTGATTACCGGGTTGAAGGAGACCTCCGCAAAGAAGTGTCGCTGAATATCAAGCGGCTGATTGACTCGGGGACCTATCGAGGGTTGCGTCATCGCAAAGGCCTGCCTGTCCGCGGACAGCGAACCAAGACCAATGCTCGGACACGTAAGGGACGGCGCGCAGGTGTCAGTAGCAAACCGAGATCGACGATGACTAAAGGGGCCTCAAGCAGTTAGTCTGCTGAAACAGCCAGAGGAGTTCGCATGAGCATTAAAAAAGGGAAAAAGAAAGAACGTCGAATTGTTCAGAGTGGCGTGGCCCATGTCCAGGCGTCATTCAACAATACGATTGTGACGATCACCGACATGAGTGGAAACACGCTGGTTTGGGCAAGTGCCGGAAATCAAGGGTTCAAAGGATCACGGAAGAGCACCCCCTTTGCTGCTCAGCGTGCTGGAGAGGCTGCAGCGCGAAAAGCTATGGAAAGTGGGATGCGGCAAATCGATGTCTATGTGAATGGGCCAGGTTCTGGTCGAGAATCAGCGATCCGTTCCCTTCAAGGAGCGGGTTTGCGGATTAATCTAATTCGCGATGTCACACCAATTCCGCATAATGGGTGTCGACCTCCCAAACGGCGGCGAGTGTGATTTTTTCTATGTATGCTCAGAGTTCCTGGGCGAGACCGCAAGGCCTGTTGCTAGTGAGTCAGTAAGTTCTATTGCGAGGAGGAAGCAGTGGCAAAGTATCGTGGTCCAGTCTGTCGGTTGTGTCGGCGAGAAGGGGAGAAGCTTTTTCTCAAGGGCACGCGCTGTATGACGGAAAAGTGCGCGATCGAACGTAGGAGTTATCCGCCTGGTCAACATGGGCAGGGGCGACAGCGAACCTCTGACTATAGTCTCCAGTTGCGGGAAAAACAGAAACTGCGTCGTATCTATGGACTTCAGGAATGTCAATTCCGTGGCGTCTTCGAACGCGCTGAACGACAGACCGGTGTCACGGGCGATGCCCTGTTGCGGTTGTTGGAGTGCCGCCTGGACAATGTTGCGTATCGCTTAGGGTTCGGTGCTTCACGCAAGCAAGCTCGCCAGATGGTCAGTCATGGTCATTTCACGATCAATGGGAAGAAGATCACGGTGGCTGGGGCGCTGGTAAAGCCTGGAGATGTGATCCAGATTCGTGAACGGAGTCGAGACATGGCCGCATTCCAAGCGGCCTTAGAATCAGTTGATAGTCGAGGTATTCCTGATTGGCTGGAGCTTGACAAAGGCGCATTTAAAGGAACGGTGCGCACATTGCCAGCCAAGGAACAGATCGCATTGCCAGTCAATGAACAGATGGTCGTGGAATTGTATTCACGATAGTCCGCCGGTCTGCGGTGCGGTCTTTGGACATCGGCGCTATTCGCCAATGTCTTAGTCACTCGATGGTATGGAGGGTGGGTCATGATTAAAGCGATGAAAGACTTTCAGATCCCAATGCGGGTGGAAGTCGATAAGGATGCACATTCTCCCACATTTGGACGGTTCACTACGGAAGCATTTGAGCGGGGGTTTGGTACTACGATCGGGAATGCCCTCCGTCGCATTTTGCTGTCCTCGCTCACGGGAGCTGCGGTGACCACCGTGAAGATTGAAGGGGTCGTGCACGAGTTTTCGACGATTGCAGGTGTGACGGAAGATGTTACGGCAATTATTCTGAATATTAAAAGCTTGCGGCTGGCGCTCCACACGGATAAACCAAAGACGATACGATTGAAAAAGAAGGGGCCTGGAGAAGCAAAGGGGGCAGATATTCTTCACGATGGCGATGTGACAATTCTGACGCCAGATTTGCATATTGCCACCCTGGACAAGGATGCGACTCTGGATATTGAGATGACTGTGAAACATGGCCGTGGTTATATGCCGGCTGAACGTAATAAGGAAGAGGGATTGCCGATCGGAGTGATTGCCATCGATTCCATCTTCTCTCCCATCAGGCGAGTCAATTTCCATGTTGAGAATGCACGGGTTGGTCGTATGACTGACTATGACAAACTAACGGTTGAGATTTGGACCGACGGTACCATCAGCCCGCGTGATGCCCTATCTACAGGGGCTGGGATTTTGCGAGAACATCTGGATATTTTCATCAATCCGGAAGAGCGAAGCGAAGGAAAGAGCGAAGCGGGATACGAGGAATCTCATCGGGAAGTAAACAAGAATCTATCTCGTGGCGTGAATGAGCTGGAGTTGTCCGTCCGCGCGGCCAATTGCCTGAAGAACGCGAATATTAAAACGATCGCTGATCTCGTCCAAAAGTCTGAAGGAGAGATGCTCAGGACAAAGAACTTTGGGAAAAAGTCTCTCAACGAGATTAAGGAAATTCTTTCTGAGATGGGGCTTTCGTTAGGAACAAAAGTTGAGGCTTCCCCATACAATGGAAGTCCGAAATCTGAATGATGCTTTCCAATCAAGAGGACTATCGTGCGACATAGAAAAAAGGGACGACAACTTGGACGGCAGACGAAACATCGATGGGCGTTGTTTCGGAACTTGGTGACCTCACTGTTAGACCACGAGCGTATCGAGACCACGGGAGCTAAGGCTAAGGAGATACGAGGATTTACCGACCGCATGATCACTCTTGGCAAGGAAGGTACGCTCCCTGCGCGGCGCCGAGCATTAGCCTTTATCCGTAGCAAGGACGTTGTGTCTAAGCTGTTTAGCGATGTGGCGACACGATTCAAAGATCGGCCAGGAGGATACACCAGGATCATCAAAACTCGTCGCCGCATTGGCGACGCCGCTGAAATGGTGGCCATCGAATTGGTTTCTCGTCAGGAATTAGCCACCAAGAAAAAATCCAAAGATGGTACTGCCTCGCCTGCATCCACTGATGCTGCACCTTCAGCATAGTTTTTAACCAGAGCATTTAGCTGTCCGTCTGAAGACTCCCATGTGACAACACATGGGAGTCTTTTTGTTTCCACTTCCCTGGAGGACGTTTACTTGGCAGATTATGCATGCTACGATCGTGCCAGTTATCGGTATGAATCTATCTCGTGGAAATTCTTAGAGCATGTGGGAACTTATAGCAAGACGGGCCCTTCTCACCTTGAGTGTGTTGTTAGCGACATTTCTCGGCTATCTTCTCTTCAGAAATGCCGACTCAGCTCAGAATAGCCGTCCCCTCACCCCAGAGTCGATTGAACAAGCAGATGCCAAGATCTTGGAGTTTATCTTTACCCAATCGAAAGGGAATGTAGTCCAGTGGCAGGTGCAGGCGAAACAGGCTCGACTATTTGAGCAAGATAAGCGTGCCGTGCTGCGTGACGTCGCCCTCACCTTCTACGGTGCTGGAGGAGATGAGGTGACCGTACATGGGGAAGAGGGTACGTTGGATACAGCGACCAAGAATTTCAAGTTGGCAAATCGCCAAACGCCCATTGTTGTGGAAACGAGGAGCGGGTATACGATTTATACCAACCACTTGGTCTGGACGGACGAGGCACGAGAAATTCGGACCGAGGATCCTGTCCGCATGGTGGGGCATGGATTAGAGGTGAGGGGGCATGGGCTGATTGGGCGAATGGAATCCGAAGAATTTGAGGTGTTGCAGGATGTGCATGTGGATCTGGCTTCTTCTTAGTGCCTTCTGTGTCGGATCCACCTTGGCAGCTCCTTCAGCGGAATCTGTGAGTCTGAAGAGGAGCGTGGAGGCGCCCGGTGTCCCAACCACAATTACCTCAAAGAAAATGACAGTCCGAAATCAAGACAGCCAGGCTATTTTTGAAGAGACGGTTGTGCTGACCCGCGGATCACTTATCGTTCACTCTGACAAAATGGTTGTGTTGTTTGCTTCACGCAATCACGATTCCTCGCTGCCATTGGGGAGCGGCACGGACCGCCATGAATCCGGTCAGAATTCCTTGGCCCGAAAGGAGCACAGCGCCTTGTCGCCGATGTCGAATCGTTCCGTCCAACGTATCGAAGCAACCGGCGATGCCCATCGTGTCAAGATTAAGTACGAGAATGGCAACGCAACGTGTCAAAAAGCCGTGTATTTCGTTGACAGGGAGAAGATCGTGTTGACAGGCGATCCCATAGCTTGGGAACGGGGCACCCGTGTCAGCGGCAAGCAAATTACGATTTTCATGGCGGAAGAGCGGAGCGTGGTGGAAGGCGGTTCACATGTTCGCATCGAAGATGAGGGGCCGAGTCAACCATGACCCAGAGTGTTCATGCAGCGTCTGAGGCTCTCGTCGACTCGATTGCGGTACAGGGGGGGCATTGTCTACGCGCCACTGGATTGGTGAAAAGTTTCCGTGGACGCAAAGTCGTCAAGGGCGTCGCGGTCGAAGTATATGCCGGTGAGGTGGTCGGGCTTCTCGGTCCGAATGGAGCAGGCAAGACCACAATCTTTGACATGATGGTTGGGTTGTGTCAGCCCGATGAAGGGGAGATCACCTTCATCGGAGAATCCGTGACTAACTTGCCCATGTATAAACGCGCACGGCGGGGAATCGGTTACCTCCCTCAGGAATCGTCTGTGTTTCGACGACTCTCGGTTGAACATAATGTCTTGGCGATTCTTGAAATGCTAGGGTATGCTCGTAAAGAGCGAAGTCAGCGGGTGGACGCCTTGCTCAAGGAGCTAGATCTTATCCATATACGAAAGAGTATGGCCTATGCCCTCTCAGGGGGAGAGCGTCGCCGCTTGGAAATCACACGTGCGCTGGCGGCTACACCGTCCTTCATGCTGTTAGATGAACCGTTTGCTGGGATCGATCCGATCGCAGTTGCGGATATTCAGCAGATCATTACGCGCTTGAAAGAGAAAGGGATCGGTATATTGATTACCGATCACAATGTACAGGAAACGCTTTCAATCGTCGATCGTGCCTACATCATCAATGAAGGATTGATCTTAGAGGCGGGGTCTCCTGAAGCTATTGTGCAGAGTCCAACGGCTCGGGCCGTTTATCTTGGGGAACAGTTCAAGTTGTAGAAGAGTAGTAGGGGCATTGATGAAACTCCGTCTGGTTCCACAACTCTCGCAAAAGCTCATCATGACGCCGCAACTGCAGCAAGCGATTAAGCTACTGCAGCTGTCTCGACTAGAACTGCAGCAGAGCCTCACACAGCATCTCCTGGAAAACCCTTTACTCGATGAGATACAGTCCGATGCCGAGGAAGGCGAGTCCTTGGTCAATGAGGAAAAGGTCGAAAATCCCACTGCATTGGAAGGGCAGGATCGGTCTGACCCAGCAGTTGAGACACGTGAAGAACAAGGGTCACCGGAGGAGTTTTCCGCTTCCGGGTGGGAAGAGTATTTCGGCAGAGATCAGCGGAGCGGCGCATCCGAATATTCCTCGGCACAAGATGAGTTTCCTTCGTACGAGCAAACGGTGGCAAAAGCGACGTCTCTCGAGGAGCATCTCCTCTGGCAATTGTCCTTGTCCGGGCTCAGTGATCGAGAAAAAGAACTTGGTCGGTTGATCATCGGCAATTTGGATGACGATGGCTATCTTCGCATTCCTTTGGCTGAGGTTGTGGTCGGGACTGATTTAGCCGAGTCCGAAGTCGAGTCTGTGCTCAAAGACATTCAAACGTTCGATCCGACCGGGGTTGGTGCAAGGGATCTTCCCGAATGCCTGCTGCTACAACTCGGGCATCTAGGTCGGAATCTGTTTGGATCACTTGGGTCGCCACCTGGTGCATTGAAAGGGTCCGTTATCGAGAATGTCGTGTTGCACCATTTAAAAGACTTAGAAAAAAAACAGTATGGCAAGGTCGCGAAGGCTTTGAGCATTACAGTCGAAGAAGTCTTTCAAGCGACGAAAGTCATTGGAGAACTTGAGCCAAAGCCAGGGAGGCCGTTTTCCAATACCCAGAACTACGTTATCGTGCCTGATGTGTTTGTGGTTAAGAATGAGGGGGAGTGGGTTGTTCTGTTGAACGACGATGGGCTTCCACGCATGAGAATCAGTCCGTATTACAAACAGCTTATTTCTTCTGGGCAGAGCGGGACATCTGAAACCAAAGCATATATGGATGAAAAGTTGCGGGCCGCTCAGTGGATTATTCGAAGCATTGAGCAGCGCAATCGGACCATCGTGAAAGTGGTTTCCAGTATCGTCAAGTTCCAGGAACAATTTTTTGACCATGGCGTCCAATCTCTCAAGCCCTTGGTTCTCAAACAGGTGGCCGAGGATATTGGGATGCATGAATCTACAATTAGCCGTGTGACGGCGAATAAATATATGTATTGCCCGCAGGGCATGCTGGAACTCAAGTTTTTCTTCAACGCAGGGCTTCAACATGTTGATGAGCCATCAGGGATGCATTCCTCCGTTTCCGTCAGGGATATGATCAAGACCATGGTGGCTGAAGAGGATGCAAAGCGTCCTTTGAAAGATGAGGAAATTGCAGCCAGGCTTCGCAAACAGGGAGTGATTATTGCGCGGAGGACTGTGGCGAAATATCGGGCCGAGTTGAATATCTCGTCCGCCAGTCAACGTAAGCGCTTTTTTTGATATCCGTTGCTTCGCATCCAGCTGGATCACAATTGGAGGTGGGCATGAAGCTGAGAATTACAGGGCGTCACATGGACATTACGCCAGCGCTTAGAAACTACGTGGAAACCCGATTCGGTCGCCTTGATCGATACGGGCTGAAGGTCGGATCGCTGCAAGTGGTATTGGGAGTCGAGAAGCTTCAGCATAAGGCTGAAGTGATTGGTGCGGTCAGTGGCAAACGAGTGCAAGCCAAGACGGCAACGCCTGAGATGTATGCCACCATCGATGCCCTAGTCGACCGTGTAGATGCGCAGTTTCGAAAATGGAAAGACCGCCTTGTCAATCATAAGCCGGCTCAACCGAAGAGGGCGTGATCACATTTTCTACGCGAGTCTCTTGTAAGATTTGCGGCCTCGTTCCTTGGCGCACGACATGCATCTGAGCGGCTCAGAGCGTTCCACGTTACTGAGTCACGCGTGAGGCTGGCAGCCGAATCCCAAATGGGAATATCTCAGCTATATCAACCGAGACAATATGCGATCCCATGGCCCGACTGAATCTAGTCATTATTAGTGGGTTGTCGGGCTCGGGTAAAACCTATGCCCTCAAAGCATTTGAGGATGCCGGATATTTCTGCATCGATAACCTTCCTCCGGCTTTGCTTCCGACTTTTGTCGATCTCTGCAACCAGCAGCAAAGCGAAATTGGCAACGTTGCCCTTGGGATTGATATTCGAGAGCGTGCGTTCTTTTCGGATTTCGTTGGTATCCTGGAGAGAGTGAAAGCGCTCGGTCATGCTATTCAGGTGCTTTTTCTTGAGGCTCGTGAAGAGGTATTGACCAGGCGATTTTCAGAGTCCAGGCGCCCACACCCACTTTTGCCACATCTTCCCGTCTTGGATGGAATCCGATTCGAAAAGGAGCGTGTAGCCGAACTCCGATGCCAGGCTGATCGAATCATCGATACGTCCGATCTGACGGTCCATGAGCTCGGTGAGTTGCTTGCGAAGCAGTTTCAGCGGGAGTCATCGGATCGACGACTGACAATCTCACTCATCACCTTTGGATATAAATTCGGGGTGCCGTACGATATCGATTTGTTGTTTGATGTGCGCTTTCTCAGGAACCCATTTTTCGTGCCTGAGCTCAAGCCCCTTTCCGGAGACAATCCGCTGGTCCGGACCTTCGTGCTCACAGACTCTGATGCCATATCACTCTTGCAGCATCTCGAAGGTTTTCTGAAGTTTCTCTTGCCCTTATTCCAGCGAGAGCGGCGTAGTTATCTGACCATCGGTATTGGGTGTACCGGCGGGCGTCATCGCTCGGTTGCGGTTGCCGGGCGTCTTCGAGAAAGCCTTGCCGCCCTAGGGTACGAGGTTGGCCTCAAGCACCGAGATATCGATAAATCGTAGCCGGTTGATGGAATAACAGCCACCGTTTTCCTGCCGTTACTCTCGCTTTCTTAACGCTTCCTTGACAGGTAGAGCATATTGACTATACTTAGCCTTGTGAATAATGCAAGGTATCAGAACTAGCATAAATACTGACGTGAAGAAGCCTAGGTATACATCAAGTGCAGTGGGGTTTAAGGCCCATCAAGTGTGTGGCTTATTTGATATTTCCAAGGCGACCCTTTTTCGCTGGGAGCGAGAGGGTGTCATTACCGAACCCGCTCGAGATTGGAGAAACTGGCGACTGTATACGAGAAAGAATGTGGATGAAATCGAGAAAATTATTCGCGCCAGAAAGGCTGTGGTGTAAGGTGGCAGGTATCGCATGTTGACTTCATTCAAAAAGCTCTTCGAAACCGACATTGTTGGGATGCTGACCCCTCGCCGGCAGTTAGTGGGGCTAGATATCGGATCCAGTGTGATCAAAATTGCTCAGCTCAAGGAAAATAAGGGACGGTACATTCTCCAAAAGTTCGGAGTGAAACCCCTTGAGCCGGAAGTGATTGTCGATGGAACGGTCATGGATGAAGGACGTGTCGTCTCGGCGATTCAAGAATTGTTTGCGGAAGCTAACATCAAGAACAAGCATGTCGCCATCTCTATTTCTGGGCACGCCGTAATTGTGAAGAAGATCAGCCTGCCTCCGATGCCGGATGATGAGTTGGAGGGGCAGGTGAAATTAGCGGCGGAGCAGTACATTCCCTTCGATATCAACGAAGTGAATATCGACTTTCATGTCTTGTCTATGGATGCGTCAGAAGATCAGCAAGGGGATATGTCGGTGATTCTTGTTGCGGCGAAGAAAGACAAGATTAATGAGCTGACCGAGTTGGTCAAGGCTGCCGGACTTGTCCCAATGGTCATGGATGTCGATGCGTTTGCGGTTGAAAATATGCATGCGATTAATTATCCGATGGCGCAGGAAGAAACGACGGCGTTGGTGAATCTCGGTGCGAGCGTGATGAACGTGAACATCATACGTGCCGGGTCCTCGTTATTTACGCGTGATATCCCGTTAGGGGGAAATCGGTATACGGAGGCGATTCAGCGTGAGATAGGGCTCTCATTTGAAGAGGCTGAAGAGAGTAAGAAAAATGATCATGTGGGTGACTCTAGCGGAGGGTCGTTCACCAGTGTCATGGACAGCGTGAATGCGGAAGTAGCGTCCGAGATCGCTCGGACGGTGGACTACTTCAAGACCTCGACCACTAACGCTGAGATCAGTCGTGTTCTTGTCTGTGGCGGTGTGGCTAGGGCAAAAGGGCTGATTCAGCAGCTCGGGGATAGGATGCAACTGCCTGTCGAAATGGCTGATCCATTCGCTGAAATCGATGTGACTGGCTGTGATATGGACCCTAACCTACTCGCAGATTTGGCTCCATCGGCTGCCGTCAGTGTCGGACTGGCCTTAAGAGCGGTGGGGGATAGATGATTCGGATTAACCTCCTTCCGGGTGGGCCCAAAGGAAGGCCGGCCAAACCTCAGTATGACGTACGCGCACAGGCGCTGCTCGGGGTTGGACTGATCCTGGTCACGCTGGCTGGGTGTTGGTGGTATTCGACCTCGTTAGACAGCGAGCTTGAAGCTCGGCAGGAGGAAAAACAAGCTAAAGAGAAGCAAGTTGCTCAGCTGAAAGAACAGGTTAAGCAGGTGCAGGACTTTGAGCAACGGAAAAAGCTTCTTGAGGACAAGAACCGGATTATCGATCAGCTTGAGCAATCCAGAATGGGTCCGGTCAAGGTTCTCGACCACGTGAGTCAGAGTTTAGAGCCCCTCAAGGTATGGCTCACAAGGCTGGGTGTGGCATCCGATACCGTGGAGTTAGAAGGGAAGGCCTTAACAAACGACGACGTGGTGGAATTCGTGAATAACTTGCGACGGACGGATTATTTCACGGGCATCAATCTGCAGGAGAGCAAGGCTGCAGTTGAAAACAAGATTAATGTGTACCAATTTCGTTTGGCATTTCGTCTGAAGGGATCATGATGGCTTTGCCACAGCTCAATCTTGATGCGCTTCGCAATGTGCCAGCTTCGCAAAAAGCCGCGCTCTTATTCCTGCTCGTGGGTGGCATGATTGCGGGTTTCTATTTCTACATTGCAGAACCGAAGTCTGCAATGATCACGGCGCTCGACGCTGAAAACGGCAAGCTGGAGAGTGAAATTCAAACACTTACGATTAAAGTGAAACATCTCGATGAGTTAGTTGCCGCCAATAAGCAGCTCGAGATTGAATTAGCAAAGAAAAAGGAACGTCTCCCTCCGGAAGAAGAAGCGATCATGCTGTTGAAGCAGGTGTCTGACCTCGGCGTACGATTGGGACTCGATATCAGACTATGGAAGCCAGGCGCCCAGACTGAAGATGCGTCGAAGCTTTTCATCAAGATGCCGGTCAGTGTGGAAGTAGCCGGGGCTTATCACACGGCCGCCCTGTTTTTCGATCGGATCAATCGACTCCCGCGGATTGTTACCGTATCGGGTCTTAAGATGGGATCGCCGAAGATTGAACAAGGACGAATTGTCTCGCAAACAACATTTGACCTGGTGGCATACGCTGCGCCTCAAGAAAAGCCAGTTTCTGGAGGATCTTCTTCGGTGAATGCTCCCAAAGTGGCTCAAGTTGGTAAATAGGTTATGAGAAAGAAGCCTAGACAATATACTCTATCCATTGGAGCCAGCGTGGTGTGCGTGTGTGTCATCATTTTAGGAAGCACTGGTGCACAGGCCGAGTCTTCCCCCGTTCCTGGGATGATCGCTCCGATGAGGCAAGATGCGCTCAGGGTGCCTGCTGTGCCAGAAATTCCAAGAACTGCCCCGCAAACTATAGAAGCGCCATCGTCTGGGGTGAACACCCCGGTGCCTTCTCAGCTGTCCGCACCAGACGGTGTGGTTGGGAGTGGGTATGACCCTTCCGGTCGTCGAGACCCATTTGCACCGATCATCCAGGAGCTTCAGCCGGGGAAGACGGATTCAACCCTTCCACCTTTGCAACGCGTGACTCTGACGGAGCTCAATCTTATTGCCGTTGTATGGGGCGCATACGGCTATACCGCAATGGTTCAGACCCCGGAGGGATATGGGTACACCGTTCGACGGGGAACGAGGGTCGGGCAAAACAACGGAGTGGTCAGCGCCGTGACCGAACGTGGCATCATTGTCCAGGAACGGTTCACTGATGTGTATGGCAAGAAGCAGGAGCGAGAACATGTCAAGCTTCTACATCCCAAAGAGGGCTCAGAATGAAACCACTATTTCGCGCAGATAATGTCCTGACTGCTGGATGTTTCATCGGAGCCTTGGGGGTGTCGCTCACTGCTCTGACCATATGTGCCCAGAGGTCCGCAGTTGCCGAAGAGATCGGCCGGATACAACAGAGTGATGTCACGCGGGCCAAAATGGCCACGACGCGATTGCTGGCACAGGCCGTGACCGCCATCGAGGTGCGTCCCGAAATGGATGTGGTGACCGTCGTGGTTGCCGGAGATGGCCAACTATTTCCCGAGGCCAATTTTTTGGATGAGTCCCGGCTCATCGTCGATATTCCTGCCGTATCGTCCACCCTGAGGCGATCGGTGGTACGGGCCGACCACTACTTGCTCAAGAAAATCAGAGTAGGTCACCATGCTGATAAGGTCAGGCTGGTGTTCGATGTGTCCGAACGCCCGGTGTTTTCTCTGACTCGAGAGGATAATAAGATATTGATCACTCTGAAGCCGAGCGAACGGAAAACGACGGCTGTTGTCGCTGCGCACATTGATGGTGGAGAGATCAGCGCATCTCATCCCCAGGCCCGTAGGGCGCTGTTCGAGCCAGGGAATCGTGTAGTCAAACGGGCGACGCGAATCATCGGCCCCGCGCAGGCTCAGTTCAAGGTGCAGCGCGTCCAGATGGCTGGAGAAGGTGCTCCCGCTGAAAAGGACGACCGATCCGATGATATCGTGGCAGGGCAAACGCGATTTGTCGGTCGGCGGATCTCGCTCGACTTTCAGCAGGCCGACATCACCAATATCCTTCGACTGATTGCCGAGGTCTCTGGCTTCAACATGGTCGTTGGGGAAGGGGTCAAGTCAAAAGTGACCATGAAGCTGGTCAGTGTGCCGTGGGACCAGGCCCTGGATATGCTATTGAAGATGAATGGGCTCGGTATGATTCGTCAAGGGAGTATTGTGTGGATCGATTCGCTGGTAAATATTTCCAAGCAGCAGGATGAAGAAGCCCGGGCCAAAGAATCGAAGACGAAGGCTGAAGAACTCGTCGACCGCGTTTTTTATATCAGGCACATCGTGGCTCAGGAGCTCATGATGACACTGCGGCCGACCTTGAGCTCACGCGGCGTCATGCAATTTAATGCGGGGAGTAATGCGTTGGTTGTGCGAGATACAGAGTCCAAATTGGCTGTCATGAAGCAGCTGGTTGAGGGACTTGATCTAGAGGTTCCTCAGGTTCAGATTGAGGCGCGCATCGTCCAAGCCGATACCGTGTATGCGAGAGGCTTGGGGATTCAGTGGGGCTTCCAGGCGGGCAATCGCACACCCACGGATTTCTTTGCCCTCTCGAATATTACCGGCCCATTTGGGCAGATAGCCGGGACGGGGAGCAGTGCGATCGATCGAAGCTTTCTGGTGAATTTGCCGGCTCAGGTCGGTGGCTTGCCTGCTGTCCCGTCGATCGGCTGGACCTTTGGAAAACTCGGCGGCGACTTTGCCTTGGATATGCGGCTCTCAGCCGGAGAGTTGCTTGGGTTAAGTAAGGTGATCGCAGCGCCGAAGATCACCACATTGGATAAGCGCGAAGCGAAGATCTCTCAGGGCGAATCGATTCCCTTTCAGACAACATCCTTACAGGGAACGCAAACGACGTTTGTCGATGCAAACTTGGAGTTGAATGTCACACCTCAGATCACCTCTCGCGATCCAAAGGAGGATGGAAAGAGAATTATGCTTCGTGTGCGAGCAACACGAAATGCTGTCGGGGCACGAAGCAATCCAGCCGGTCCGAGTATCGATCGACGGGAGGCAAATACCCAGGTGGTCGTTCGAGATGGCGAAACCATGGTGATCGGTGGAGTCTTTGTCGATAGTCAGAACAACAATGTTCAAGGCGTTCCCTATCTATCCCGTATGCCGGTTCTTGGGTGGTTATTCAAGAACAAGTCCGAATCAGTCTCGAAACAAGAATTGCTCATTTTCCTTACACCAAGCATTATCAAGACATAGGGACTGTTTCATCTCCGTGATCACCAAGAGCCTGATGATGCTGAAAGGTATCATCAGGCTCTTCTGTTTATCCCAAAGAGATTGCGGTAATCCCACCCAGAGTTTGAGCGCTCAGCGCGGAACGTAACCGTCTTTTTAGTCGTGCCGAGGCTGTGATACGATGGCCATCCGATGGATGGTTCACGTACGATCGCGGTACAAATCTGACATGCCGTTCTACTCCGCCAGATTTCCCAGGACGACGAAATGACTGCAATCTTCACGGTTCCCGTTTCCCTATCTGAAAGAAGTTACGAGATTGTGATTCAGGCCGGACTGTTGGAGAGGCTTGGTAAGAGATTGAAGGAGCACGGTGTAGGAGGGAAAGTTGGCATTGTGACGGATCGGCACGTCGCCCGGCACTACCTCAAGAGTAGTCTGGAGGCGATCAAGCGGTGCGGGATTGAACCCATTCCGATCATTCTGACTCCCGGAGAGCGGTCAAAAACGCTGAAGACGGTGGAGCAGATCCTCGACGTGTTGGCGCGTCATCGGTTTGAGCGGTCGTCGATGGTCGTGGCACTCGGCGGAGGTGTCGTGGGTGATATGGCCGGGTTTGCCGCTTCGATCTACCAACGTGGTATTCCCTATATTCAGGTGCCGACGACGCTTGTGGCACAGGTCGATTCCAGCGTCGGAGGAAAGACGGGTGTCGACCATCGGCTCGGGAAGAACCTGATTGGATCGTTTTATCAACCACGCGCCGTCTGGATCGATCCATTGACGCTGCATACGTTGCCCGCTCGGGAAGTCGTCGCCGGACTGGCCGAGGTCATTAAATACGGAATCATTGCGGACGAGTCCTTTTTCGCCTATCTACAGCGGCACATGCCTGCGTTACGGAGGCAAGCGCTCGGTATCGTCGCGACCGTGGTGAGGCGATCCTGTGAGATCAAGGCCGAGGTGGTGGCCGCAGATGAGCGAGAATCAGATCGCAGGAGAATCCTCAACTATGGGCATACCATCGGACATGCGCTTGAATCGTTGGGGGGGTATCAGTCGCTTGTCCATGGAGAAGCGGTGGGGATTGGATTGGTACAGGAAGCCGAACTCTCCTGTTTTCAGGAGATCTGTTCTCGTGCAGTGGTGGAATCGATTCGCCGCCTTGTAATGGAGGCAGGGTTGAGTGACCGTATGCCGCCGTGGACCTCGACGAGCATATGGAAAGCCATGCTGCATGATAAGAAGGTGTCAGGAGGGCGAGTCATCGGGGTGTGGCCCGAACGTATTGGACAGGTGCGGATAGGGCCGATTGACAAACAGATGTTTGAGCAGTGGTATGCTGTTTCACGAGCTTCTCCGCGGAGTCATGCCTAAGTACGGATTACTTGCCAACCGAGCGGAGTCGAGATGAACCTCTCTTCTGTGTCGCGCGCGATCGGACAGCGGGGATAGGCCAGTTTCACCGGAGTTCTATGCGGACGTTGCGTATCGCGATGGCACAGATGAACCCGACCGTCGGGGATCTGACCGGGAACCTCCACCGTATCACGACCTGGATTCGAGACGCGAAGAAGGTCAACGCCGATCTCGTTGTATTCCCTGAACTGGCCATTACCGGCTCTCCTCCCGAAGACCTCCTGCTCAAAGCACAGTTTATCGAAGAGAACGTACGGGTTCTGAACGAGATCGCCCAGGCCTGTCGCGGGGTAGTTGCGGTGGTCGGGTACGTGAGACAAGGAAACCAACGCGATCCACATTCTTTCCGGCCGTCGATGCGCACAGCCGGTCGGCCTGCGCTCTATAATGCGGCAGCAGTGATTGCCGATGGCAAGGTAGTTGGGAGTTACAGTAAATGGCAGTTGTCCAACTATGGGGTATGCGATGAAAGCCGGTATTTTCTCCCTGGGGGGAGACTCCCGATGCTTCTCGTCAACGGAACGACCATCGGGGTGACCATCTGCGAAGATATGTGGTCGCCTGAAGGGCCCAGCTCTCTCCACGCAGCGGCTGGCGCCGAGGTAATCGTCACGATTGATGCCTCTCCCTTTCATATCGGTAACAGTGGTTCGAGGGAGCAGATGCTGGCGACGAGCGCGCGGGACAACGGAGTCATTGTCGCCTATACGAATATGGTCGGCGGTCAAGATGAGCTGGTCTTCGACGGGAACAGTGTGATTCTGGATCAATCCGGCACGGTGGTTGCCCGTGGCCATGTGTTTCGGGAAGAGCTGCTGGTGGCTGATGTGAACGTGGAAGCCGTCTCACGCGGGAGCATGACGCATGGACGAAAAACGGCATGGACTCGAAAAGCTGTTTCGGCCGTCGATCGTCTCGTGGTGAAGGGCGCGGCGATCCAAAAGAAGAAGCGGACTCGAATCATGCCAGAGATAGCAGAGCCATTGGAGGAGATCGAAGCGGTGTACCAGGCCCTGGTACTGGCCGTGAAAGATTATGTCCACAAGAACGGATTTACCCACGTGGTGATTGGGGTGAGCGGTGGCGTCGATTCGGCAGTGACCGCGGCCATTGCGGTGGATGCGCTTGGTGCCGAACATGTGCTCGGCGTCTTCATGCCGTCTCCGTACACCTCACGGGAAAGCGAAGAGGATGTCGTGGAACTGGCACGGTGTCTCTGCATTGATGTGCAGACCATCCCGATTGCGCCGACATGTGAGGCCTATCGACAATCGCTGGCACCCGCATTTGCCAACTGCCCCACAGATACGACCGAAGAAAACCTCCAGGCTCGCATTCGCGGCAATCTGCTCATGGCGGTATCCAATAAGTTCGGGCATCTGGTATTGACCACGGGGAACAAAAGCGAGATGAGCGTGGGGTATTCGACGCTGTACGGCGATATGGCCGGCGGGTTCGCCGTCATTAAGGATGTGCCGAAGACGATGGTCTACGGCTTGGCGAGGTTCCGCAATGCATGTGGTCCATCGCCGGTAATTCCTGCGCGCACCCTGGACCGACCACCGAGCGCCGAGTTGAGGCCGAATCAAAAGGATGAAGATTCCCTTCCCCCGTACACGGTGCTCGATCCCATTCTTCGGGCGTATGTCGAAGAAGACCGTTCGCTCGCTGACATCGTCGAGGCAGGGTTCGATCGCGCAACGGTCTCGCGCGTGATCAGGATGGTGGATGCCAGCGAGTTCAAGCGACGTCAATCACCCCTGGGTGTCAAGATCACGCACCGCGCCTTTGGCAAGGACCGACGGATGCCGATTACGAACGGCTATCGGATCAAGCTGGAGTAGACCACACTGGTTCTCGTTCCTGATCATCAGAGACCACTCAAGCCTGTATTCAAGATTCCGGATAGGTGCGAAGCCACCTGGGCTATCTCGATCCTGAGGCGTCCTGCCGATTCCACTGCGATGCGCAGCCTATAGGCTTACAAAAGTTCGAGCCATTTTGTGGAAATTACACGATTTCCACGT
>JAOUHD010000129.1 GCA_029865345.1 Nitrospira sp.
CGTCCACATGACTTTATCAACCTCCAACCGGCCCGACCGATTTCGACGACCCTCTGTCCGTTTTGCCCGGGACAGGAACGGCTCACGCCTAAAGAAATCATGGCCTATCGGCCGCAGCCGAGCGGACCCAACTCTCCCAACTGGACCGTGCGTGTCGTTCCAAATAAATTTCCTGCGCTGCAAGTTGAAGGTGAGATGGGTCGCGAGGGGATGGGACTCTACGACCGCATGAACGGCGTGGGTGCCCACGAAGTCATCATCGAAACACCCACCCATGTCGAGGGCCTTGCCGATCTTCCGATCAAGAAGATCGAGGATGTGCTGTGGGCCTATCGAGACCGAATGATCGACCTCCGAAAAGACATTCGATTCCGCTACATTCTCATTTTCAAGAACCACGGCGCGTCCGCCGGCGCCACCCTGGAACACAGCCATTCTCAACTCATCGCCCTGCCGATCGTCCCGACCAACGTGCAGGAGGAGCTGGACGGATGCCGCGCGCACTATCAGCAGAAAGAGCGTTGCATCTACTGCGATGTCCTCCGGCAGGATCTCTCGGAGGGAGATCGCATCGTCGCCGAGAATCCGGAGTTCCTCTGCGTCACACCCTTCGCGCCACGATTTCCGTTCGAAATGTGGATCCTCCCCAAGCGCCACGCGGCCTATTTTGAGGAGAGCCAGAAGTCGCAGTTCGAGTTTCTGGCCCCGATCCTTTCGGAGTCGCTGCGCCGTATGGACAAAGTGCTCGCTCGCCCCTCATACAACTTCATCCTCCACAGTTCTCCCCTTCATGAGAAAACCGGCGAGTACTACCATTGGCACCTGGAGATCATCCCGAAACTGACGCAAGTGGCCGGCTTCGAATGGGGCACCGGCTTCTACATCAATCCGGTGTCACCGGAAGAAGCCGCGACGTTCCTCCGCGAAGCAGGAGTCTAAGTGCCGGCCCGCTTTCGCATCGAAGATCCCACGCTTGCGGGAGCACTGCGCAGGATTGAGCAACTAGTTCGCCGCGCCGGTGGGAGAACATGGCTGGTCGGCGGCTCGGTCCGTGATCTCGTGCTCGGTCAACAGCCACGGGATTTGGACCTCGAAGTGACGGGTGTGCCGCCCGGTCAAGTCCACGCCTTGCTGACTGAGCACTTCTCTGTCCAATTCGTCGGGAAAGCGTTCGCGGTCTTCAAGCTGCAAGGCCTACCGGTCGATCTGTCCATTCCCTCCCGCATGCTCTCCGACGACACCTCTCTCCCTGGCTTGCTGAGGCAAGCCGACCCCGACATGCCGATCGACGAGGCGCTTGCACGGCGAGACTTCACGATGAACGCGATGGCCTGGGATCCGGACACCATGGAGCTTCGCGATCCCTTCAACGGTCGCGGCGACCTCGATGCAAGGATATTGCGCCACGCGTCGAGCCGATTCGCCGAAGATCCTCTGCGCGTCTTGCGTGGCATGCAGCTGGCTGCCCGCTTTGAACTCACGGTCGCGCCGGAAACGGTGGCCCTCTGCCGGACACTCTCGCAGGAAAGTCAGCCAAGCGAACGTCTCTGGGAAGAATGGAAGAAGCTGCTCCTCCAAGGACGCAAGCCATCACTGGGGTTGCAGTTCTTACGTCACTGCGGCTGGCTCCGTTTCTATCCGGAGCTCGCAGCCCTTGAAGGCTGTCCACAAGATCCCAACTGGCACCCGGAAGGCGACGTCTGGATCCACACACTCCACTGCCTGGACTGGTTCGCTGCAGAACGAACGGGTGATGAACCGGATGACCTGGTCGTTGGGTTGGCGGTCCTCTGCCACGACTTCGGCAAACCGGCCACGACCAAAGAAGAATATGGACACGTCACCTCGCGAGGGCATGAATCGGAAGGGGCCGGCCCAACGAAACGTTTTCTTGAGCGGCTGACGAAGCAGCACGACCTGATCAATGAGGTGGTCCCTCTGGTATTGTGCCATCTTCGTCCTCGTGCCCTGCATGACGCCAACGCTTCGGACAGCGCAGTCCGCCGATTGGCAAGGCAAGTCCAGCGCATCGACCGATTGGTGCGCGTGGCGCGGGCTGACCACGCAGGACGCCCGCCGAAACAGTTTGATGGATTTCCCGCCGGTGAGTGGCTGTTGGCCCGAGCACGCCAGCTGGAAGTGGACCGTCAGACGCCTTCTCCCATTATCATGGGCCGTCACTTGTTGGAATTGGGAATCCAGCCTGGTCCTGACATGGGCCGACTGGTTGACGACTGTTATGAAGCTCAACTTGATGGAGTCTTCGCAACGCTGGAGGAGGGCTTGGCCTACGCGAAAAGCAAGCGTTCTGCTCTGTGCTAGTCGTCGGCTTTGTTCCTGAAATCTCAACTCCTCACGCCTGTTTCCTCGAACGCCTCGTCCTCCTCAAGTTACTCCTCTGAGGATGAGGACTCGCGAAACTCGCAGCCCATCATGCAAGTTAGCAAGCGGAATGAGGCAGTTTAGTCGTACACAAGCTATTCCGCTACGGCACCATGCAGGATAAACCATTCACATCTTCATGAGAGGAATTTCGTAACCTGCTGATTACCTGATGGTCTTTGTTTCATCTTACCAATATGGCGAAATGGCACTACCTTTGCTGAGCATCTAGCTAAGTGCCAAGTGAATGGCACACATATTTTTAAACTTCTTATTTTAGGGGGTTCTTATAATGAAGAGCATGTTGATGGCAATCATGGCAGTGGCAGTGGCAGTGACCTTCAGCGCCCCGGCGTTCGCCAGCGAGAAGAAAGAAGAGAAGAAGGGCGGCCACGTGGTGATGGGTGAAGAGAAGAAGAAGGATGGCAAGGCCGACGACATCTTCGGCGATAAGAAGGAAGAGAAGAAGGGCGGCCATGCCGACACCTTCGGCGAGAAGAAAGACGAGAAGAAGGGCGGCCACTAATCCTAATCGTAGCTCCCGAAGCTAGTAGGCATGGGGGGCTTTCTCCAGAAGAGGAGAAAGCCCCCCAGTATTTTAGTTTCCATGGAGCAGAGCCTCGGTCCATCCCGCTCTCGATCATTCATTACCCGTCCTACCCCTCTTACAACGATCGAGGGTCACAAGTTCGAACCAAGCCGTACGATTCTGATTGCCTCCTCTAGCGTCTCATCTTCCTGATCGCCGCTGGCGACTCCCATCATTCCCTTTATTTCCAATGAGTTCCGTGGAGACATTTCCGCTCCGGCATCGGTACAAGCTTTGCTGGTATGTTAACCACCGAACGGGCTACCACGATCAAGAAGTTCGACATGGAGCGACCGAGATCGATGACCAGTCACTATCGTTGGCTTCTGATCTGTTTGTTTCTGCTCGTTACTACAGCGTGCGCTTCACCCGACTCTTCGCCAATCAGTGAAACGGCCACACCAACCAGTGAAACAGCCACGCTTTCGTGGGATGCCAGTGTGGGACCGGACCTTGCTGGATACAAGATCTATAAGGCAACAGCCTCAGGTGCGTTTGGTGCGCCGATTGCTATCACGACCATGGACGTCACGACTTACACCGCCATTGGTCTGGAAGCCGGTACCACATATTTCTTCGTGGTCACCGCGTACAATTCGGATGGCGCCGAAAGTTCCTTTTCAAACGAAGTGAGCAAGACTACTCTCTAAGCAACCGTCTCCGAACCTCGGATCCAGACTTTTCCAGCGTTCGTCTCTTGACCCCTTCTCACTGAGAACTGTATAACCACTGACACCGGTACGTACTGAGACAAAAGCGCTGAGACGAGACTCCATCCATCACCATCGTCGTCAAGCGAGCCCTTTACCTCAGGACTTACACCCCAGCGGAAAATACAGATGCGCCCGTAGCTCAATGGATAGAGCATCTGACTACGGATCAGAAGGTTACAGGTTCAAGTCCTGTCGGGCGCACCAAACCGCACTTCGTGTGGACCGCGGGCTATTCAGGCGAAGCCTCTCCATGTTGATGCCCGCGGATAAACACCTCCAGTAGTCTGAATTCAATTCCGATCATTCTCTCGCCCCGGAGGCTCATCCAGCCCAGCCTTTCCCCCTGTCATCGACAGATCAACAGATTAGTTCGCGTGTGGATGCATCCCGCTCCGCTGGTTCTGAACAAGCAAGGAATAACACGCTGACCGACACGGTCGGTACGACTTTCGTTCAGACTTAACTCCGTGCCGCCGCCCGGGCAAGCACTTCCTTTTGCAAGGCCTCGATATCAGCCTTTGCGCCCAACGCGAGCTCCTCCACCTTGCGTTCACTCTCCGGCCCAGGAACATGGGAAAACTCATGGCAGTCTTCATAAGGCTGCTCTGTAGTACCCGTCGCTCTGATGACCATACCGGCAATGACTCCTCCAACAATTGCCGTGGCAAGCGTCATCGCGATGCCCACGAGTTGGACTCCGACGACACCAGGCACCACAACAATCGCGATCAATCCACCCAATAGCCCCGGCATCCCATGCAGATTGTGGACGCCACAAGTATCGACTAGTTTGATTTTTGATTCCAGCATCGGCTGAATGAACACAAACCCAATCACCGAAAGCGCGCCTGCAAGCAATCCGATCCCAAACGCACCAGTGGGGCTTACGAGGTTACAGGTCGAGCCAATGGAGACTCCTCCCGCCAATGCGGCATTAGCCATATCCACCATCGAAGTCTTTCCATGATGAAAACGTGTGCTGAGGAAGTAGGTGGCAAGCGTAGCCCCGCACAGGGCCAGGATCGTATTCACGACCGTTTGGGGCATTTGCTCGAACGGCACAATTGCGGTCGCAAAACTCGGCCAAAACAGCCACAGCACCATGGACCCGAGCATCGCGAACCGATCAGATGTCGGATCGGATTCGATCGGCTGACTCCGCTGCTGCGCCGTCGTCAGCACCAGAGACGCGGCCAGTCCGAAATAGGCACCGAATGCGTGGATGACAATCGATCCAGCCGAATCCTGAAACCCTTTGGTCAGCCCCGAACCATTGTCCAACACCAAATATTCGTTCAGCGCATAGAGCGGCACCAGCAACAGCGTGAGTAACGCGTACTGAAACACGCGCAAGCGTCCAAGCACCGCCCCCATCGCGATCAACGCCGTCGCCACCGAAAATTCCGCCAGCATGAGCGTTTCAACCGAATGGGCCTGGATCGAATGCCCCACCACTCCGTTCGCGCGTAATAACATGTACAGAGGTATCCCCGTTGCGACGACGAGATAGGTGCCGGTCGTAGCCCCAAACCCATAGCGTCGGACAAAGACCATGAGAAAGCCGAACCCGACGACCAGCATGGCCAGGATGTGAATCGAGTAGTTATATTGCGCGACCAAGCGCGCCTCATTCACGGCACCAGCCGGCTCTTCGGCACCGACCCAACTTGTGACGCACAAGAGCAACAGACCTGCTGCGCTGAGCACCTTCAACCAGAAGCTGTTCCGCATCGAGTCCTCCTTGGACAGTAGGAGTAAAAGGGGGGGCTATTAGGGAGAGCAGTGTACCCCATTGGCGAGCGCTCTTGTCAAACCCCACCAAAGGCTTAGTCGCGGGACCAATACTGCAGATTCAGTGTCAATCAGTCAGTCCGAAACGAGAGAATAATGAGGAAGTAGGCGATACATCGAACGAAGTACTGGTTTCTCAGTCTAGATCTGCGGCGCACACTCCAAACTCGCTATTCCCGCCACCGGCTCGGTATCCGCCATGACCTAGGGAAAAAGATTCCGGTTTACTTGTCTGAAATGAGCGACGAATTCCAAAGGTGGCATGCGACGGCTATTCGTAACATTCTGCAGGTGGGGCACTCGCGGATTACTCAACTTTCAAGGGCGCATCACTCTTCTCCCTCCGTTCAAACCGGGCCTCGCGCGCGCTCCATTTTTCTATAGCACGCTAGACAGCAGGACTTCCCTGAGTATAATGACATAAATTCATGCCTATGATTGGACTTCTGCTACTACTCGTCGGTCATCTGACACTCTTCTCTCATCCAACCTCGTCGTGGGCTGGGACGAAGTATGAGGAGGGCCTCAAGCAATTGGCGGACGGGGTGGCTGAAGGAGCCGCCAAGGCGAAAAAGCAGCGCCTAGCTTTTCTCGACTTCACCGATGGAAAAGGGGAATCGACCCCGATGGGACAGTTCCTGGCCGAGGAACTCGGGACACAGATCATGGTGGCCGGTGAATTGACGGTGGTGGATCGCGTCCTTGCGTACTCGACCCTGAAGAAGTTACACGTTGATCACATCGACTCGGCCCACGCGAAAACCCTACAGCAGGCGGCCAAAGCGATACGCGCCGACCTGTTTGTGGGCGGCGTCATCCTCGACACGCCCGATGGCCTACAGGTCACCGTACGGCTCATCACCCCATCGAATGCCCAGCCGATCCGTGCGATACGAGGGATGCTGCCCAAAACCGGCCCCTTGAACGTGTTCTTTAAGAAAGAGGAAACTCCGCAACCGATCATGAACATCAACAGTCCTAAAGAGGCTCCGACGCCGGTCGGTTTAGGGACCTACCGGAACGAGTACTACGAAATGGTGATCCGATCGATCGAACTGCAGGCCAACCGAGCCAAGGTGGATCTCACCATCGAAAACCTTTCCCGACGCGATCTGAAGCTCCTCTGTCGCTTACAGGAGACACTCCTGAAGGACGAACAGGGAACGGCTTGGCATCAAGGCGTTGGGGACAATCGAGAAGGGCTGTGTACCCATGGCATCGAACTCTCCCCTCGCCGGAAGGAACGGGCCGTCCTGACCTTCACCGGCTCATCGAGGACAGCAGCCACACAATTCACACTTCATTTTAGCGAAACGTTACCTCGGCGAGACGCCTCCTTCGTCATCGATGGACTAAAAATTGGCTCGCCGTCGGAATCTACGCTGACGACACCGTAAAGGATCGCCCATGTCGAAGACCTTGAAACAAGTGCTTACCATCGCAGGCTCGGATTCCGGCGGAGGCGCGGGTATCCAAGCCGATATCAAAGCCATGTCCGCCAATGGCGTGTTCGCCATGTCCGTCATCACGGCGATCACGGCCCAGAATACCGAAGAGGTAACGGATGTCTTCGAGTTGCCGCCGGCCATCATCGCCTCGCAACTCGACGCGGTCTTCGACGATTTCGACGTCGCTGCCGTGAAAACCGGGATGTTGTCCTCGGCGGCTATCGTCGAAGTCGTCGTGAGAATGCTGACACCTCAGCACGTGACCAACCTGGTCGTGGATCCGGTGATGATTTCCAAGAGCGGTCATGCGCTCTTGCGACCGGACGCGGTCGAAGCAGTCAAGACCACGCTGTTGCCGCTCGCATTGGTCGTGACACCGAACGTCCATGAGGCGCAGCAGTTGTCGGGTATTGAGGTTGCCTCGTTGGCCGATGCTCGGCGAGCCGCCAAGGTCATTCATGGCTTCGGATGCAAGTATGTGCTGATCAAAGGCGGCCATCTCCTCGCTGAACGGGCGACGGATCTGCTCTACGACGGACGATTTTTTAATATCTTGAAGGGGGAGTTCATCGAGACCCGCCATACGCATGGCACCGGCTGTACGTTCGCCTCCGCGTTGGCGGCGCATCTGGCACGAGGACAATCCGTCCTGGATGCGGCGCAGGCCGCCAAGTCGTACGTCACCGAAGCGATCCGTCATGGGCTGGCAATCGGCCACGGACAAGGCCCCACGGATCATTTTTATTTCCTCGAGCGGTAACGGCACACCGATGTTTACACGACCCTATCCGCCCCTCTCGTTTTGCTTCACCGGCCTCGGCTGGTTGGTGCTGGCTTCAATCCTCGGGTTGGCAATCCTCATCGGGCTGATTCGTGGCGCTCCGCTGCCGCCATGGGTCCGAATGCTTCATGTCCATGCAGTCTTGGTCGGTGGTGTGGCCCAGATTATTCTCGGTGGATTTCTCCTATTCATCTCCCCACCTCACGCGGCTGACCGAAAAGAACCAGACTCGCATCCCCTCACATTCTGGGCGCTGAACAGCGGGCTGGTTGGAATGCTCGTGGGGTTCTGGCTGCATCAGTTCCTGCTCGTAGGCGTCGCCGGCTTTGTGGTCATGGCCGCTTGTTGCTCTGTGATCTCTACCCTGTGGAGCCGCGCACGTCGGATGTGGACGTCCTCACTGAACCAGGCCTGGTACTACGCCCTGTCTCTCTTGGGCCTTGTCGGCGGATCAGCCTGCGGGGAGATCCTGGCGTTTGGGTTGATGCCGGAATCCTCTGGCTATGTGCGACTCGCGCACATTCACCTGGTGGTGCTCGGCTTTGTGGTACTGGCAATCATGGGCATGATGCACCATATCCTCCCGACAATCTGGAGCCGCCCTTTCGTGAGCCCCACGCTCGCACAGGCAGCGATGATCTTGATACCGCTCGGCGTGGCTGTCTTGATCGGCGGATTCTTGAACTCATCAGTCCCGATTGAAATGGCCGCTGGCGCCATGCTCTTCACAGGCGGAATTCTCTGGATCGGCAATCTGCTTGGAACCTGGCGCGCCTCGACCCACACCGGCAGCGCCGCCTCGGACCATCTTTTGGTCAGTACCTTCTTTCTCCTGTTCACCATCATCCTCGGCGTGCTTGTCGGAGCAAATCACCTCTCCAGTCCCCCGCGGCTGCCGTACGGCACACTCCACCTCGTCGCCTATACACATATGACGTTCGTCGGCTTTATCATGAATGCCATCATGGGTGCGTGCTCCTACTTCATTCCCATCACCCTCGCAGCTGATCGTGTCCCCAATACCAAGAAGCGCGGACCGTATCGTGATCAACTGAACGTGATCATGAACCGCTGGAGATCGGTACAGATCGCCACTCTTTCGCTAGGAACCATGGGGCTTGGCCTCTTGGCCACACTCACGTGGAATGTGCCGCTGACCTCCATCTACATCCATATCGCAACCTGGACGAGTCTCGGTCTCCTCATGACCGGCTTGGTGCTCTTTTCAGTCAAGCTGACCTCGATCATCGCCAAGAAACCGGACCGACTTCGGGCCGCACAAACCTCCACCGACGAACTGAAATTCACGGCCTGAACGTCCG
>JAOUHD010000052.1 GCA_029865345.1 Nitrospira sp.
GCAAGTGAATAACGGAATGCGTGGTAACACGCCGGTTTGTCAATCTGTACGTTGTACTGTGTCTCCTTCATCGCCTTGTACATGGCTATTGGCATTAGGAAAGTGTGGAGCCTTTGGAAAGCTTGTGCTTTGGTCTTTGGGTGACGTTCTGAGGGGACCTAAACGCAGATTGCTTTTCGACTGCGTGATAGGTTTCGTCTTTGCCTGTCGGCTAGAACGTGTTGTTGGGCGCGATGTTTGTGACAGGAGCGGAAAACATCTGACGGATTCGACAGCGAGATCAATGGCGAGATCTGGCCAATGCAGGCAGGTAGGTGTGCGCTGCTCCACATTCATGAGTTTCCGCACGGAGGCGTCTTGAAACCAGGGGAATTCTTCAAGAGAAATGAAGAGCTCGTGGTCTCTGGTCGCCAACCAGATTCCGTGCTTGGAGATGTTTAGGACTTCAATTTTTGAAACATCTTTGCCTTGGGTGCTGAATTTCATTTGACTGCTCCCGTATGAGCGGGCTCGTTTTTTCCGTGAATGATTAGAGTGCTGAACAACACAGCTATCGGTCTATCCTGCTTTTGAAAAGCCTTCATTCCGAAGAATCTCCGCCACATTCTGCTCGTTCACGAACACGTCGGCCAGAAGACGATCGTAGACATCTCGGCCGCGCGGCTCGATCCGTATCGAGCCGCTGCGCAGTAGCTCCTCCAGCCGCCGCTTGGCCGCCGGGCCTTCGAGCTCGCTTAGTTCGGGCGTGTCGATGCCGCGAAGTCTGATGCGCTCGCTTCCGACGCGAATGGTATCTCCATCGACGACACGTACTAATAGCGTGCTCAGCAGTCTCACCTCCTGGCTTGACCGAGTGCGAAGCGTAGAAAGTCGAGACTGTTTGTGCGTAGAGCCGAGTTTGTACCGTCCTTTGGGGTAGCGCTGTGGTCGGCTGTCCGGCGGACGCCGAGGCCGACGCTGCTTGTAGGTGGGGAGGCGATCTGAGTCTTGTTCCTGATTCGGTGACGGATACCAGCAGAGATCACATTGCGGTTGTAGAGTCGAACCAAGATCGGAGTTCGGTAAACGATCAGCATGGGCATTGGGTTCGAAGGGTATGAGAACCCACCAGCCGATGAGCAACCAAGTCGTAATGGGTACATGCAGCTTCATGGAATGTGTGCATATGCAGGTGTCGCGCCAGACTCTGATCGATTGACAATGTTCAAAACCGCATGCTGGAATGCGACTCTCCTTCAATTCTGGCGAGGCGTGGTTGTGATTCTGAATGAGTTCCAAGGAACTACATATGAGTAATGGAGGGTTACGCGCATGGATATGATGGGACGTGTGGGGCTGGTTGAAATTCCTATATTGATCGCCCCGGATCAAAAGGCTTGGATGGATCGCATGATTAAGGAAGGGAAAATCGCCATCCCGCCTGGCGGCACGTTGGAAAAAGGGTCGCTCTATTCGATGTTTATTCGCATGCTGCTCCATAACGCGATGGAGGAACAGAAGCGGCAGGAGGCATTAGAGGCCGAAGATGAGGATGATGAGTAGAGAGTACTCAGATAGGCCTCAAAGGGAGGGCTCTCAGGTGTTAGTGTCCTGTATCTAAATAGATACCGAGTGTATCCTGTAAGATACGAATGATCAAATCTGACTGGACGTCTTGGGCAGACGCTCAGTTAGAGTTTCTTGAAGGCATTGTGCGCGGCGCGGACGGTCTTCTCGATGTCCTGTGTGCTGTGGGCGGTGGAGAGAAAGGCAGCCTCGAACTGAGAAGGCGCGAGATAGACACCCTGCTCCAGCATGTGGTGAAAAAACTGGCCGTAGCGCTTCGTGTCTGACTGTTTCGCCGTATTCCAGTCTACAACAGGGCCCGGGGTAAAGAAGGTCGTCAACATCGATCCGATTCTGGTCTGCGTCACGGGAATTCCTGACTTTTTCGCCGCTTCGCCAATCCCCTTGGCTAGAGCTGCTGATCGCTCCTCGAGTTTCTTATAGACTCCCTTCGCGCGCAACTGCTTGAGCGTCGCCAATCCAGCAGAGACTGCCAGCGGATTGCCGGAGAGAGTACCGGCCTGATAAACCGGTCCCACCGGTGCAATGAGATCCATGATCTCTCTCCGCCCGCCATAAGCACCGACAGGCAAGCCTCCTCCGATAATCTTGCCCAGCACCGTCAGATCGGGCTTGATGCCATAGAGTGCCTGCGCGCCTCCATAACTGACACGAAACCCTGAGATGACTTCGTCGAAAATCAACAAGATGTTGTGTTCGGCGGTCAATTGCCGGAGTGCCGACAAGAAGTCTGGAGCTGGCGGAACGACTCCCATATTTCCTGCGATCGGCTCAACAATGATACAGGCTAGCTGATCCCGGTTGGCCGTGATCAGTTGCTGGACGGTACGGATATCGTTATAGGGAGCAGTGAGCGTGTGTTTGGCAAAGTCATCCGGCACGCCCGGTGAGTCCGGAATCCCCAATGTTGCCAGCCCTGACCCGGCTTTGGCCAATAGATAGTCCCCGTGACCGTGGTAGCACCCCTCGAATTTCATGACCTTGGTTCGCTTGGTGAACCCTCGCGCGACACGGATCGCGCTCATGACGGCTTCGGTCCCGGAGCTGACCAGTCGGATCTTTTCCATGGAGGGGAAGGCGCTGCGGATTTCTCTGGCCAGCGACACTTCCGACTCGGTCGGGGCTCCGTAACTGGTGCCTCGCCCAGCCGCCTTCTTGATCGATTCGATAACCGCCGAATGGGCGTGTCCTAGGATCATCGGTCCCCAGGACAGCACGTAGTCGATATAGACGTTGTGGTCCACATCGTAGAGCCGTGATCCCTTGGCGCGTGCGATGAAGCGTGGTTGCCCGCCGACTGAGCGGAAGGCTCGAACGGGACTATTGACGCCACCGGGAATAAGTTGCTGGGCCTCGGTGAAGAGCTTGGTAGAGCGGGATGTTTTCATAATGGCGGCGCACCCTATCATGCAGGGCGAGAGCCGGTCAAGAAACCCATTGTTGTGCGATCTGTTCGAAGGAGCGCCGTGAGCGGTAAAAAAATGTCGTAAGGGATACCGTATCCATCGATATAGATACGGCAACACACTCTGAGAATCGAAAGGAAGTTGAAGTTCTCGCTTGTTTTCGTCCTGGTCTCTGTTTCTGCGTGACGGCGCGATTCTTGCTGTAATTTTTGACTAGCGGAAAAGCGAGACGAATATGCAAGTCATCTGCTCATGGTGCCGCGTGGAAGGTCGGGTGGGATTCGTCGGAGAAAAGGCTCCCTTTGGAGACCGCCGAGAGACCCATAGTATCTGCATTGAGCATCTGCAGGTGGTACGAGCTCGATGGATCGCCTGCCAACGGAGCACAGGTCTCCCTGGCGCATCCATCGACATGCCAAAGGAGCGTCCTTCTCATATTCGCCGGGCGGTGCGATCGGTCGTGCTGTTATGTGTTGGTTTAAGGGGTTTGGCTCAAAAGACTCGCGGTTAGTTTCTTCTCACCTGTGTGGTCTGCCCCAGCTCATCGTCGAAGGTTTCATTTTTTAGAGCGCTTGGGCGCACGTTTGGGGCTGGGTTTCGTCTTGGGTGCTTTTGATTCGGTAGAGGAGAACTCCTCCAAGTGCCAATGTTTCCGTTTCGATTTGTTCTGTTCCGTCACAGCAAAACACACATGGAATGGGGCGCGCCGACCCTCAGCCGTTTGTCCCTTGCTCCAGGCTTCGCCAGCGTCGCTAAGGATTTCCAGTAGTGTTTCGTACTCTTCTTCATCTTCGGGAAGCACAGCTTCGGCATCATGAATGAGCAAGATGTACCCTTTGGCTTGAAGCCATTCAAAATCGGCCAGACACTCTTCCACCGCGTCCCAGTTGTGTCCGAAGTAATCCGGAAAATCGAGAGCCCGCGCGAACTCACCGAAGAGAGTCGATGGAGTTCGGCAATTCTTCCCCTGGATGGTACGCACGGCAAATCCCGGCGGCGTTTTCACCAACGCCGAGGATGAGGCCCCCCGAGGGACGACGAGAAGGGCCGACCAGGGAGGTGTAGCATTGCAAAGATGAGCCTGTAGGGTAGGGGTTCCCGCCATAGATCTATCCGTCGGTTTGGCCGTTCGTCAGTTCAGAGGAATAAACGTACGGTAGTGATCTCCGGTATAATAAGCTTTCCCGGTTCGCCGTTCGATAACGATGCGTTCGGCATCGCGACCGCGGCCTCGTATCTTGGGATTCACATCATACTCCCGATAGGAGCCTCGTGGAAGACGTCGTTCTCGATTTTGGAAGTCACGCCCTCCGACGTAGCCTGACAGCGGTATCCCGCCTCGCTTCTTGAGCTGTTTGAGCAGGTCGTAGGCCTTCTGGGGAGGTGTGGTGAGTGAGGACGGTTGCTCGATTTGACTCGGCGCGCTGAGGATGGGGTTGGTATTCAGAGGTTCGTCGCCGAGATCGGCAGCGGCGATTGAGACCGAGGACGCCAGATTGATCGTGCAAAGCAGGTTGATAAGAAGGCCGATAAGCTGAACTTGTCTCCATCGAAGGGTGAACACAGGTGCTTTTCCCTTGGCTAGATGTTGACCTAACAGGATGCGGGAAAGTACCGCCAGCGGCGTTCTCACATCGCTCGAGGCTCAACGTGCGGAAGGCGAAGGCAAAGTACCTATCCGCTCGCATGTGATCGAAGCGAGCGGTTCAAGCGAAGCTTGGTATGTACCTCTTCGCCTCTTCGTTCGCTACGGCCCTGCTGGACGGCCTTTGTGCGCATCCTGCTAAGGGGCGACCGTAGCATTCTCTTTTCAAGAAGGTCAAACAATGCAGGCGCCACCACCTCGTTACCTGGATGTCTCTCGCCTCGTTTGTTAGAATAAGGCGGCGGAAGCATACATCTCAAGAAAGAGGGATGTGATATATGTTCTTGGGTCATCCTGCGAAATCTGTCCGCTGTGTGTGAGAGCCATCCGGTTAGACGCGTGTATTCTTTACCCAAGCTCCTCATCCACTCCCTGGTCGCTCTGGCTGTCCTCGCTTTGGCCGTCCGTTCGTACGCACAACTGAGTCCGAGCGGTTCGATGAGGCGGTCTCCAGCGGAAGTCGTGAAGCGGTATGTGCTGTTGGACCAGAAGGGGGCTCGCTTGGACGCTCCGTCATTCGAGACCGTGCGCCCTTATATTGATTGGAAAGAAGAGCCTGCATGGAGTCGTGTCGCCGTCATCCAGGAAACAACCGTCCCGGAGGACTATCGAAAATGGGAGATTCTCAACAATCTGGAGGTGATCATTCCAGTCACATTTCACGTGCGTGGAGCGGTCTACCTAGACACCGCCATTTTTGTGCCTGAGGACACAACGGAAGAGGTTCGCTTTCACGTGAAGGTGGTGGGAAACTACTGGCGGATCATTGCGCCGGTGATCCCTCCCCACGTCGGACTGAAACGAATGGTGAGTTTCGCACGAGAGGCGGAAGCCCATGAACAGGATGAAACGCAACGGATCGTGCTCGCTGCCCTCATTGACTCATTGCGAAAGGCGAAGTAATGGCTAAGACCCCTGTGGATTTAATGATTTTCGACTTGGACGGTACACTGATCGAGTCGAAGTGGGATATTGCGAAATCCGTCAACTTGACCCTTGCTGAGCTGGGATTGCCCGAACGCCCCATCGAAGAAATTTTCGGTTTTGTCGGTGATGGCGTGAAGCGGTTGCTGCGTCTGGCAGTCGGGGAGGGAAATCAAACCAGATTCGAAGAAGCGCTCAAAGTCTTTCGAGGCCATTATCTTGAACATTGTCTGGACCGGACCAGCTTCTATCCAGGTATTGAGCCGATGTTGCAACATTTTTCCCACAAAGACAAAGTGATTGCGACCAACAAGTCGATCGAATACACCCGTGTGATCCTGAATGGGTTGGGTCCGCAGCATTTCATGTACATGGTCGGTGGGGACAACGGGTTTGGACTCAAACCGGAGCCAGGGATGTTGTTGCACATCATGGAAACAGTAGGTGCGCCGAAAGAGCGGACGGTCCTCGTCGGAGACAGTACGAATGATATCAATGGAGGACATAACGCCGGCATTCGTGTCTGTGCCGTCGGGTATGGGATGGGCAATCGGGAGAAGATGGCAGCCTGTCAGCCCGATTGGTTCATCGAAAATCCAGAACAACTCATGGAGATTTTTATATGACCTATCGTGAGAGGGAACGATTGAAATGGGTTTGCCGGAGGTTCTCAGGTGCGATCGGTTATTCGATGATTGGGGTCTGCGCCTTCATCATCTTGAGCCTCCCCTCTATCTTCAATCCGGCCTACGCTGCCACGCCGAGTCTCGCGGAACGGGTGATCGAGCACAGGCTGGTAAATGGGTTGACCGTTCTCATAGTCGAACGACATCAGACGCCTGTCGTCTCCATCAACATCACCTTCGCGGTGGGCGGGATCAATGAGCAGGTCGGCCAAACCGGGCTCGCGCATCTCTATGAGCATATGGCCTTTAAAGGTACACGTGTCGTCGGCACGACAAACTATGAGAAAGAACAACCGATTTTGGACGAACTCGCGCTCGTCGGGACCGAGCTCGACCAACGTCAGCGTGATCTGGCCACCAAAGGCGGTGGTGCGACGGCTGAAGAGCGTGCCGCGATCGAATCGCTCCAGAATCGCCTGGTTGAGCTCCAGGCGCAGGCCTCGCGCTATGTGGTTGGGAACGAAATGGCGTTGTTGTATCAGCGGCACGGCGGTGTGGGACTGAATGCATCGACGGGCAAAGACGTGACGCGGTATATGATTAGTCTGCCGTCCAATCGGCTACCGTTGTGGGCAGCGATTGAATCGGATCGAATGGCCAACCCTGTGTTGCGCGAGTTCTATAAGGAACGCGGTGTCGTGATGGAAGAACGGCGTCTTCGGAACGACGACAGCCCGAATGGGCTGTTGTTTGAGACGTTCACATCAGCGGCATTTCGAGCCCATGGTTACGGGGTTCCGACGATCGGGTGGGGGTCAGATATTCTATCTTTGACGCCGGCCGCCACGGAAGCCTTCTTCAAGACCCACTATGGACCCAATCGTGCAACGATAGCGTTGGTCGGTGATATCAATCCACAAGAAACCATCGCGTTGATCGAGCAGACGTTCGGGAAAATTGCTGCCGCATCGCCGGCACCGCCTTTGGTGACCATCGAACCGGAGCAGCGAGGTGAGCGGCGAGTCGAAGTGGAGTTTGATGCCGAGCCGGCTATCGTGATTGGGTATCACAAGCCAACCTTGGGGGATTCAGATGACGATGTGTTTGACGTGATCGACGCGGTACTGAGCGATGGACTGACGTCTCGCTTGCATCACAAGCTGGTACGGGAGAAGCGGCTGGCCATTTCAGTCGGGTCAGATGCCAGTCATCCGGGAGTGCGGGCGCCGAATCTCTTCGTCGTCACGGCGACTCCCTTAGCCCCTCATACGACAGCGGAAGTCGAAACTGCCATCTATGAGGAGTTGGAACGGTTGAAGCGGGAGCCGGTTTCCTCTCAAGAACTGGAAAAGGTGCTCAATAATTTGGATGCTGATCTGGTGCGAGGCCTACGATCGAATAGCGGTCTAGCTGCTCAACTGTCCTTATATCAGGCGGTGGCAGGCGACTGGCGCTACATCCTGACCTCACGTGACAAGGTTGCCAAAGTCACGGCGGCTGATGTGCAACGAGTGGCGACGCAGTACTTTACAAAATCGAACCGTACCGTGGCGGTCTTGGTGAAGAAACATACCGAGAGGACCGTTACCGCAGTACCAGCCGGTGAGGTGAGGCCATGAAGCAGGTGAGGGGTAAGGGGTTAGGGGTGAGGGAAAGTGGAATCGCTGGCTTGGTTGGCATGGCCATGCTGCTGACGTCAGTCACCACGGTGTATGCGGGGGAACTATCACTCGGTGATCCCAGAACCATGGTGTTTAAGCCGGTGGAATTCTCACCACCGGAGCCTGAGCGGGTTGTGCTGGACAACGGCATGGTCCTCTATCTGTTGGAAGACCATGAATTACCCTTGGTGTCAATCACGGCGACGATGCGAACCGGGAGTTGGCTTGATCCAACCGATAAGATCGGATTGGCTGGTATGACTGGGGCGGTGATGCGGACTGGTGGTGGTGGCGGTCTTTCCGCAGAGCAGGTTGATGCTGAGCTGGAGCAATTCGCGGCTGATGTGAGTATTGGGATCGGACGGCAATCAGGGTCGGCGTCTCTCGATGTCCTGAGCAAAGATGTGAATCGAGGGTTGGAGATCTTCGCCGGTCTCATTCGGACCCCAGCGTTCGATCCCGCCCGTGTCGAATTAGTCAAGCTGCAGGCGATCGAGGGGATCCGCCGCCGTCAAGATAATCCCGGTTCCATCGTCGGCCGTGAATTTGCCAAGATGCTCTATGGGGCCGCTCATCCAAGTGCCAGAGAGAGCTCGCTGGATTCGGTCACACGCATCACGAGGGACGATCTCGTCACCTTCCATCACAACACGATTCATCCGAACGGGATGATCCTCGGTGTGACCGGTGATTTTAAGAGAGATGAGATGGTGGCCTCTCTGCGCAAAGTATTCGGAAATTGGAAAAAGGGAATGGTGCCGGAGTTGAGGATCGTCGATGTACCGGAGGCGGAGCTGTCCAGGCCGGTTGTCCGGTTCGTCGGTAAAGAGACCTCGCAGACCCATCTCCGGGTGGGACATCTTTCGATCAAGGAGAATGATCCCGATTACGTGGCTTTGGCTATCGCGAACGATATTTTGGGCGGGAGTTCATTTCGTAGCCGCCTCTTCAACGATGTGCGGACGAAACGGGGGCTGGCCTATTCCGTTGGTAGCCGTCTGAATACGGGGATGCATGACCAAGGTGTCTGGCTGATGCGGGCGGAAACCAAGTTGACCTCGACACAGGAAGTGATCGAGCGGTTCGTGGCGAATATCCAACGAATACGCGCCGAGCCAGTGACCGACGCGGAGCTTGCGGAGGCAAAAGAAGCGTATGTGAATTCATTCGTATTTTCCTTTGCCAGCCCTTCGGCGATCGTTAGCCGGTTGATCGAGTTAGAGTACGATGGATTGCCGAAGGACTTTCTGCAACAGCTACGGGCCAAGGTCGTGCGACTGACCAAGGAAGACGTCTTGGCGGCAGCCAAGAAACATTTGCGCCCGGATCAATTGAAGATCGTGGCCGTCGGGTCAGGGGAGGCGTTGCCGAAGGCCCTTTCGACATTTGGAGACGTGAAAGAAATCACGCTCAGTCCTGAAGGGTGATGAGGGGGATCGCGTGGCGGACGAAGCGAGCATTTCGGTGCCATCATCATGCGTCAAATGTGGATGGCAGTCGAGATCGTCGCTGGCACGGTCGCACGCTCCTCTGGGGCTGCGACCTGGGGCCGCAATGCCGTCGCGTGCTGGGTGTTTTGCTCGCGAGATCGAGTTTCGCGATGACGGTATCTCAACGCGCGCTTCGTCCGCCACGCATAGGGTAAGGGAGAAAGAATTCACCGCTAAGAGTTAATTCATGCCTCTTGAAGACGACTTTTGCGACATCCTCAAGAAAGCGCGGACCGGACAAGGGTTGTCGGTTGGCGACGTGGCCCGAATGACGGGGTTGCCCGGCGGCGATATTACAGCGCTGGAACGTGGCGATCAGCCACGAGACCGTGCGGAGGTGCGCGCACTGGCCAAGGCCTTGAGCCTGCGAGCTGAGCCAATGGAGCAAATCGCCATTGATAAGTGGGAACCGGTTGCGCAACGTACACCGCCGTGGGTAGAGATGGTTCAGGGCTCCATCAGTGGGTATGGCGTGCAAGGGTATATCGTGCATGATGAAGGTGAGGCGCTGTTGGTGGATACGGCCTATAACGCCCATGCGATGCTTGATGTGCTTCGACGACGCAGCTTGCGCCTGGTGGGTATTTGTCTGACGCATGGCCATGCGGACCATGCGGATGGAATCCAACAGATTCTCGGCCATCGCGAAGTTCCAGTGTACCTTGGCCCAGAAGATCGAGACCTATTGAGTTGGCAGCCACGGACGGATGTACTCGTTGCACCGATCGATGGATTGTCGATCAGCGTCGGACGCCGCACGGTGTATTGTTTGACGACACCGGGCCATACACCTGGCGGCATCTGTTATCGGCTGGATGACGCACAACTCCCGGTCTGTTTCGTTGGGGATACCCTCTTTGCCGGATCGATTGGTCGGTCCAATCCCAAGGAGCTGTATTCGGCGCATCTCAATTCGGTTCGCAACCGTCTGCTGACGCTCTCTCCTGACTATCGGCTTCTGCCAGGGCATGGACCTGCCACAACCGTTGAGGAAGAACTCGATCACAATCCGTTTGCGACGATTCAGTAGACAGGGATGACATGGATGGATCGGGACGGCATGAACATCGAGATCTTGAGAACACGCCTGTTCTTGATGCCAGGGAAGAGCCGGCTCAAGAAATCATTGATGTGACGGAGATCGATGATGAGGGAGAGCCGTCGTTTTTTTCCAAGTGGGCATTACCGACGGTCCTCTTTCTCCTGACAGTCTTTACAACATTGTGGGCTGGAGCCTACCAAGCCTACCACGGTCCGGTGCGTGGGCCTCTCAATTTTCTCTTGAGTTCTCCCGAGACGCTTTGGCGGGGCATCCCGTTTGCAGGTGCGCTGCTGTTTATTCTCACCACACACGAGTTGGGGCACTATGTGCTATCCAAGATCCACCGAGTTCCCGCCTCCTTGCCGCTGTTCATTCCTGGACCGCCGCATTTCATTGGGACGTTCGGTGCCATCATCCGCATGCGTGGTCCGATTCTGAGCCGCCGTGCGCTGTTTGACATCGGCGTCGCCGGTCCCTTGGCAGGCTTCATGGTTGCCGTCGTGGCATTGATCGTGGGACTGAATCTGTCCACAGTCGTGGATCGAACCGGCACGTTTGGATTGCAACTCGGCGAGCCTTTGCTGCTACAGTTCATGGCCTGGGTGATCATCGGGCCACTCCCACCCGAGGCAGACGTGGTGTTGCATCCCATCGGCTTTGCCGCCTGGTTCGGACTCTTCGTCACCTCTCTGAATCTTCTCCCAATCGGTCAGCTCGACGGCGGCCATGTCGCCTATGCCCTCTGGGGTCGTCGCCAACGGACGATGGCGCTCGCCTTTCTCCCGATCTTGTTGGCCCTGGGCTTCTTCGGCTGGCCAGGCTGGTTGCTCTGGGCGTTCATGGCAGGACTCTGGGGTCTCGGCCATCCACCCGTCATGGATCCTCATGTACCATTGGGTCGCAACCGGACGATCGTCGGCTGGATTGCCTTTGCTGTGTTTGTGGTCACCTTTGCGCCGGTCCCTTTCTCCTTTCATTAGGCGATTCGCTACTGCTTGACTCCCACTCGCAGTATTCTTCTGATTTTCTTGTCCGATTTTACGCGTGACCCTACAGTAGAGGAATGCTTACGACTGGTGCGTCCACGACACGCTGTCCAAAGTGCCAAGCTCAACGGCTGGATGAGGCGGTTGAGTGTGTGCGATGCGGGATTATCTTTGCCAAATACCGACCAGGCGTAGCCGGGGTTCGTGGTTCATCGTCCTTGCACTCGATTGGGCAATCTCAGAGGATTCTGACGGCCAAGCAATGGCTGATTGAATCGGACACCACGGCCGATTCGATGACGCTCTACGGTCGGGCTGCCGTATTTGTAGCCATGGTCTGGTGGGGGTGGAGATTCATCGCCACGCCGCTTGAAACCAATTACACCGGTGAGTCATTTCTTCATCTGATCAATCTGCCGTTTCATGAAGCCGGACATGTGATTTTCATTCCGTTTGGTCGCTTCATGACTATTTTGGGAGGTACGCTGGGCCAGATTCTCATGCCGCTGATCTGTCTTGGTACATTCCTCATCAAAACACGCGATCCGTTCGGCGCAGCAGTGGCCCTGTGGTGGACAGCTGAAAGCCTGATGGACATCGCCCCCTACATCAATGATGCACGAGCACTCGACCTCATGCTTATCGGGGGAGTAACTGGGAAAGAAACCGACGGACACGACTGGAACAATATTCTGACAATGCTGGGCTTGTTGGAATGGGATCATCGGTTGGCTCACCTCACCTACAACATCGGGATTCTCCTCATGCTTGGCTCCTTCCTCTGGGGAGGTGTCCTCTTGTTGAACCACTATCGCAGGCTCTCTCGATAACAATCCCTTCTTGCGCGACCGCAACAACTCTCATACGATGTCCGCCAGAATCGAGAACTTCACGTGTGTCGACGTACAGCACATGGTCATGAAGTCGCCGGAGGAACCACCATCATGTCTCGTGTGAGCGTTGTATCGTGGTGTGGTTTCTTCGTGGCGTCGGTTCTTGCTTCGTCAGCGTTCGGTCAAGACCCTAGTATCCAGCCATCTGCCGCTCCCACTTCGCAAGAGGCCGTGACATCCACTCGAGACTGGCACTATGGCGGGTATGTGGATGTTGGGTATATCGGGAATTTCAACTTTCCCGATAACCAACTCTGGCGCAATCGTGCCACAGCCGCGCATCACAATCAGCTTTCTCCGAACATGGGACTGGCTTATGTGCGCAAGGATGCCAAAGAATCTTCGCGATGGGGTATGGAACTTGGCTTCCAAGGCGGGCGGGATTCGGAAGAGTTCGCATTCTTGGTGGGGGAGAGACGAGTCGATGGGGCGGATGTGCTCCGACACATTCATCGCGCAAACATGTCGTACCTAGCCCCGGTCGGCAACGGGCTGACGATCACCGCCGGTCTGTTCAACAGTTTGATGGGGTACGAGTCGCTCTATGCCAAAGACAACGCCAATTACACGAGGTCGTGGATCGCGGACAACACGCCCTACATGATGTTTGGCGTGAATACGCAGTATCCTCTCAACGACAATCTCACCGTCACCGCCTTCGTCGTGAATAGCTACTATCATCTAGCGCATCCGAATGATCTCCCAAGCTATGGGGGGAGATGGGTTTGGAAGGCCATGCCACGGTTCACGTTGACCCAAACCTTATACGCAGGACCAACTCAAACGGATACCTCTCTGGAGTTTTGGCGTTTGTATGGGAATCACATTCTGGAATGGAGAGGGGACGATGTGACGGTCGCGGCCTCCTTCGATATTGGAACTGAAAGCATTGCCATTCAGCCAGGTCGCCCACGAACCTTTGTCATGGGAGGCAATATGGTCGTCAGATGGCATATCACCGGACCTTGGTCTGTGGCGTTGCGGCCCGAGTTCTACTGGGATCGGAACGGTCGGTGGACTGGTTCAGAGCAGTTCGTGAAGGCGATCACTTCTACCGTCGAGTACAAGCTCTCATATAAATGGACCAACATGGTGGTGCGAGCAGAACATCGTTACGATGACTCAACTGGGGCGGGAGGCGGGTTCTTCAAGAATGGGGGGATCCGTCCCGACGTCGTTGGCCTTGCGCGTGAGCAGCATCTGCTTTTGCTGGGAGTCCTTGTCAGCTTCGACTCACCGTGAGTGGGGGGCAGGAGGTGGGAGCTCCTGTATCCAGTGTGGGAACCGATCGGCGATGCGTTGGCCGAGTGCTTGGATGGCGTGTCTCTTCGCCTCTTGTAGCACGGCGATATCTTCGACTAAGACAGCCGATCCGACCAGCTTCGATGTTCCTTCAACTATCTGCATCGGTGCGTGCCATTCGGAGCGCACAGCCCACAAGTCGCCGGTGATCATGACGAGCGTGTCGCTTTCGGTACCAGGGGCGAGATAGGCGCCGATTAAGGTCGGATACAACCAGGCAAAGCGGTTGTTGTATCGATCGACGGCCGCAACTCCGTCGACGATCAAGACCACATCTGCTCCGTATCGAGCACCAGCCTGGCGGATCCCGCGGATATCTTCACCTCGCAGAGTGGCATCCATCAGCACAAATGCATCCTGGAGGACATGCGTATCTTGTAGTGGAGCCAGCTCGCGGAGTAGGTGGTCTCTATCCCTAGCTGGCCATTCCACTGCTCGGACGGACTGCCTGTGCGGAAAGTCGTGATTTACAAAGAAGACACCGAGCCGAAAGGGTGTGGAAAGGTGAACGCCATGGCTCGCGAGGGGCTGACTCTCAGGGATTGGGGCAGGCTCGACATGAAGGACTTCGTTCATCACCGTCCGATCGAACCCTTGGCTGCTCGCACAGCCGGCCGACAGTGCGAATATGAACGATGCCACAATTGTAAGTAGTTGAACCATCACTTCGTTTGCTACTCCTTCGGTCGATTGATTGAACTGGTGGAGTTGACGTGTATCGGTACCATGGCCGGCTGCTAAGATGGTTACTCGATGATTGGAAGAATGCGATCGGCGACTGCCTGTACCACACGTTCTTGTTCGGTCACCGCTTTCAATCCTTTGAAACTGAGATAGTGCCCTCCGTGACTCGGTGCCTGAATCGTGGCGCTGACTTCGACTCGATCTCCATCCTCGACGTCCGGATCGCGGACAACTGGTCTACCACAAATACCTAACACCGCCACTGGAATCGTCGCCTCATCGTCCTCAAGACGGAACAAGTACGCACCATAACAATTGTCCCCATTGGCAATTGGGTAGGGCTCCAGGGACTGTACATCCCGTGCAATGCCTCGCAAGATGACATGCCGAAGGTGATAGACCCGCGGTTCATCGAGGATTTGTTGGATGCTGGTCGGTTCTTCTGCCCACACCAGTATCGGTCTGTCTGCTCCTAGAAGTGTGAGCAGAGCAATGACGAGAGGAGCGATGATTCGTGCCGAAGTGGTCATGCTGGGTGAAAGGCATTTTATCATCATTTTGAGTTTGGAACCCGGGGCTGCTTTCTCTTGCGAGACATGATCGCTATAATCCCTCGTCTTTTTGTCAAAGAGGAGCACTCGCTATGGTGAATGAGCGGCAACTGAGGATTTTTGTGAAGGAATCACGGCCAAGGTTTGAGGATCTCTTGGGGCAGATGGTGGAGGTGCCGTCGATCAGCATGGATTCATCCCGCGCGGGCGATATGCGACGTATGGCTGACCTTGCGAAGCAGTATTTGGTCGGGCTGAATGCCAAGGTCCACGTGGTAGAGACCGGTGGGTACCCCATTGTCTCCGGCGGGTGGATGGCAGGGCCTGAGTATCCGACCGTCACAATCTACAATCATCTGGACGTGCAGCCAGCCCAGGAGCCGGAATGGAGGCAGGCGCCGTTTGCCTTTACGAATGAACGGGGGATCTATCGAGGGCGAGGAGCGACCGATGACAAGGGCCCAGCTCTCACGGCGATGTTTGGCGCTCAATATGCGATCGAGCAAGGTTGGCCAATCAACATCCGATTCTTGTGGGAACTGGAAGAAGAGATCGGAAGCCCCCACTTTGTGGCAGGACTTAAGGATCGCGCGGCTGTTCCACGGCCCGATTCCGTGGTTGTCTCAGATACGATCTGGATTGCCAAGGGGCGGCCTGCGGTACCCTACGGCTTGCGCGGCCTGCTCGGCGCGCGTCTGATCCTGTGCACCGGGGAGAACGATGCACACTCGGGTGTGACCGGAGGAGCCGCTCGTAACCCGCTGGCCGAGTTGATGGAGGTGGCGAACAGCTGTGTTGAGGCGAGGACCGGCAGGGTAAAGATTCCTGGTTTCTATGACGATGTGGTCCCGCCCACGACCACTGAGATCAAGGATTTCCTGAAGTCCGGTTTTGAAGTGGAACGTTTCAAGAAAGCCTACGGATTTCGATCGCTTCGCGTGCAGGATCCCGCCGATGTCATGCGACGGATCTGGGCATCTCCGACCTTCGAAATCCATGGCCTCAGCGGAGGATATCACGGACAGGGAGTTAAAACGGTTGTGCCTGGTCACGCGGAGCTCAAAGTCAGTATGCGCCTTGTCCCAGGCCAGGTGCCGGAGAGAGTGTTTGCCCTGTTGAAGAAGCATGTGGCGAAGGTGAATCCAGATGTGAAGGTGGAGAAAGAGGGCATGCTTCATCCATTCAAGGGCAGCGCTGCTGGGTCATATGTGGATTGTGTGAAACGTGCCGTAAAGGCAGGGTTTGGTAAAGATCCCGCATTTGTGCGAGAAGGAGGATCAATCGGTGCGGTGGTTACCATGCAGAAAGCCTGGAAGGTGCCAATCCTTTTCATAGGCTTAAGCCTGCCTGAGCACGGATATCATGCTCCCAACGAATATTACGATTGGGGTCAGGCTTCAGGGGGGATGAAGACATTCGCTCATTACTTCTCAGAGTTAGCAAAGATAGGAAAGGTATAGGGTCTGTTTTTGATCACCTTAAAGACAGCCTGTGGAAAACTCGGGGAAAGTCGGTTTTTGAACATCGGTGTCCCCAAAAATGCCTGATTACCACGTTTGCCATACAGTCCCTCATTCTGGAGCCATATCCTCAGTCGTGGTGAAGTCATAAGTCATTGTAAATAAATGTAATGTCCATTGTGAATCTTTACTGAAAAGGCACAGATGTTGCTCTATGGTAAACCGGGAAGCGGGTCGGGCCGTTGAAATGATCAGGTTGCTTGTCGAGAGGCGCTTGGGTATCCTGACTATCCTATGGGGACTGAATCCATCCAGGTAGTGGTTGTCATGGTCACAACGGCAAGCCAAGATGAAGCGATGAAGATTGCCGACCAGGTGATACGGTCTCGCCTGGCTGCTTGCGCTTCTACGATTCCCACCGTGCGTTCAACGTACTGGTGGGAAGGAAAGTTGATGAACGACCAAGAATCACTGCTGTTGATCAAGACAACCTCTGATAAATTCAATTCTCTTGAGGAAACAATACGGAAGATCCATTCGTACAAGGTGCCGGAAATAATAGCGATTCCTGTTTGCCAAGGGTTTCCACCATATCTAGAGTGGGTTCACCGAGAAACCTCTAGATTATGCGGTTGAAACCATCATCGTCGAAGCACTATTTTGGGGTTGACCAATGGGGGGCTAGATCGGTAGTTTGCAGGGTAGGTTTTGACAGGCCTTCCAGGTACTAGTAGGCACGGGAGACGAAGGTTATGAACCAGACAAATATTCAGGACGGCGATGCCTATACCGTTGTGGTTTTCAGGGGATCCACGGCAAAGCCTATCCGCTTCAGCTTTTCGAAGAAACTACTCCGCCGATTGTTGGTCTGTGTGGGGTTGGTCGTTCTTGCCGATCTTCTCGTGGTTTCTCACTATGCCATCAGAACGGGAGAGGTATGGGAGCTAGCGGCTTTTCGCACGGAAGCCATGAGCGCACGAGAGCAGACCGCAGCCTTCTCCACGGCTATTGATGACTTGAAGAAGCGCCTTGGGGCAATGAATGAGGTGAATCAAAGGCTTCGGGTCATGCTCGGCATAGAAGTACCCAAGACGGGAGATATGGCCAACGGTAGGGGTGGAGAAGAGGTGCCGATTTCTGAAGAAGGAGGCTCGATACCCGGTAGAACCGAACTGGATGTTTCCTCAGGTATCTCTAAGCAAACATCTGAGGGTAATCAAGAACACTCGTCTGCTGTTGGTCTAGAGCCTTCTCGAGATGCCCTCCAGGCAATTACATCAGTGAAAGAGGGGTTGGAATGGCTTTCAAAGCAAGCCACGGTGCAGGAACGTATTCTTGACGAGTTATCACAAGCAGCTGAGCAGCGCTCGTCTCGCTGGGCCTCGACGCCTTCGATTTGGCCAGTCAAGGGGTGGGTCACGTCTGGGTTTGGCCCACGAATTTCTCCTTTCACGGAGAAGCCAGCCTGGCATGATGGATTAGATATCGGTGCTGCGCCAAACACCCCGGTCCGTGCTCCGGCCCAAGGTCGGATTACATCAGTAGGATACGATCCTAAGCTCGGGAACATGGTCCGCGTCGATCATGGATTCGGAGTTGAGACCCTCTACGGACACCTGGCGAAGGCCTTGGTGAAGGAAGGCCAAAGGGTCGAGCGTGGCGATGTCATTGCGCTCGTCGGGAGCTCTGGCCTTTCCACCGGTCCTCACCTGCATTACATGGTGAAATTGAACGGCCAAGCGCTTGACCCAACCAAGTACATTCTGGAATAGCAGACCGTTTCAATATAATCGAAGTCAGTCCAACCTGTTTCCGCTGCTTCTCGAAAGTCCAGCAGTTAGCCGCCAGATCCCATTGGCTTCTGCTCGTCCGCCCCTTGATTAGAACCTATGCTATACTGCGGTTCCGTATAATCTAGATAACGAGACGAGAACCTCTTGACAGATCTCGACATTGCTCAATCCGTTACCCCTCGCCCTATCCTAGAAATTGGTTCCCAGCTTGGGATTCGCGCCGAAGAGCTAACTCTCTATGGACGGGATAAGGCCAAAATATCGCCGCAAATCTTGGATCGCCTTGATGCTGCACCGGGAGGACGGTATGTACTTGTCACAGCGATAAACCCAACCCCCTTGGGAGAGGGAAAGACGACGACATCGATTGGTCTTGCCATGGGGCTCACCCGGCTCGGGCGTCGGACCGCGCTTACTCTTAGGCAACCCTCGCTCGGTCCTGTGTTTGGAGTGAAAGGCGGGGGTACGGGTGGGGGGCATGCCCAGGTTGTGCCCATGGAGGATATCAACCTTCACCTGACGGGAGATGCCCATGCGGTGGCCGCCAGCCACAATCTGCTTTCAGCATTCCTCGACAATCATCTGTTTCATGGAAACCCTCTCTTGATCGATCCGACTAGAACTCCATGGCCTCGGACGCTGAGCGTCAATGATCGTGCTCTCCGAGACGTATTATTGGGGGAAGAAACCGGCAGACGTCGGGGCCAATTCGTCATCACCGAGGCTTCAGAGGTTATGGCGGTGTTGGCACTTGCGAAGGATCACAACGATCTCCTTGAGCGGCTTGGCCGAATAGTGGTCGGGTTCACAACGGCAGGGACACCGGTCAGGGCTGAGGCGCTTGGATGCGTAGGGTCGATGGCGGTTCTCCTAAAGGACGCCCTCAAACCGAATCTGGTTCAAACGCTAGAAGGGACCCCCGCATTTGTGCACACGGGACCGTTCGGCAACATCGCCCATGGGAACTGCTCGGTCATTTCCGATGCCATTGCCCTTCGATGTGCTGACTTTGTTGTGACCGAGGCGGGCTTCGGCAGCGATCTTGGAGCCGAGAAGTTTTTCAATATCAAGTGCCGTGCGTCAGGTTTCACTCCGACCGTGGCGGTTGTTGTGGCAACCTTACGGGCGCTGAAACTCCATGGCGGGGGTGGCGTCGCCAGGGCTGGCGTTGCGCTGCCTTCGAGTCTCACGGGCCTGAACCAGCAGGCCTTATCGAAGGGGATCGCTAATCTGGAACAGCATGTCGCCAATGTTCTGGCGCATGGAGTCCCGGTCGTTGTCGCCGTTAATGCCTTCAAGGATGATCCTCAGGATGAGTTGGACTGGGTTCGGGAACAGTCACTGAGGATGGGTGCAGTCGATGCGGCGGTCTCTACGCACTGGGCCGACGGTGGGAAAGGGGCCGAACAGCTCGCGGCTGCTGTCCTGAAGGCATCTGAGAGACCTTCCCAATTTAGGTATCTTTATGATGTGTCATGGCCGATCAGAAAAAAGATAGAAACCATTGCCACAAATATGTATGGAGCTGCTGGGGTCTCGTTAGAGCCGGAGGTGGAACGTCAAATAGATACGGCCGAAGCATTGGGGTATGGGGGCTTACCCGTTTGCATGGCGAAAACGCCGCTGTCGCTTTCACACGATCCCACGGCGAAGGGGAGGCCGACTGGATTTACAGTTCCAATCAAAGAATTGCGGATCCTAGCTGGTGCCGGGTTTGTGACGGCGGTCTGTTCAGGGATTCAGTTGATGCCGGGGTTGCCAAAGAGGCCGATCGGTGAGCGGATTAGGCTTGATCCGGCCAGCGGGAAAATAGTGGGGCTGTCGTAGAAACTTAGCGCTGCTTCAAGTATCGGAAGAATTCAGAATCTGGGCTCATCACCAGGGTCGTGCCGTCTTTGAAGGCGCTCTTATAGGCTTCCATGGAACGGGTGAACTCGAAAAACTTCAGGTCCTGTCTGTAGGCGTCGGCGTAGATCCGAAACGCTTTGGCATCGCCGCCGCCTCGAAGTTCTTCCGACTCCTTATAGGCCTGGGCCAGGAGAATTTCACGGTCTTTTTCGGCTTCCGATCTGATTTTTTGCGCTTCCTCCGCGCCCTCAGCTCGATATTGCTTCGCCTGTCGTTCCCGTTCCGCCTGCATGCGGGCGAAGACCGCCTTCTCATTTTGCTCAGGCAAATCAGCGCGCTTGATTCGGACATCCTGGATCTCGATGCCATACACCGTGGCCTTCTCGTGCGCCCGTTCGGTCACCACCTTCATGATGTCCGCTCTCGTGCTGGACACGATTTCGAGTAGCTCATGCCGGCCTAACTCCACGCGAAGCTCGGAGTAGATGATATCGTGCAACCGTTGGAGTGCGCCGCGTTGGCTTTGGAAGTTCTGATAGACCTTTAACGGGTCGACGATCCGCCATTTCGCAAAGTTGTCCAGCAGCAGCGTCTTCTTGTCCGAGGTAATGACATCCTGCGCGTTCGAATCGTAATCCAGTAACCGCTTCTCGAAGTACGTCACCTCCTGGACGAACGGCACTTTGACATACAACCCTGGTTCGGTGATATTTCGAACGGGTTTGCCGAGTTGCACGACGATGGCCGTCTGGATCACGTCTACGACGAAAAGGGGAGACGCTCCCAGGACGAACAATCCAACGGTCACG
>JAOUHD010000197.1 GCA_029865345.1 Nitrospira sp.
GATTGCCCTGGGGTGGCATGATGGTTGTCTCTCTCGTCTCGTCAAGCTCCATCGTCTCCCTCCTCCGTCAGAGGGTGGGGAGAATTCAATGACCATAGCTGGGGAGTATTGCATGACCGCTGACAGCCGGGAGTTGCGGCGCAACGCCGCCACCCGAAGCGGCAATCTGGATTATCGTGCGACGACCGCGCAATGGCATGCCGAGCGAGCCGCTCGCCGTCCCAAGCAGGCGAAGCTGGCGCAAAACGGGACATTGCGGGCGTATGTGGAAGCACGACTGGCTGGTGTTATCGTCGCTCCGAATGGTGCTCCCGTTCCTGGTCCGACCGTGTGCTGGAAAGGCCGCCGGCATGGCCCCCGGCAGGAGAGGCGGTGGGCACACGCATGGAGCCCGGAGCAGATTGCCCGTCGCCTACCGATCGACTTCCCGGAAGATGAGACCATGCGCATCAGCCATGAAGCCATCTATCAAGCACTGTTTGTTCAAGCTCGAGGTGCGCTGCGTCGCGAGCTGGCGGCCTGTTTGCGCACTGGGCGGATATTGCGGAAGCCGAGGGCGCGCTCACACAAGCGAGGCAAGGCCTTCATCTCGCCCGAGATCATGATCGGTCAACGTCCGGCGGAGGCCACCGATCGTGCCATGCCGGACCACTGGGAAGGAGACCTCATTCTGGGTCTTGGTAGCTCCGCGATCGGCACTTTGGTGGAGCGCACCACGCGCTTCACCCTACTGCTCCATTTGCCTCGCATGACGGGCCATGGCCATGAGGCTCGCGTGAAGAACGGCCCCGCGCTGGCCGGACACGGTGCTGAGGCCGTGCGTGACGCCATCACGCGTACGATCATCACCTTGCCTGAGCAGCTCCGCCGGTCGTTGACGTGGGATCAAGGAGCTGAGATGGCCCAGCACGCACGTCTGAAGATCGACGCCGGCGTGCAGGTCTATTTCTGCGACCCTCACAGCCCGTGGCAACGTGGCACCAACGAAAACACCAACGGGTTGCTACGCCAGTATTTCCCGAAAGGCACGGATCTGAGCGTGCACAGTGCCGAAGAGATTGCGGCCGTGGCGGCCGCCCTCAATGCCAGGCCTCGTAAAACGCTGAAGTGGAAAACGCCGGCAGAGATGTTTGCCCACTTGCTCCGATAGGTCAACAACGATTATGTTGCAACGACCACTTGAATCCGCCCAGTATGCGGCTACGAGCTACCAGGGCTTACTCACAGGGTATGGCTTCATCCCCAGCATGAGCCGCAAAGGCAACTGCTGGGATAACGCCTGCGTCGAGAGTTTCTTTGGAACGCTCAAGCGTGAGCTGGTCTACCATCGGCACTACGGCACCCGAGACGAAGCCAAGCAGGATATCTTTGAATACATCGAGGTGTTCTATAATCGGCAGCGACGGCACTCGACCATCGGGTATTGCGCTCCGGCTGAGTACGAAGTGAGGACGGCTGTCGCGTAACCCGGTGTCCACGGAACTGGGGGAAGGTCAATACATAACATTGAATATGAAGCAGTGATTAGTGCCTAATAGCTCTGTTGCATATCTTTAGTTAGAGATATATGGCACTAGCTGTATCTCTATTGGGGGTGTGGTGCATATGGCTCGCCATGGCATAAGGAGGACGGGTGAACAGTTCCTGACTGTCACGCGCTACGTGCAGCATAATGCGCCGCAGGTAAAACTGGTCATAAAGGCCAAAAACAACTGGTTATGATCCAGCTTGAAGCGCTGAACGCAGAGAGACGTGAAGCTCCCTGCGTGGCTGAATAACTGGCCGGTCGACCTTCCACGGAATTAGGTCGTGCAGGTAGTCGTCTTGGAACCGACGAGGAGTTAGGAATTCTACACCCTTAACGTCTCTAACTGCCCCCTGCCCTCCCAATGTGGGGTACCGCACTACATGGTAGCTGTGTACAATCAGTCTCCATCACGGAGACGCTATGGCGCAGTTTTCTCACAAGCGCACCTACAAACGGTTTCCCTTCTATGCTCCACTCATTATGGGCGGCGAATCCCATATCTGTGAGGGGATACTTCGGAACCTCTCGATGGATGGTTGTTCGATCGTATGCGATCGTGAAGTGGACCTTGGCAGCAAGGTCCGCGTGAATCTGCTCTTGCCGGATCAGACCTCGTCCTTACCCATTGAGCTGGGCCGGGTGACCTGGGTGCAGGGCCGTGAGTGTGGAGTGGAATTTATCCAGCTGGCGTTGCACGCAAGGTTGCGCCTCAATCGCACGTTACGAACCGCACTCATTCAGTTTCTCAACACTCCCAAGAATCGAGAGTTACTGGAACAAACCGTCTCCGGCTTGTAATCGCTGGTCTCTGTACGGTGTCATTATCCTACGTAGGCCGTCCCTCGGTCTTCCGGGTCTAACCGTGGTACTCAGAAGCGGAACGTTTGACGAAGGGAACAGCGGTTAAAGGCAATCGCACGCTACAGATTCTTCGGCCACAATGAACCCAACTCTGGATACTTCGCGCGATAGTCGGCGTGACTGGCACGGATGACTTTCCGCGCTTCCTCCCGTCCATATACACTGGTGATTTCTACTTTGTGATGGGTCGTTCCTGGCGCGCTCTTATAGGTCAAAAAATAATGCTGAAGACGATCCATGAGTGCCGACGGACATTGTGAAATGTCCGTGAATCCTCCGTACACGGCATCGTCCCGCATCACGGCGATAATCTTGTCATCGGCTTCACCGCCGTCGGCCATGCTCAATCCGCCGATCGGCAGCGCTGTGAGGAGGATGTCGCTGTGGGGAATGCTCTTTTCCGACAACACGCAAATATCAAGTGGATCGCCGTCTCCGACCATGCCCTTGCGGCGAGCTCGTTTGGCAAAGATGCCGGCGACTTGGTCTCCTGAGTAGGTCTGCGGAATGAGTCCATAGTAGACGGGACAGAAGTTTGAAAACCGCTGCGGCCGATCCACCTTGAGAAAGCCGCTGTTCTTGTCCACTTCATATTTGACCGTGTCGGTCGGGACGATTTCAATGTAGGCCGTGACCACATTCGGGGCTTCCTCCCCAATAGACACGCCGTGCCACGGGTGCGCCTTGAACATCAGCCCGAGCAGGCGTTGAAAGGGGTCGCTCCCTGCGCGTATCTCGGCTGTCTTATCTGAATCCTCTCCCCTTCCTTTTCCCTTCCGCTCTTTCATGTCCCCTCCGGTTCTTTTCTGAATACCCTGGCGAATTGCCACTCTTCTGAATCGTGCCTCAGTATCTCCCAAGATGTTGGCGAGAGCAATGACTTCCGAATCTTAGATTAGGGGGAGGTCGAGAAGATCTGTTATCCACAGCTGCTTGGACTAGCCGAGGACCTAAGCCCGAGGCGCCTTCTTCGTGGGGGTATCAAGTGTGCTGTCTTGCTTGCGATGTTGTGTCGGAGGTCTCTCGGTTTTGGGATTAGCTTGGTCGGCATCTGCTGCAGCAGATCGAGGATGTTCCGATTTGTCTTGATTAGAAGCGCGATCATTGACGGAGGATTGCTGAGGCATCATCTTGGGAGAGATGTTTGACGCACCCCCAGGGTGTGAAATCAACCGACTAAGCTTCGTTGTATTTCCCAGACTATTCCGTAAGACAACGCTAGCTAGTATCATTGTTGCCGTCTGCTTGAGAGTAGTAGATGTATCTGCGTTTTCCATTTGATCAAACTGGCGTCGGAAATCTTTACGCTCTGCCTCAGCGCCAGTTGCGCTGGACTCGATGAATAGAAGTGCCATTCAATACATTCACTCTGCGAGCTAACATCATGATACGATTCCTATTTTACTCGACGAGGCAATAACGGTCTAAGAGCCCTCCACACGGAGAATTGCCCCAATCCGACGACCACCTTCGCACTCCCCGGTAATCTCCAAGTCGGCACTCCAATCGTGACCATGGAAACACAGCTGGCAGGGGCCAGTCTTGAGAGGTCAACAATGTAGCCCTTGAGGAACACCGGGAGTCAGGGTACACTGAATTTCCTGCGCTCTTCCCAAACCCAAGTACGGTACAGTCATCAGAAGGAGATTCTTGCATGAAGACCATGAATGGGTTAGCCCTCTGTTTCGTCTCTGTCCTTATCGGCGCCTCCCTGTCCCTATCTTCTCCCGCTCTCGCTCAGAGCCTCCCACCGGCCATCAAACAGAATGTTCAAACCGCACCGAAACCTGTCAGAACCATCGGGATGGAAGAGTATCGAAAGATCGTCGAGAATCCTGGACCAGCCTTGATCGTCGATGTACGAGAGCCGTATGAATATGCAGCCGGGCACGTCCCAGGAGCGATCAACATTCCCCGCGGCGTGATCCAAACCGAAATCTGGAAACACGTCGGATCTGCAGAGAAAGCCGACGCGGAACGCCCGATCGTGCTCCAGTGCCAAGCTGGGCGGCGTGCAACCCTTGCTGCTCAAACCCTTGGAGAACTTGGATTCACTCAGACCTCTGCGGTCATCATGAACCTCGACGACTGGAGAACATCCGGCAATCCTTTTGTGAAGTAGTTTGTTTAGGTATTCAGATCCCAACTGTGGAGAATCCCATGAGCGTCGACCGCTCTCTCTGTGTGATTGCCCGTGCGAAGGCCAAGACTGATCAGGTGGCTCAGGTGCGAGAAATCCTGACCGCCTTAGTTGATGCGACTCGCCGGGAACCTGGCTGTCTCAGCTACGAGCTCTTGCAGAACCACGACGATCCGACTGATTTTGCGTTTGTCGAACGATGGGCCAGCCCGGCAGCAGAACAGGCGCATTTTGCAACTCAGCACATCTCTGTTGCCCTGCAACAGGTAGTGGGACTTCTAGCTGCCGACCCGGAAATCTGTCGATATAGGACCCTCAAGTGACGTGATGCGATAGGATTCGGTTGCGTCAGGCTTGGGCGTGTAAGATTAACTGTGTAACTGGTTATCATGCTTCTTCTAGAGAGGAGGGAGGATTTGATGACCAAGCCAGACACGAAAACGGATGCGTTGTTGGATGACTTGTTGCAAGGCTGTGAGTCT
>JAOUHD010000198.1 GCA_029865345.1 Nitrospira sp.
GTCTTGCCACCGAATCCGGGGACTTCACTGAAAATGAACGTGTACCACGATAAGAAGAATCGCCCGGTCGAAGTTCTTGTCGAGGCGATCGAGACCATTGAAGGGGCCTGGGGAAAGGCGGAGACGGTTCGGGTATTGGTGATCATGCCGTTCCATGGGCTGTTCATGAATCAGGGTAACATCCGCGTGTGGGTTACCAACGATGACAGGAAGACTCCTCTTCGGATGAAGGCGAAGGTCGTGCTCGGGTCCATTGTGGCTGATTTGGTAGACGGCTTTCCGGAAACCGCTTCTCCAAAGCAAGAGTATTGAACATCGATTGTTGTTCGCACGGGTCAAACCCGCTATACTGATCGTCATTATGCGAGAATTTCCACTTACGTTAAACCGCTTTATCATTCAGAGTCAGGCCTCCCACCAAGGGGCGACGGGAGAATTTTCCAGTCTGTTGACCCAGATCGGTCTTGTCGGCAAGCTCATTTCGCAAGATCTTCGGCGCGCCGGACTGATCAACATTCTTGGAACGACCGGCGACACGAATGTGCAGGGAGAAACGGTCAAGAAGCTGGACGCCATCGCCAACGAAGACTTTGTCAAAGTTTTTCAGCACAGCGGGTATGTCTGCGCCTTGGCCTCGGAAGAAATGGAAAAACCGATCTCGATGCCCGGTAATTGGCCGCAGGGGAAGTATATGCTGCTGTTCGATCCTCTTGATGGCTCCTCCAATACGGACAACAATATGCCTCTCGGGGCCATTTTTTCCGTGCTCAAGTATGATCGGGCTGACCGTTTGCCCACCGAAGGCGATATGATCCGTCGGGGAACCGAACAAGTTGCGGCCGGTTACCTGCTGTACGGATCGAGCACGATGCTGGTGTACACTGTCGGGGAGGGCGTGTATGGATTCACGCTTGAATCCGGCATTGGAGAATATCTTCTGTCCCACGTGCAGGTCAGAATTCCTGACAAGGGCAAGGTCTACGCTGCCAACGAAGGGAACTATAACAAGTGGTCGGAGGGAACGAGGAAGTATGTGGATTCGCTCAAGGTGAGCGACAAGGCAACCGGTCGTCCGTACAGCGCTCGGTATTCGGGCTGTTTGGTGGCCGATGTGCATCGCCTGCTGCTCGGGGGCGGCATCTATCTGTATCCGGGGGAAGTCGATAAACCGGAGGGGAAACTGCGACTGCTCTACGAGGCGAATCCGCTGGCATTTGTCGTCGAGCAGGCTGGCGGAAAAGCCTCGACGGGGACATCGAGAATTTTGGAAGTGGAGCCCAAGAAATTGCATCAGCGCGTGCCGTTGATCATTGGAAGCCGCCTCGATGTCGAGCAGGCGGAAGCGTTTATTCAAGGCAAGGCATAGGCGCGTCTGTCTATGGTATGTTGTCTGGGAGGGAATTATGAGAGACAGGGTACAAGAGATTTTGAGTTGGTATGGCAGCGACAATGTCGGTACGAAGACCAACATCGCTCGCTTGCTACGTTCCGGCAAACTAGCGGGGACTGGCAAGTTGGTCATCTTACCCGTGGATCAGGGATTCGAACATGGGCCGGCGAGGAGTTTTGCGCCGAATCCACCCGGGTACAATCCGCACTATCACTTTCAACTTGCGATTGATGCCGGATGTAATGCCTATGCCGCCCCACTGGGTTTTCTGGAAGCCGGGGTAAATGAGTTTGCGGGCCAGATTCCCCTCATTCTCAAACTCAATAATCACGATGTGTTGCATGATGAGAAGGATCCGTTGCCCTCAGTAACCGGCAGTGTGAGGGATGCTCTTCGGTTGGGTTGTTCGGCCGTCGGGTTCACGATCTATCCCGGTTCTTCCCATTGCAACGCCATGTATGAGCAATTGCAAGCAATTGCTGAGGAAGCGAAAGACAGTGGCCTTGCTGTGGTCGTGTGGTCCTATCCGCGAGGGTCGGTGTTGAGTAAAGAAGGTGAGACGGCCATGGATGTAGTCGCGTATGCGGCGCAGATTGCGGCTCAATTGGGCGCCCACATTATCAAGGTGAAATTGCCGACTGCGCATTTGGAACAAGCTGCGGCCAAGAAGGTGTACGAATCGACGCAAATTCCGATCAAGACTCTGGCGGAGCGAGTGAAGCATGTCGTCCAGAGTTCGTTCGATGGTCGCCGGATCGTCATCTTTTCGGGCGGGGCCAAGAGCGAGGATAAGAACGTATTCGAAGAAGCTCGAGCCATTCGGGATGGTGGAGGCTTTGGCTCGATCATCGGGAGGAATTCATTCCAGCGTCCAAAGGCGGAGGCGACCAAGTTTCTGCACACTATCATGGGGATTTACAGCGGCGAGATTCAGTGATCTCCCATGCAGTATTGATACGAGCGAAATGACACCATGAATCAAGTGGATTTTGAACACAAACCGCCTCGCGGAATTAAAAGGTGGATGGTTGCCGCAACCTTGTTAACGGTTGGGATCGTCATAGGCTTTGTGGTTGCTTCGGACCTCGGCTGGTTGCCTGCGGGACATGCGGTTCCCGATGCATCTTCCATTGCCCCGACGCTCCCCGTCGCCAGACCTGTCTCGACCGCCCCCCAGCCTGTGCTGAGTGGGAGCAATCAAACATTCGTGGATATTGCCAAGTCGGTGAAACCGGCAGTGGTGAATATCTACGCGACTAAGAGCGGACGTTCTGAAGGTTCCGGCACGGCGCCGTTCGATGACCCATTGTTTAGAAAGTTTTTCGGCGACGAGTTTTTTAAAAAGTTTGAACACCCGAAAGAACGAAAAGAGCGGGGGCTTGGGTCCGGCGTGATCGTCGAATCAAACGGACTCATCATCACCAACAATCATGTGGTCGGCAAGGCGGATGAAATCCGCGTCACCCTGTCGGATAAGCGCGAATTTAAGGCGAAGCTGATCGGGACCGATCCGAAGACCGATGTGGCCGTCGTGAAGATCGACGCGACGGGGCTTCCGACCGTCGCCTGGGCCGATTCAGACAAACTGGAAGTCGGGGAGTTTGTCCTGGCCGTCGGGAATCCGTTCGGACTGACACAGACCGTGACCTTGGGGATTGTCAGTGCCCTTGGACGGGCCGCTGGTATTGCGGAGTACGAAGATTTCATCCAAACGGATGCGGCCATCAACCCTGGCAACTCCGGTGGAGCCTTGGTCAATGTGCGGGCCGAGTTGGTAGGGATCAATACAGCCATTTTCAGTCAGAGTGGCGGGAACATGGGGATCGGTTTTGCCGTGCCGAGCAATATGGCGCAGTCCATTATGGGCCAACTCGTGCAAACCGGAAAAGTCGTCCGTGGGTGGCTTGGGGTCTCTATTCAGGAGTTGACGCCGGAATTGGCCTCTCAGTTTGGCATCACGGAGACAAAGGGTGTGCTCGTCAGTGATGTCATGGACGACAGCCCGGCGAAAAAGGCCGGATTCGAACGAGCCGACGTCATCATCGAGTATGATGGCAAGTCGATGGATTCACCAACCCACCTGCGCAATGCTGTGGCCCAGACTGCGGTTGGAAAGAAAGTTGTGGTTAAGCTTATTCGGGACAAGAAACCCAAAACCATTGATCTCACCATCGTCGAGCAGCCCAAGTCGATGTCACAAAGCGGCGATGAAGACGGAGGGGATTCAGCCACGCCGACGGGAATACTCTCCAGTCTTGATGTGCGAGATCTCACGGAAGAATTAGCTGGCCGATATGGGCTCAAATCCAGTGAACGGGGCGTGGTGATTGTTCGGGTCAAGCCCGGGAGCACGGCGGAAGAACTGGGAGTTCGTGAGGGGGATATCGTGCTCGAGGTGAATCGCCAAGCCGTCACGTCCGTGAAAAACTTTGAGCGAATCGCTGGCAAATTACCGAAAGATCAAGCCGTCTTGCTGTTGTTGAAACGCCAGGGGCGGACGATCTATCTCACGCTTCGCCCATGAGCCAGTCGGTGGGCAGGCCGTCATACAGTGACTGCAGAAATCCTAGACTCTTCACGTGAGTAACCACACCGTGGCTCTCGTCCCTGCCGCTGGACGAGGTCTACGCATGGGCGGCACTATTCCCAAACAATTTCTGGCCTTAGGCGGTGAACCGCTGGTGGTCCATTCGCTTCGTGTGCTTCAGAACTCTCCCGTCATCCACGAGATTATACTGGCTGTGCCAGAGGCCGACCTCGACTATTGCCTCAACGACCTTGCCGTTCGATATGGATTCTCAAAAATCACGAGGGTGGTCGCGGGTGGAAAAGAGCGCCAGGATTCGGTCCGGCATGCCCTCGAGCACGTGCCTGTCGAGACGGACATCGTGGTCGTTCATGATGCGGTACGACCGTTTCTGACTCTGGATATGGTGGCTCATGTGGTCGAGGCGGCTCGCCGCGTGGGCGGAGCCATCGTGGCCTTGCCGATGCGTGATACGGTCAAACAGGTTGGAAACAATCATCATATCGAACGAACGGTCGATCGCGGGCCGCTCTGGTTGGCACAGACGCCGCAGGCGTTCCGACGTGATCGATTGCTGGACGCCCACTGGAAAGCTCATGCGGACGGTGTGCGCGCCACCGATGATGCGTTCTTGTTCGAATGGGCAGGTCACCCAGTCGTGGTGGTGGAAGGGAGCGGAGAGAATATCAAGGTCACAAGGCCTGAAGATATGGTGATCGGTGAGGCCATCTTGGCCTCCCGTCAGTCTGGACGCATGAAAGGGACAACATGAGCAAGGGATTTCGTATTGGGTATGGCTATGACGTCCATCCATTGGGACCAGGGCGTAGGCTGATTCTTGGCGGGGTCGAAATTCCCCATAGCAAAGGGTTGGTTGGTCATTCTGACTCCGATGTGCTGGTTCATGCCGTTTGCGATGCCTTGTTGGGTGCAATGGGAGAGGGAGATTTGGGACGGCACTACCCCAGTTCGGATCCCAAGTACAAAGGAATCTCGAGCCTCAAACTGTTGGAAGATGTCAT
>JAOUHD010000199.1 GCA_029865345.1 Nitrospira sp.
GGGAGACAGAAGCTTTCGTGTCGTTGTATCGCCAGGATCTGATCACCTCCGGCGTGGCGATGGACTCATGGGCTGTCGAGCAGATCGAAATGCGGTTGGGCTATGCGCGGCGTCTGGCCAGGCGATTGCGTGTGGTCAAGCCGACCTTGAAGACACTGGGCGTCGAGTGGACACCTTGGATGCAACAGGTGATGCTGTATTACTACTATCCGGAACGGCTGGCGAAGGCGAAGGCATGGGTGCGGCAATTAGCGGAGATTCTTGTCGCCTGCGAACAGTTTGAGGCCTACAGCAATCAGCGCCGGGGACGTGATTATTATGCTCGGAAAAGAGAAAGCTTGTCGGACGCCTTCGCTTATCTCGATAAGCTAGGGCAAGAAGGCATCCTGAGCGATCAAGTCTTGAGCGCCGTGCGGGCGTTGACAGCAGAAGGGGTGTTCGATCCAATCTTGGAAGAAGCACGAGGCGAGCCGCTGACTCGGAGCGACCGCCGCTACCTCCGTAGCCTCACGGGTTGGAGAAAAGGATGAGTGTCTACACCGTTTCGCTGACGATCCGTATGGAAGGCGGCACGCAGGTCGACAACATCACGAAATCCGTGGCCGATGCCTTGGCCGGTTCTAACCTCACCGTTGGAATTGTGACGGTATTCGTCAAACATACCACCGCCTCCGTCATGATTATTGAGGACGAACCGGGAATTCGTGCAGACACGAAAACGTTTTGGGATCGTCTCGTTCCTCCTGACTCTCGGTGGCAGCACAACAGGGTCAATCCAGGAGAAGACAACGGCCACAGCCATCTTCGAGGGCAACTCCAAGGGCCCTCCGTCACCATTCCGTTTGCGGCCGGTGCGCTTCTGCTCGGCACCTGGCAACAAATCGTGTTGGTGGATTTCGATACCCGTGCCAGAATGCGTGAACTCGTTGTGCAGGTCCTGGGTGAATAGCCTGGTCAGAACTCTGACGCTTCTCCTGGTTACGGCAACGCTGTGCTCGTCGACCCATGCTGCCGAGTGGGGCAAACCGCTAGGTGCTGTCTATGACGGTCCTGAAGGGAAGCCACGTCCAGTGACGCCCTTGCCACTGGAGCTGAGTGCCGATGAACGATCGACGATCGCGGTGTTTGAACGGGCGACCAAGTCCGTTGTGTTTATTGCCAACAAGGCGATACAGCAAGACATCTGGTCTCTGGATGTCATGGAGGTTCCGCAGGGGTCGGGGTCTGGTTTTATATGGAGTAAACAGGGCCATATCGTCACCAATTTTCATGTGATCTATGGGGCCAGCTCGATCAAGGTCACATTGGCCGATCGGAGTGAATACGAGGCGAGATTGGTCGGCGCCGATCCTGATCACGATCTGGCCGTGTTGCAAATTCAGGTGCCTGACGGTCAGGTGGAGCCGTTAGCCGTTGGGGCTTCCAATGACCTGCGCGTGGGGCAAAAAGTACTGGCCATCGGGAATCCGTTCGGGCTCGATCATACCTTGACGACCGGAGTCGTGAGTGCATTGGGACGGACCATCAAATCCATGTCGAATCGGACGATTGAAGGTGTGATCCAGACTGATGCGGCGATCAATCCCGGCAATTCAGGCGGCCCGCTTCTGGATGGAGCTGGTCGATTGATCGGCGTGAATACGCAAATCGTGAGTCCAAGCGGGGCCTACGCGGGGATTGGTTTCGCCGTTCCCGTGGATACGGTGAACCGCATCGTTCCGGAGCTCATCAAGCACGGCAAGCTCATCCGTCCAGGGTTGGGCGTATCGCTCGTGCCGGACACGATGGCGAAGCGATGGGGGATTAAGGGGGTCATCATCGGCAAGGTGACGCGCGGCGGTGCCGCCGATCGTGCAGGGCTCAAGGGGGCGCGTGAAACCATGATGGGGCAGGTCCAGCTCGGCGACATCATTGTCTCAGCCGCCGGAAAGCCGGTGGCCACCATTGATGACCTGATGGATGTGATGGAAGCGCACAAAGTTGGTGAGCAGGTGAGTGTGGAGATTCTGCGAGGAAATCGGCGTGAAAAGGTTTCGGTGGTCCTCCAGGCTGTCAATTAGTGCAACGGTAATTCAAGGCATGCGTATGCTAGGATCATCTGTGCCTTCTTTATGGAGGATCTTCCATGGGTGATCGCAGAGCTTCTGAACAGGATAAATCCAACAATCGGAGCGACGAGCCGGCACCGAAGACAGAAACCGATCCGCTTGAGTTGATTGAGCAATGTCTGGCCTCATTTCCTGAGGGGGATGCTCGACAGAAGCTGCTATATAAGCTCCGCCATGCGGTGACGCTGTCTCAAGCCGCCCATCAGCAACGTGAACTGGAATTCAAGAAAGTCGGCGAGGTCGTTGCCAAACTGACGGCACCAGCCAATCGAATCGGCATCTTACTGGATATTCCAGGTACGGGACTCGCCCGCATCGTCGTCGGTGGGGCTGAGTACTATGCCAACGTGGACCCCCGCGTTTCCGATACAGATCTGAAGATCGGAACTCAGATTCTGGTGAACGAAGCCTACGCAGTGATCAAGACGCTTGGGTACGATCAGAATGGGCCGATCTTGAAACTGGCCGAGGCCATGCCTGACGGACGGTTGCGGTTTGAACAGGAGATGGGCCGGCAATCATTGATTCTACAGCGGTCCACCGATCTCGTTGGCGTGGAGCTCAAGGCAGGTGATGAGATCCGCATCGATCCTAGCCACCGTGTGGCGATCGAGAAGCTGGGCGATCGCAAAGCAAGCCGACATGTCCTTGACGAAACCCCGAAAATTACTTGGGAGCAGATTGGCGGACAGAACGAGGCGATCGCTGCTATTCGGAAGGCGATTGAATATCCCCTACTTCATGCCGAGACCTTTGAACAGTTCAAGTTTTCGCAACCCAAGGGTTTTCTTCTCTACGGGCCGCCCGGATGCGGGAAGACCCTTATCGGGCAAGCGGCCGCCGGTAGCTTAGCCAAGCTGGTCAGCGAATCCAAGCCAAAGCACCAGCCCGATGGGGACAAGCGTCCGCCGGTGACAGGTGGAGCATTCCTGCATGTGAAAGGGCCTGAAATCCTCAACATGTGGCTGGGGGAATCGGAACGGATGGTTCGTGACCTCTTCGAGCAAGCAAGGGCGAGACGCCGGGACGGCGCTTTGCCGTTTATCTTCATCGACGAAGCGGAGTCGATTTTGGGAACGCGACGCGCCATGCGTTCCTTCAATATCTCGAACACGCTCGTGCCAATGTTCTGCAGCGAAATGGACGGGATCGAGTCGCTGCACGACGTTGTCATCATCCTGGCTTCTAACCGCCCCGACTTGATTGATCCGGCGGTGCTGCGCCCTGGCCGCATTGATCGGAAAATCAAAGTCAGCCGGCCGAACAGGGATGCCGCGGCTGAGATTATGAGGGTCTATTTAACATCTGATCTGCCGCTGGATCCTGCATTGGTCCAGGAAGGAGGCGGTGAGCACGTGCGAGCGGTGGCCTCGCTCGTAGAAGACATCATCGAGTCCATCTTCCGTCGAACGGAGGAGAATCGGCTTTTGTCGATCAGGCTCAGGAACGGGCAGAACAAGGTGTTGTACCGCGGGGATCTGGTGAGCGGAGCCATCTTGGCCTCGATCGTTCAGCGTGCGAAGGAAAAGGCAATCGACCGTACGGTTCAGTCGGGGCAGCCGTCTGGCTTGCAACCCAAAGACTTCTTGGATTCCGTCTCAGCGGAATTTCGAGAGGGTGACATGTTGCCGCCGGACGATGCGGCGGAGGAGTGGCTGAAGCTGCTGGATCATCACCCGGAACAGGTTGTTGGGGTCTCGTCGTTCCGGCGGGGGCGTCAGGCCGAAGAACGCCTCGTGAATCAGATCATTTGAGGAGAGGCTGACAGGTAACAAGCTGACAAGATGCAGGCGATTTAAGCCTGTCAGCTGTTGCTTGTAAGGATGGCAGCTGACGATTATGCGTCTTTTTGGCATTGAAACCGAATACGGGATCACGCGCGATGACGTGCCGGAGGTGGATCCGGTCGTCGAGTCGATGGAATTGGTGCGGGCCCATCTGGATGCTTCCTTTGAGCGGCGTTGGGACTATGCGGGTGAGGATCCCCACGAGGACGCTCGCGGCTTTCGTGCCTCGGGCTTGCAGCAGGATCGAGAGGAAGATGAGTTCGCACAACGCGATGCCCATCGCCCCTTTTCGTTCCATGACATGAAGAGCGATCTGGTGTTGCCCAACGGCGCGCGCTTCTACAACGATCACACACATCCGGAATATTCGACGCCTGAGTGCCGAACACTTCGAGACCTGCTGGCTCAGGATCGCGCGGGGGAACGTATCGTCCTACGCGCCGCCGAGCGACGCAATCGGGCGCTCGGCGGCCCGCATCTCCGGCTGTACAAAAACAACACAGATTTCCATGGCCACAGCTATGGCTGTCACGACAACTATCTCGTCTCGCGGGCCGTTCCCTTTCCGGATCTCGTTGCCGGCTTGATGCCGTTCTTGGTGAGCCGACAAGTCATCGCCGGCGCAGGAAAGGTCGGGACTGAAGCCCAGGAGTCCGGACATGTCCCAGGGTGGTATCAGCTCTCTCAACGCGCCGACTTTATGGAGGCTGAGTTGGGCGTCGATACGATGCACAACCGACCGATTCTCAATACCAGAGATGAGCCTCATGCGGATCGGAGGAAATATCGGAGGCTCCATCTCATCATCGGCGATGCCAACATGTGCGAGTATGCAACGGCGCTCAAGGTCGGGACGACCAGGCTTGTGCTCGATCTCATCGAGCGAGGGGCTATGCCTCACATCGAGCTGGATCAGCCGGTGGCTGCCGTGAAACAGTTGTCGCGCGATCCGGACCTGAAAGCAGTGGTTCGTCTCAAAGACGGACGCAGGCTTTCTGCTGTGGAGCTTCAAGCGCA
>JAOUHD010000054.1 GCA_029865345.1 Nitrospira sp.
TCATTGACCAAGAAATCGTGGTGGAAGTCGTCGCCATTGGGAGGCGAGAAGATCTCGCGGTCTATCAGGAAGCCCTCAAGCGGTTAAGACACAAGGCTCGATAGAAGAACTGTTCATCCACGTCTCCTAAACGTGCCATAAAGGTATCCGACCCCTTACCTTGTACCAAGACCCGGTCCGGCAAGATCATGCGCCGCGTCTTGAAAGCAAAAGAGCTCGGACAAGACCCTGGAGATATTTCGACCATCGAGGAGTGACCGGAGTGGGAAGAGGTGGACGCAAACCAGGCGAGCCGATCTATTTGCGACGGCACATGATCGCACTCATTCTGGCAGTGATCGTTCCCCTGGTCATTTTGCAGCTATATAAAATTTATGTTGGACCACTGAGCTTCGACTTTCAGCTTGGCGTCGGGTTGTTTCTCTCTATCATTCTAGGCATTGCCCTGCACCTTGCCTACCGTTCGTCTGCCAAGAACCAACCGTAACAGCTTCTAGCCAGACCGATGACTAACGTTTCGTAAGAGACTTAGGATATTGAACGGTATTCATAACTCATCATGGCTGTTCACAATGTAGCAAGTCAGGACCTCCCACTGCAGAGTTCTTCTACAATCTGCAGGATTCAAGATCCGACCCCATCCCTATAGGCACAATACCATATCGATTCAACAAACAGCCATCACACGGTGCAAAGTCGAGCACGGAGCCCCATTTTCTCCTATACGGATCCCATTTTCAGGCAGGGGACCCAACGCCGGGCATGCAGCCACACCGCTTCGCGGCGTCGACTGCATGTCCTTGTTCACCATCAACGTTTGATGTTACGCAACAATGTCCTGTTGACCGCCATCAAACTTGTTAAATCGGAATACTAGTGTGCCGGGGGCCAGTTCGGCATAGCTACGCGCATAGGCCTCGAGAAGCTTAATTGCTACCTGTTCGCCGAGCTGCAGCGAATAGGTTCCGTCTGAACGCCAGTGAACACCAGCTATGTTGCGCCCTAATGCAATATTGGAAGCCAACTTGTTGAGCTCACCTTCGATCGTCAGTGGCCCACAGGTGTAGGCCATGAGCGTTTCCCGACCAGTCTGGTCAACGCTCATGTCTATCGGATTTGGAAACTGCCCACTCACATCGAATAACGCCTTCAGGATAGTCACGCATGCACCGGCTACCGTGGCATGGCCGGCACCGTAGGCCGGGTGCATCGGCGAGCCTTCAGGAAATGCCATAGGCAGCAGAGCCGAACCGTATCGTAATAGGTTGCCTTGTACAGCCGTTGAATTCATCAGGTTGGCCGGCAGGTTGAAGGTGCCGGGCACGCGCCGTTCCAGGTCGATGCGACCCGCATATACCTCAGGCCGCAGGCGCAAATGCACATACCACTTCTGGAACCAGACGGCCTTGAGCGCCAGCGCTGCTACTTCGCACATCATGCCAATATGGCCCGGCCCGCCGAAGGTACCAAAGCCCTCCTGTTTCAACCCTGCCAAAGCGTAAGGGTTTACCTGTGACGCATTGGCGCCGATGCCACCGCCTATGGACGATGCAGCCCCTGAGCCGTGCAAAAGCATAAGGCACGCATTGAAATAGCCTTGGAACAGCACATCTATGTGCACCCATTGTGACAAGTCGCGACCGTTACGCACATAGTGCAATTCGTCGTCAAAGTGGCTCGGTACGAAATCGCGTTTTGCACCGTTCTGAACCGCAAGCCACTCATTCCAGGCAGTCATGAAGTCCTGACCGGCTCGAAGAGTTTTATTGCGCTGATGGAACCCTTGGACACCGAAGGGAACGGGATGGATCAGGAACTGAGACAGGTAGGGTCCAACGCGATCGCCCGGCGTCAGACCTCGGAATAGTAACTGGGGCGTAATGGCACCGGCAGCGATTGGCGCCAACTCCTCAGCTGGCTTGCCAGCCGCAGCTCGTTCGACCACGGCCGCGTTCCGCAGACCGGTCAGTTCAAGTGCGGCAACCTGTGCCAGAGGACTGCTGTCGTAATCGCAGAAAGGTACGTCGCGCAGTGCGGCCATCCAGTAGTTCTCGGCAATCTCGAATGTCAGTTCGTCACTACCGAACGCTGGGGCAGCCGGCATGTCGAACTGCTGCGGATCACCACCGACCACGGCGAAAGCCCGCCCCGCGACCGGATTGACCCACTTGCGAGTGTTAACACCAAAGCCTCGGTGCGCATCACTGATGGCCTCGATGGCGGCAAACACCGCCAAACGATCGCTGGATAAAGCGTTCGCGAACGTGGTGAACGCCGCCGGATCGACTAGCCCAGTAATTGGATCGTGCTTCAAGCCCTTACTAAAGCTACCGCGTTTGTCGGCTTGTGCGAAATCCCCATTGTCGGGTTGCGGTGGCCTGACATTCGCCACCACTTGGTTTGACACTGAGCGCCTATGCTTCTCAGCGTTCTCCTGTGCGTTGCCTGCTGCCTGAAACCGCTTCTGATCGACTACAAACACAGCCATGATTTCCTCCTAAATTGTATGACTGACCAACTTCCGACGACTAACTTCCCAAGTGCCTCGCTTCCTCAAGTTGCAATCGCATAACTACTCTTCACGGGCTCCTATGCTGATCGGCACAACACTCGTCCATGAATGGAGTCATATGCTGTCTAACAGACTATAAACACCTGCTGGGCTTCGATAAAAAAACCTAGGTGACGATCATCCTCGACTTGACACATAGATCCGTCAATAGACTATCCAGGTAAATCTGTGTCGAATGGGAGCAAATCGTGTGCCGTGATCGGAACAGCATTCCGCCTCCATGGGCGATTTTTAAATCGCTATGTAATTACGTATACCGCCAAACCATTTGAGTGGTGACTACATATACGAACCACTCCCAGTCAGATCATGAGTGTATCGAAATAGATCCATAGGTGTATCGAAACAGATTCAGGTAGTATCTAAAAATATTTCGAAGCAGGCTCATCCTGCTCGAATGAATAGGATAGAACGAGAGGCTTGGTTGACTCTTCTCTGAAGCTAAACTGGACACCGGTCACATTAGTGTCCTTCGTTTTGATAGCAAAGCCTTGCGGTGCGGCATATAGCCAGCCAACTGCATCAGCCGCTCCTTAACCAAACTTCACGAACGTGTTGGGAGTTAGGGATACTCCTTCTGCAGGGATTGAACGAGACGATGGGAGAGATTCTGATCGAACAGAAGCTTCACGACGGAGGAATCGACACAAGTTTCTGCTCCTGGTCAGCCGCAAACGCAAGGCAGGCGAGGATGTCTTCACGTGTGAGGTCCGGAAAGTCTTTGAGAATGTCTTCTTCGCTCATTCCGGAGGCGAGAAACTCCAGCACATCGTACACGGTCATGCGGGGGCCCCGGATGTAGGGTTTACTGCCACGCTTCTCAGGATCGATGGTTATGCGGTTCTTCCAATCCATAGAATGAAGGGTAGCCTGGGAAACCGCAAAGATCAAGGCCGCAATCTGAAGCCTGCGCCCCCCTTCTTCCCCGATACTTCTTTAAATCAACCCGCGCTTCTGCAGGTAATCTGTATCGATGCTGATGGTGGGTTTAGGAAGCTGGCCACGCTCTTGGAGCAGCCATTCGACGTACTTGCCGAGAAGGTCAGATTCAAAGAGCCGAACGATCGGAGCACAACTTGAGCTCGCCCACTAGATAAGACCTTCCACTCCTATCGCCAGATATCTCAACATTGCTCTCATTGGGCTTTTGACTCCCGCTCCCCCATCTCAATTCAGTTGCGATCCTGGTCGAGGTCGAGGACTTCGACAACAGCCTCGTGAATCCGCTTCATGAGTGTGGCCGAGAGTTTGGTCAAGGGGCCTTCGACTAAACGGCGATTGTCGATCGCGCGTAGTTGATCGATCAGTAGATCGGAGGTGCGGCGAAGACGGCCGGCTGCAGGGACACGAATGCGCAAAGGCTCAGCACCCTCAACCAGCACAGTCGTCAACGGCACAATGAGCGTGGAAGGGTGTTGCGCGTCAAGCAAGGCTTGGGCCTGAACGATCAGAACCGGTCGTGTTTTGCCCGGCTCGGTCCCCCGTTTGGGATTGAGATCAGCCAGCCATACTTCTCCTCGATTAAGCATCGGGAGTCTGTTCGACTGCGGCAAACTCACGATTGACGCGCAGGCTTTCCTTTCGAACTTTCTTCGAGGCTTCGGCTAAACGACGCGCCCGGAGTATTGCTTGCGTCTGTCGATTCATGCGCTCGATCGCTCGGCGGATATAGGCGGCTCTGGATAGATGGAGGGTATCCGCGCAACGGCGGCTGGCTTCCAAAACGTCTTCTGGTAGTTTCAGCGAGATAGCTCCCATTGTGCCCTCTCTGCATATCTTATTGTGATATGCGCATAGGATATCTCAGTACAGCGTAACATGCAAATACAACAGCGGGAGTCGTAACATTTTTGGGCGTGTTCTAGACAGGACTCCCGGCACCTCTGCTATTCCCCAGTCAGCACGGAAGTAGAATACCGTGAGGAGTGCTGATATTGGCTCAGATCAGTCCGCGCTTCTGCAGGTAGTCTGTATCGATGCTGATGGTGGGTTTCGGCAGTTGGCCACGCTCTTGGAGCAAACGCTCGACGTACTTGCCGATGAGATCAGACTCAAGATTGACGGGATCATTCACCTGTTTGAGCCCAAGTATCGTCACCTTCGCCGTGTGCGGAATGATGGCGACGCTGAACCCGTGCTCCGTCACCGCATTGATCGTGAGACTGATGCCATCGACGGTAATGGAGCCCTTTGCGACACAATAACGCAGGATCTCCGGAGGCGCTCCGATGGTGAACACGATGGCATTGCTATCCTGCTGCCGGCTGCGAATGACACCCACGCCATCCACATGGCCGGCCACCAGATGCCCGCCGATGCGTTCATTGAGCTTCATGGCCCTTTCGAGATTGACCGGCATTCCCACGGCGAAGCCGCCGAGCGTCGACACCGAGAGTGTTTCAGGCGAGACCTCTACGGAAAAATCGCGCTCGCTTCTCGAGACGACCGTAAGACAGATTCCATTCACGCTCACGCTATCACCGATCTTCAGGTCGTCCATCACGGTTGAGGCCAGAATCGTGAGCCTGGCTCCCGCAAGCGTTTTTCTCAGAACAGTCACGGCACCCATTTCTTCAACAATGCCAGAGAACATACAAAAGCCCTCAGATGATGGCCGCCGGTCATGACCCGTAAGTCAATGACTCCAGCGACCGAAAAGTTTTCGCGATCCCATTATAGCGACTTCGTCCTAATTCTTCCTCATGGCCAACCAGAAAACAACAGCTGCGACAAGCTGCATACCGGCAATGACCATAAAGGCACCTCCATAACTCATTCGTGCGATCAGCAACCCAGCCAACAGCGGTCCGCTTGCATGCCCAATATCCATGATTGTCCCTTGCATACCCATACCAGCCCCCAGCCTCTTAAACTCGGAACTGTCCGCCACAAGAGCTGAAGAGGACGATGAGACCACGGCTTCACCAAAGCCAAAACCAGCCGATAGCATCAGTAAGAACGGGAACATCGACACGTGTGGGATACAGACAAAGGTCCCGGCACAAATAAGTAGGCCAAGGATAATCAGCGGCTGACGGCCGACTCGATCTGAAATCCGTCCCATAATCGGCTTGGCAAAGAACGACGTGCCGGCTTGGACAGAAAACAACAGACCGACTTCACCAGGGTTCAATCCCGCTGAGACTCCGTACAGCGGCAAAAATGCCATCAAGGCTCCGTTCGCGATCATCTTGGCGGCGTCGGTCATGCTGGTAATCAGGACTTTGTTATTTTTGGCGACAGCGGCAAACCCCTTCCACATTTCGGACAGCACCACCGCCGTCCCCTGTTCCTTCCTCTGCGGTACTGCGACGTCAAGATGAAGGCTATAGAACAACACCATGCCGATGCAGCCAAAGATGCCAGCCGTGACAAACGCTGTGTCGAATCCTGCTGCATGGATGAGGTACCCGCCGAGGAATGGGCCCAAGAGAGAGCCGGACTGCGTGCAGGCTGTATAGGTCCCGAGCGCCGCGCCACGCCGTTCCCGATAGAGCTCCGCCACGGTAGCCAAGGCGCTTGGTGCGAAGATGGCGGTCGCCAGCCCATGCAGAAACCGAAGTGCCGTCAGCGCATCCAAATCCGTAATGAAGGTATAGAGAAACGGTGGCAGTCCAAACGCCACCACGCCGATCCGGAGCAATAAGCGCCTTCCGTAGATATCGGAGAGCGCGCCTGAAGGCAGCTTCAGCAAGACGCCTGTCAAGGTTGACACGGATACGATCAGACCGATCCGTTCTGGACTCGCGCCAAGCGATTCGGCAAACAAGGAGAGTGCGGGCATCCGCACCATGTTGTAGCTAATGAAGCAAAAGATGCCGACCGTGCAAATGAGCACGAAACTGCGGGATGTCGTCATGGGAAGGATCTGTTGTGTGGAAGCACCTTGTCAGTGTCTGGGTCAGTGCTCAGCGCATTTTTCAGGAAGGCCACCTGCGCTTCAGGTAACGGCGGTGGCTTCGTTGCTTCAGATAACACCCGCTGAGGGTCTTGCCTCATCACAATACCCAATCGATTGACGGTCTCTACTCCCCGTTGCAATCTGCTTGTGACAATCTTGTCGACCAGTGGATGGAGAAGAGACACCACCCCAGCGAGAAACCAATTATCCAATTTGGTGTAGGCAACCAAGGTGCTGTCCGTCGCTTCATTGCCGCTCACATCTCGCATCGCACTGATCCTGAGAAAGACGACCGCTTGTCCCGTCACATGAGGAAGCACCCGGCTTTCATGGGTTCCCTCAAGAAAGTAGATACGCGACACGGGATCTTCGTACACCAGCTCAACAATCCCTTTCGTCCCATCGCCGTCATCGCCCCAGAATCGGCTGGGACCTCGTGACTCCGACTGGTACCGCCCGAGATTGAGTCGCCGGATCAACGCAGCGGTAAATGGAGGGTGATCCAGGAGATGGTGATACATCGATTCAGATAAGGCGGCTCGAATAGGTCCTATTTTGCTCTCCGTCGTATGGCCCTGAACAATGGGTTGTAGCCTGCAGGTCCAGGCCGGATCCACTCGTTCAACAGGAAATATCAGCCCAGCATGATCACGCAAGAAGGAGCACGATTCGGTCCTCCCCTGCTCAGGAGAGAGGCACAGTCCCACTCCGAGTCCAGCGATGACTATTCCGACCATGTGTCGTTGTGTGACCCGCCAAGCGGAGCTCATGGGGTGAGCTTTTCAACAGCTATGGGGAGATGGACAGGAAAAAGCTGTAGGGGATCCTGCCGTAGCCTGGCCTGCCGTAACAACGTTTCAACCGACGGCGACACAGTGCCACTGAATGAGAGACGCCCATTGGTGACGACCGTGAGCGGCTTGGAAAAGTCGATGAGTTGCTCGTTCAAGAACAGGCTATACCGTTGGACCCGATCAGCAGTTATCTCAATCCGATTGGTTTCTACGATCGATGCGTCTACCTTGGCATATTCCCGACGCTTAATTCGTTCATCTCGCTTGTCGACCAAGTCCTGAGAGAACGCTGCGATTGGGTCAGTTGAGTCGATCCGAATCCAGCTGAACGATTGAAAGTGGCTGGCATCGCGCACGACGGTCAGTTTTGCAGGTAACGACTCGCGGCGCTGGCTATCGAACCAGACGATCAGATCGGGCAGCTCTTCTTTCGGGAAATAGTGACCTCCTGCGATGGGATGCTCGCGCTCATGTTCGCGGTACACGTGCGGATAGCCGAGTGTCTCCAACTCCCGGACGATCGACCGACTCAGCTTCACAGGCATTACCTGATCTTTCGCTCCATGGATGATATACACAGGCGTATTGCGAAGATTCCCCAAAAACGGAAGTACCACATCATCCAATCCGCTGGCCATTGGTGCAAGGCCGGCAAACAGCGGCGCATGATGCATCCCGATCAACCACGCTCCGATCCCTCCGTTCGACATGCCTGTGAGAAAGATCCGATTCGGATCGATATGGTACTGCCGTCGGACTTCCCGGATCGTTTCCAATACCAACTCCTCGGCAGGCCTGGTAAACCACGCACCCGACGGATAGGTCGGGCAGGCCAATAGATAGCCCTCGCCCAATCTCGCTCGCCACCGCTCCAAATACTCTGCACCAGTAAAGCCGTATCCATGCAGACACACAATGAGGGCATAGCTCTTCGAAGTCTGATACGACGCGGGGATGGACAAAGATAACGGGTAGGTACGCCCACGAACGATGATCTGTTCACGAGGAAGAATCTCGACGGGTTGACGTTGGTACGCTCCATCCCCCCCTATGATCTGAGAAACCACTTCGACTGAAGCCTTTTCATCAGCCAGAATAGCCTGCAAGAGACGTTCAGCTTCGTTCGCCTCACCCGTATCCAGAAATCGATAGACGAGTGAATCGAGACTCTCGCTCGGTTGAACCGACGATTCTGCAAAGCCGAGCGCAACATTGCCTGCCAAGAGCACCGACAGGATGATACTCCACAACCAGAGGATCACAAATCTCCTTCCACCACAACATCATGACCGACGGACCTGGTCACGACATGTCGTAATGCTATCGCACCGACAAGTCGTGCTGGGCTCTCTCCCCCAATAAGCCCTTTGGCCTTCTGCCCGCCGAGTAGTCGTGGCGCCATATAGAGGCGAACGTGATCAACCAGCTTTGCCTTCAGCATTGCCGCATTGACCTCGCTCCCCCCCTCCACAAGGAGGGACATAATACCGCGCCGACCGAGCTCCCTGAGCAGAGGGGATAATGAAACACGGCCCTGCAGAGCGGGCAACGTGAGAATCTCTATGCCTTTCTTTTGCAGGGCCGATCGTCGAGCTGCCGGAGCTGCAGCCGTTGTGACAATGATTGTCTTGGCCTTGTCCTGTTGTGCCAGAACCTGTGCCTTGAGGGGAATACGCAAGCGACTATCGACCACAATCCGAAGAGGCTGCTGCAATGCTAGTTTTTTGAGTCGCGGTCCCGTTCTCGAGGTCAACGACGGATCGTCAGCCAGAACTGTTCCGAATCCAACCAGAACGGCGTCCATACTGCCGCGAAGTTGATGGACTTCTCTCCTGGACGACTCTCCGGTAATCCATTGAGACTCACCAGAAGCTGTAGCCAGCTGTCCATCAAGCGTCATTCCCGCCTTGAGTGTCACATAGGGACGGCCCGTTTTCATCCAATGGCAGTAGGCTTTGTTGAGTTTCTCCGCCTCTTGCTGAGCAACCCCAACCGTGACCGAGAGTCCGGCTCGCCGAAGCGCTGCAGCTCCTTTTCCCTTCACGAATGGATTCGGATCCTGCATCGCAATCACCACACGGCGGATGCGAGAGCGGAGGATTTCCGGGACACAAGGCGGAGTCCACTTCTTGAGATGACAACACGGCTCCAGCGTCACATAGAGCGTGCCGCCTCGCGCCTGCTTTCCTGCCTGCCGGAGTGCGAGAATTTCTGCGTGAGGAGTTCCGGGTCGGAGGTGAAACCCCTGCCCGATGGTTCTGCCTTGACGAACCACGACGGCTCCAACCATCGGATTCGGACTTGTCGTTCCCTGGCCCTTCGCCGCGAGACGAAGCGCCAGGGTCATATAGTGAAGATCTCGTGTGCGGTCCGTCACCGTTTCTTGCGGCTGCCTGAAGGCCTCTTGGGCGCCGGCTTGGTCCGCTTCACAGACTTAGATACCTTCGCGGATTTCACCGTCTTGACACGCGCCGTCACGGCTTTCTTGGGTGCTGCTGGTGGCTTGGCATCCGCTTCGGCGATCGCCGCCTGTGCCGCCGCCAACCGCGCAATAGCCACACGGTAGGGCGAACAACTCACATAGTCCAACCCGAGCTCATGGCAAAACTCGACGGACCGTGGATCGCCGCCGTGTTCGCCGCAGATGCCGAGCTTGATCCCCGGCCGTGACGTCCTCCCCCCTGCGATGGCCGTCTTCATCAACGACCCCACACCTTCCCGGTCGAGCGTGGCGAATGGATCCGCATCCATAATCTTCACCGTTCGATAGTGGTCGATGAACTTCGCGGCGTCATCGCGGGAAAATCCGAAGGTCGTCTGGGTTAGGTCATTCGTCCCAAACGAGAAGAACTCGGCCTCTACAGCAATCCGTTCAGCCGTCACGGCAGCGCGCGGCAATTCGATCATCGTCCCGACAAGATACGAGAGCTTCACGTTGTAACGTTTCATGGTCTCTGTCGCGACTTCTCGGATGAGATCCTTCTGCGACTTCATTTCCGCTACCATGCCAACCAGCGGAATCATGATCTCCGGAACAATCTTCTTGCCTTCCTTCGCCAATTCGCAAGCCGCCTCGATAATGGCGCGCACCTGCATCCGCGTGATCTCAGGCATCGTAATACCCAGCCGGCACCCGCGCAGCCCCAGCATCGGATTGAATTCATGCAACTCTTCGACACGCGCCAGCAACCGACGCTGCTCTTCCAGCTTGGCGCCGTCCTCGCCGGTCAACTCAAGCTGGGCGATCTCCACCATCAGCTCTTCACGCTTCGGCAAAAACTCATGCAACGGAGGATCGAGCAGGCGAATGGTGACCGGAAACCCCTCCATCTCACGATACAGCCCGATGAAGTCTTGCTTCTGCAGCGGCAACAACTGCTCCAGATACCGTTCCCGATCCTCTTTCGTCCTGGCCAGAATCATCTTCTGCATGATCGAAATACGGTCTTCGGCAAAGAACATATGTTCTGTGCGGCAGAGCCCAATGCCTTCGGCGCCGAACCCTCTGGCAATCTTGGCCTGGTCCGGCACATCGGCATTCGCCCGCACTTTCATCGTCCGCACACTGTCCGCCCATGAGAGGATGGTGGAGAAGAGCTGATATTTTTGCGACTTCTTTGCATCCAGCTTCCCCTGCACCACCTGAATAATCTCGGATTCCATGACGGGAATGTCGCCGTCGTACACATTACCGGTCGATCCATTCACGGACAGATAGTCGCCTTCCCGGAACACTTTCGACCCGATCCGCACCGATTGGGTATCGATGACTTCGATCGCTTCGCACCCAGCAACGCACACTTTGCCCATCTGTCGCGCCACCACCGCCGCATGGGACGTCATGCCGCCTCGCGCCGTCACAAACCCAGACGCGGCGTTCATGCCATGAATATCATCGGGGCTGGTTTCGTCACGAACCAGCACGACCCGCTGCCCAGCCGCCTTCATTTCGACGGCACGATCCGGTGTCAAGGCGATCTTTCCTGCCGCCGCTCCAGGCCCAGCCGGCAATCCCTTGCCCAATGGGGTAGAACCCGCTTCAGATTGGGTATCGAAGATCGGATAGAGATACTGCGCGAGCTGATCCGGACCGACCCGCTGCACCGCCTCGCGCTTGGTGATCAAGCCTTCATTGACCATTTCAACGGCGATGCGCACGGCAGAAATACCGGTGCGTTTCCCAACACGCGTCTGCAACATATAGAGCGTGCCTTCCTGGATCGTGAATTCCAGGTCGAGCATGTCGCGGTAATGCTTTTCCAATCGCTTGTAGGTATGTTCGAGCTCTTTATAGGCGGGAGGCACGGTTCGTCCCAACTCCGTGACCGGCAGCGGCGTCCGAATTCCGGCGACCACATCCTCGCCTTGCGCGTTCATCAAACACTCACCAAAAAACTTCCGCTCCCCCGTATTGGGGTCGCGCGTAAAAGCCACCCCGGTACCACTGGTGTCGCCCATGTTCCCGAACACCATGGCCACAACGTTGATCGCCGTACCCCAGTGATCCGGGATACCGTTCAGCCGGCGGTAGGTGATCGCACGCGCACCATTCCAGGATAAAAACACCGCGTCGATCGCCAGCTTCAACTGCGCATTGGGATCATCAGGGAAGGTAGTGCCCGTTTCTTCCTTGACCAAAGATTTAAACCGCTCCACGAGATCGCGCAGGGCGCGCGCATCAAGCTGCGTCTCGTGTTTCACGCCCATTTCTTCTTTCTTGAGATTCAGAATCGCTTCAAAGTGTTCGCGTGGCACACCCATCACGATACTGCCGAACATCGCCACAAATCGTCGATAGCTATCCTGAGCGAACCGGTCATTTCTGGTCTTGACCGCCAACCCTTCCACGGTCTTCGTGGTGAGACCGACGTTCAGTACCGTGTCCATCATGCCAGGCATTGAGGCACGAGCCCCGGATCGGACTGAAACCAGCAACGGCCGTTCAGGATTCCCAAACCCCATCCCCATTGAGCGTTCGACACGTTTGAGTGCCTGCAATGTGGCATCCCACATGCCGGGTGGATACTTCTTACCGATTTTGTAATATTCGATGCAGGCTTCTGTCGAAATCGTAAAACCAGGTGGGACTGAAATCCCCAGATTAGTCATCTCAGCTAATCCTGCGCCCTTACCCCCCAGCAGCTCCTTCATGTTCGACGTACCCTCGGCCTTACCATCGCCGAAATAGTAGACGTATTTTTTTGCCACGTGACTTCTCCTTCTCGGAAGAGTGCGTATCAATGAACAGGCGACGCACGACGACCGTCGGTTGATTCCAGACGGAGCCGATAGCGGTTCACCAAGAACCACTTCGCCCATACGCCACCGATGATAATAGCGGCGACAAACAGCATCAGTATCAATAACCGGTAGTCAGCTTGAATACCTTGATCGACGTAGTATTGGCCGTCAAGCCACTTTTTGAGCTTCGTGTCGGGCTGAAGATAATGGGTCGTTCCACTCGGGTCGGAGAGATTTAGCCATTCTGAACAGAGTCGAACGGGTTCATTCGCTCCAGGCATTGATTGCCACGTGATTCGAAGACACACGTCCTGCTTTGCGTTGAAGAAATCCGGCGTCTTCATCAAATCGTCCAGATTGATGCCGCTGAGCGCGAACCCGCCGAGAAGAATGGCATTGCAGAGCACCATCAGAACCAGTGAGACGGCAAGAGAAAATCGTCGGATCTTGTCCGCCCGACGGCACTCGTCCGTCATCGGCTGATCCATGGCGACTCCCGTTTTTTCTGATCCTCGCTACCAGGCTGTTGAAAAAGACCCCTCGCTTCGCCTCTTCGCTCGCTACGGCCTCGCTGGAAGGCCTTTTTGAACAGCCTACAGGAGCTTGTGAAATCGTCTTCCCTGCTGGGGCAATTCGTTGTTCGATTCGACCTATCGCCCTTGTACCACAACCTGGGAAAAGTCAGCGAATGACATGAACAACTCATCGACCTCTTTGAGCAACGTCAGCCGATTACTGCGGATCGCCTTATCTTCTGCGTTGACCATCACAGCTTCGAAAAATGCATCAATGACCGTCCTAAGTCCTACCAAGTAATTCAATGCCTCATGATAGTCACCCATCGACAGGGCAAACCCTATCTTCTCTCCTTCTACCTTGATTACGTTGTAGAGGATCGATTCTGACGCATCCTGAAACTTCGCTGGATCAACCGGCTGGCGTTCCCACTGCTCTTTTTCTACCAAGCGGTGAGCCCGCTTAAAACCGACGATCAATGGATCGAATTCCGGCTTCCTAGTCACTTCTTCAATGGCCTTCATCTTCTGCACAAGATCGACGAGACCCACCGATTTATCATAGGCTGACTTCAGCACCGAATCGATAACGTCGTCGCGCAGACCCTGTACAATTCGGACGTAGTGCCGAACCCGTTCAAAGACAAACTCCGTGATCCGGCGCCGACCTTGCTGTTCCAAATCTTGCACACCTTTGAATCCGTCATTCGACACAATGTCCATGGCATGATCAATACATGGTCTGAGATCGATTTGAAACTTTCCCTCAAGCACAATCCTCACGATCGCGGTGGCGTGACGGCGCAAGGCAAACGGATCTTCCGATCCCGTCGGCACGATACCCACATGGAAAAACGAGGCAATAGAATCCAGTCGATCTGCCAGGGAAAGAATCTGTCCCACCAACGTCTTGGGCAATTCTCCTTCAATCGCCTTTGGCAGGTACTGCTCTCGAATGGCCTGAGCCACCACCGTTGATTCTCCGTCATGCAGCGCGTACTCGCCACCCATGATGCCCTGCAGCTCGGGGAACTCACCCACAATCCCGGTCAGAAGATCGGCTTTTGATAAAGCCGCCGCCCGGTCACAAACCTGTTGTAGCTCAGCTTGTCCACCATCCAGTCGAGCGGCGATGAAGGCGGCCAGTTTTCTAATTCGCTCCTGCTTCTGGGCCATCGTGCCCAGTCTTTGATGGAACGTGACGCCGGTAAGTTTTTTCCCCCGTTCCTCCAGTGTGACTTTCCGGTCTTCGTCGAAAAAGAACTTCGCATCCGCCAACCGCGCCGCCAGTACCCGCTCGTTCCCCGCCCGAATGAGCGCCATGTTTTTGGGTTCATTGTTGGCGATGGCAATGAAATGCGGCGCCAGTTTGCCGGACTTCTTATCCCTAACCGAGAAGAACCCCTGATGTTCCTTCATCGACGTGATGAGAATTTCCGAAGGAACCGCCAAGTACTCCGGCTTGAAGCTGCCAAGAACGGCACAAGGCCATTCCGTGGTATACACCGCCTGATCGAGCAGGGAGTCATCAGCATTCAGTCCAACACCCGCCTTAACACAGAGCCGATCGATTTGTTGCTGAATCGCTGCTCGGCGGCGTTCGGGATCAAGCATCACTCCTAGCTTTTCAAGACTCTTGCTGTAGCTCTTGAAATCCCTCACGGTGATGGGCTTTTTGCTACCCATCACTCGATGACCGGACGTCCAATTCCCGGCATGGATCCCGGCGATCTGTACTGGCACGACCTTGCCCCCGAATAGTGCCATGATCCATCGTACGGGCCTGGCGAAGCGTACGCCTGTTTCGTTCCACTTCATGGCCTTCGGGAAAGACAGCGTTTCGAAAAGGTGAGGCAGCAATTCCGGAAGAAGGGTTGCGGTCTTGCGTCCGGCATCGCGCTTGACCGCGAACAGATACTCGCCCTTCGGCGTGCTCCGTATCTCCAGACCTTCGACCGTTACACCTTGTCCGGCGGCGAATCCCATCGCCGCTTTTGTGGGTTGGCCGGCCTGGTCAAATGCCACCATTTTCGATGGTCCCATCGTTTCTTTGACCACCGCAGTTTGGTGCGCAAGCAACTCGTCCACGATCACGACAAGCCGCCGAGGCGTCCCATAGGTCTTGATGGACCCGCACGACAACCGGGCATCCTGAAAGAGGCGGGTAGCTGATTCTCGAAGGGCTGTCAGGGCCGACGCAACAAATTCAAACGGCAGCTCTTCCATGCCGATTTCGAATAACAGCTCGGCAGTAAGTTTGGAGCGACGAGGTTTTTGTTGACGGGATTTCTTTTTCACAAGCGGGCGCTTCATCGATGTACGACCTGCGTCTTCATCAGTGGATGCCCCATCGCGGCTCGCTCGTCGCGATAGCGCTCGGCACATTGCCTGGCCAGTGCCCGCACCCGCGCGATGTACCCCGTTCGTTCAGCCACACTGATCGCCCCGCGGGCATCGAGGAGGTTGAACAGATGGGATGATTTAATGCAGAAGTCATAGGCCGGCAGCGTCAAACGCCTGTCGGTCTGCGCGAGCAATCGCTTACATTCCGCTTCGTTCGCCTGGAAGCCCTGCATGAGCATCGTGACGTCCGCTTCCTCGAAATTGTAGCGCGACCCCTGCACCTCGGTTTCGTGATGAATGTCCCGATACGACACCTGGTCAGTCCAAGCAAGATCAAAGACATTGTCTACTCCCTGCAGATACATCGCGATGCGTTCCGTCCCGTAGGTGATTTCGCCTGTGATCGGGCTGAGTTCAATCCCGCCGATCTCCTGAAAGTACGTAAACTGGGTGATCTCCATCCCATCCAGTCTCACTTCCCATCCAAGTCCCCACGCCCCCAGCGTCGGAGACTCCCAATCGTCTTGGATGAAGCGAATGTCGTGCTCCTTGGGATTGATCCCCAGCCGAGCCAGACTCTCTAGGTACAGCTCTTGAATATTATCCGGTGAAGGCTTCAGCACGACTTGGTACTGATAATAATGCTGAAGACGGTTGGGGTTTTCCCCATAGCGGCCATCCGTCGGTCGTCGGCATGGCTGCACATAGGCCGCCCGCCATGGCTCCGGTCCGAGTGAGCGCAGAAACGTGGCCGGATGAAATGTCCCCGCGCCCATTTCCATGTCATAGGGTTGATGAATCACACAACTGTGATCGGCCCAGAAGCGATGGAGGGTAAGAATAAGTTCTTGAAACGTCACAGAACCTACAGCCTAGTCGGGAAAGACGATTCGATGTTGACGCTAGATAACGTCCCAAGCTAGCAAGAATGCTTTTCCCCTGTCAAGGAACAAGCCCTCTAGATCAATCACTTATAAAGCACGAAGCAAACGTCGGATCGCCATAGAGAATCCTCAAGGCTGTGGCAAATTCCTTACCAGGCTAACCAGCTCGACAAAAGCCTTCCAGTGAGAGGCTCGAAGAAGGCAGAAACACAAGACCTCATGCCTTTAGAGCCTGATCGAACCGGCGTGAGACTCGGTCTGCTCTACAAAATGGCCACGTCCACCGGTGAGTGAAGCACCTATGCTTAACAGACCCTTGCGCTCCTAGTAAGGTCGTCCTTCATCGACAAGAACTTCTGCAACAGATCCGTATACAAGAGCTTGAGCAGGCCATTCTCCTGCTCCAATTTTCTCAGCCGCTTCGCATCGAACCTATGTATGGTTTGGTTTCCCTTCGATACTGACCGACGCATGACGAACCTCCTCACAATAGATGGATAGTTGAAGAATATCTCTTGATGAAAATTACAAAGCAAACTGGATGCCACGCAAAACTACTGATGCCGCCATACTTCAAAACCATTGTAAGAGCAGATAGTTACAGAACTCGGTAGAACACGAGAGGGCACGGAACGAATGGATGGCTGAATCAGATGTGGTATCGAGTTAGATACGGGGGTGGATCAGAAACGATACAGGCGAGCATCGACTATTTTTGGAAACGCCCCCTCTGTGACGGAAAATAGTACAGCAAACCAATCACCGTAATTTTGCCACCGTCACCCCATCTCCGCCCTCGGCCTTGTCACCTGGGCGAAACTCGGCCACATAAGGCGACCCCTTGAGGTATTCCCGCAAGACAGCCTTGAGTCGACCAGTGCCGTGGCCGTGAATGATACGGAGGAACGGCGCCCCGTCTAAAGTCGCCCGATCCAAAGCTGCTACAACCTGATCGAGTGCCTCATCCGCAGCTTGGCCCCGCACATCCACCACGGTCTGTTCATCCAGTCCCAGTCCATTGCTCGTCGAGACTCGACGATAACCTGAAGCCGATGAGACTGGTTGAGCTGTCACAGGATGCGGCTCACGCGGGATGCCAATAAGGTTTGACACGCTGGCCAAAATTTCACCCTCCCCGACTTTAACGCGGACTCGCTTTTTTCCTTGTGGCGTTTCCAGTAGGCTTCCGGTCATCCCTAAACCGGCGATCTCCACGCTATCCCCGACATCCAGCTGTTCAAGCGGAATCGGCGTGCTGGCCGGTGTAAGCTCCTGCCTGGTTTTCGTCTCCAACTCATGCAACCGCTGTTTCGTCTCCTTGGCCTTGATAAGTTTCTGCTCACGCTTCAAGGAGTCGACAGTGGCCTGGACCTCTGCCCGTGCCCGCTGAAATTGTTCGCCCAGTTTCTTCTTAAGCCCCAGTCGAGCCTCCTGCTCGGCTTCTTCCAGTCGCACTCGAAGCGCCTGTGCCTCCCGAGCCGCCTGTTCTGCTTCGTGCCTAGCTCGCCGGACCCTCTCACCATCATCGGCCAATTGGCGTTGCTTGCGCTGCAGATCGGCCATTAACTCGTCAAGCCGGTGGTCCTCATGATGTAACCGCCTCCGCGCATCGTTCAGAATGCTTTGATCCATACCCAGACGACCGGCGATCTCCAATGCCGATGAACCGCCGGGAATCCCGATAAATAATCGATAGGTCGGCGCCAATCGTTCCACGTCGAACTCCACACTGGCATTCATAAAACTGGAGGTCGTCTGCGCCAGCTCTTTGAGTGCACCGTAATGCGTCGTCACCACCACCTTCATATTGAGCTCAGCCAAGCGGCACAGCAGCGCCTCGGCCAACGCCGCGCCTTCTTGCGGATCGGTGGAGGTCACAGGCTCGTCCAGGAGAACCAGCGAGTGCGGCGTGGAACGTTCGCTCAACATCGGTTGGGCGGCGCTCTCGGAGAGGAGCCTGATCATGCTTGTCATATGGGCGGAATAGCTGGACAGATCGCGGGTCAGATCCTGCGCATCACCGATATCTGCATAGAGATCGGTAAACAATGCCATCTCCGATTCCGGAGCGCAGGGGAGATGCAGTCCGGCCCGCACCATGAGGGCAAACAGCCCGACGATTTTGAGCGTGACGGTCTTTCCTCCCGTGTTCGGTCCGGAAATCACAAGGACACGAATCTTCTCGTCCATGAGAATGTCGTTCGCGACGACATCATCTTTCGCAATGAGCAACAGCGGGTGCCGTGCCTGCGTGAGCATCACGCGACCATCCTCATTCAAGACAACGGGATGACACTTTAGCCGACGACTCATCTCGGCCTTTGCCCGAATGACATCACAGTCAGCCAGCACCTCGATCCCTTGCTCAATCTCGGCCGCTTTTGAAGCTACCAACGCCGTGAGCTCCCGTAAGATACGCTGGACCTCCCGTTCAATCTCCAAATCCGCCACTTTGATGGAATTATTCAGTTCAACCAACTCCCGCGGCTCCAGAAAGACGGTGGCCCCGCTGGACGACACATCGTGGAGGATCCCAGGAATTCTCCCCCGCATATCCGCCTTCACCGGCACGACGTAACGCCCCTCTCGCTGGGCAAAATACGACTCTTGCAGGACATCCTCATAGCGCTTGGAGTGGAGGAGCTGCTCAAGCTGCTGCCGCATCTCCTGCTTCAACCCCTGAGCCTGATGAGTCAGACGCCGGAGCTCCGGCGAAGCCGTGTCTTTCATGGAACCGTCCGACTGGATCACCCCCTCAATAGCCTTCAAGACTCCCTTCAAGGTTTTTGTGACATGCAGCGGCTCCAAGACCTGCGCCAGAGCCTGCAACTTGCCTTGATGAGACTCAGCATATCGCTCGACTTCTGCCATCAAGGCCAGCACCACCGCACAGTCTCGTAACTCACCGGCCTCAAGCGTGCCGCCCTTTCCAGATCGGATCAGCTGTTCACGAATATCAGGGAAGGTGAGCGCCGGCACTGGATCATTCCCCTCCAACAAGTTCACCATCTCGGTCGTCTCTTGTTGGCGCAGGCAGGCATCTACGAGATCGCTCGATAGGGTAAGCGACCGGCATTGAGCCACGCCCATCGCCGATTGTGCATGCAGTGCAAGGAATTCAAGGACGCGAGCCCACTCCAACACCTGCATCGCGTGATCTGATAATGTTTTATTCATGTCGAATGGGCAGTACACCAGACTGACGGTCAAACTCTAGCCAAGCTCTCGATCGACAGGCAAGATAGGCGAGGCTCGGAACCCACGGAATCGCATTCTCCCCTTTCCACTGAGCCCTCGTCTCAAACCCGCACTATTCTCCGTAAATATCCGACAGTCCGTCCTGTTCTCCATCGCTTTGCGACAACGGTGGCCGCATCGGGGATAACCCGAGATGTGGTCGATGATAGTGATACCGGTCTAGAAACGCACG
>JAOUHD010000200.1 GCA_029865345.1 Nitrospira sp.
CCGTCTCCGCCTTTCCCCAGGCCCCTTCAATGGTCTCGATCGCCTCGACAAGAACTTCGACCGGGCGATTCTTCTTATCGTGGTACACGTTCATTTTCAGTGAAGTCCCCGGATTCGGTGGCAAGACTGTCCGCGTATAGTACAAGCATGAGATGATGTCCTGTGTCCCGGCTGGGATAGGAAGCGACTCCGTCGCACCTCCTCTGACAGCCGTGACCATGCCTTCTTTTTGATGGAAGACATATTCGATATCTTCTTTCTTTCTCCCTTCGCGCCGACGAAAGGTCATATGATCCGGAGCCAATGACTCCAGATCCAGCTCCGATTCAACTCGATTATCCACCGGAAAGAACTTCGTGATGATCGGTGTCGAGTGCGCTGTTCCCACTAACTTGGCAACCAGTCGATCGTTCGGTCCCTCCATCTGAGCCACTTCCATGACGGCAATCGCAGCCGTCATATTGAGCCAAGAAATCTCATACGTCAGCCGTTCACCGACCTGAAAAGGACGCTTGAGTTCGCCTTGAGCGTGAGCTTCAACTGAACCAGCAGGTAAGAACAGGAGCAACAAGGGAACTACAATCGAAGCAGAGCGGCACATGTGGGAGACACCGGGAATTCGATCAGGCCAGGATACGACAGGTACTAACACCCGACCGCTCGTTTCGCCTCCAGGAGTTCCTCCTCGACGATCGCTCGAATGAGGTTCAGCTGTGCAGAGGACGTCGCCTCAAATCTGAGCACCAAGGCTGGTTGCGTGTTGGAGGCACGGATGAGCCCCCATCCATCATCAAATATCCCACGGACACCGTCGATCGTAATGAGGTCTCGCAGCACCAGTTTGCTCGGCCCAAGGCCTTGCTTGCTCTGCAAATACTCCGAGAATCTCAGGCGAACCCGCTCCACGACGTTGAATTTGACCGTATCAGGAAGGTCCACCCGTATCTCTGGAGTCACCACCGTTTTGGGTAAGTCGGCGACTAACGTGGAAAGCGGATGTTGGGTCTTCGCCAGGATTTCAACAAGCCGACAAGACGCATAGACCGCATCGTCGTACCCAAAATATCGATCCGCGAAGAACATGTGTCCGGACATTTCACCGGCCAATACCGCCGATTCCTCTTTCATCTTTGCCTTGATCAGCGAATGGCCAGTCTTCCACATGATCCCACGTCCGCCTCGCTTGGCAATATCGTCATAGAGACTTTGCGACGCCTTGACTTCGGAAATGATCGTACTGCCTGGTTTTGCGGCCAGGATCTCCCGCGAATAGATGACTAACAAACGGTCACCCCACAGCACCTCCCCCTGCTCATCAATCGCCCCGATTCGGTCCGCATCCCCGTCATATCCGATCCCTACGTCAGCTCGGTGACTTTTCACGGCCTGCATGAGGTCGGCGAGATTTTCAAGCACCGTAGGATCCGGATGATGGTTAGGGAAGCGTCCGTCAAGATCGCAATACAACCCGGTCACTTTACAACCCAGCAATTCAAGAGCTTGTTTGGCAATCAGAGACGCTGCGCCGTTTCCACTATCGATCACGACATGCAGCCGGTTTGCGTGGACATGGGAGAAGCTTTTCTGGAGGTACGCCAGATAGTCAGGAATAATTGGATGCTCGGAGAGACGACCGTTCCCCGCTACGAATTCCCCTGCTTCCATCACCCTTCGAAGTTCCTGAATTTCATTTCCATAGATAGCTGACTGACCGACACAGATCTTAAAGCCGTTATATTCCGCCGCATTGTGGCTTCCGGTAATCATGATACCGCCGCCGACCGGCAGCGTGAACAAAGAAAAATACACGAGTGGTGAGGTACAAATCCCGATATCGATCACATCGAGTCCGCCCGCGAGCAGTCCCTTGAGCAGCGCCTTGTGCAAGGACGGAGAACTGAGCCGCCCGTCACGCCCCAGGCTGATCGTCTTCACTCCACGCTTCACCCCGTACGTGGCGTAGGCCCGGCCCACCCGCTCAGCCAGATCCTCGGTCAATTCGCTGCCGACAATTCCTCTCAGATCGTATTCGCGAAACAAACCCATAGTTCCTCGTTCAGTCCTCTTGTTGCACAGTCTTCAAGTCTGAAAGTCTAGTGGGAGTGACTGTATGACTTTTTCCGTTCAGTTTTTCGCACGTCCGTAATCATCCTTAAACCGCACAATATCATCCTCACCGAGATACGGTCCGTTCTGTACTTCGATGATATGCACGATCTCTTTCCCAGGATTTTCTAGTCGATGCTGTGTCTTCATCGGAATCGCCGTACTTTGTCCGACCTGCAAATCAAAGATTTCTTCTCCTCTCGTGACACGCGCTGTACCAGCTATCACAACCCAATGCTCACTGCGTTGGCGATGGAGTTGGAGCGAAAGACGGCCTCCGGGATTTACCGTGACGCGTTTCACTTTGAACCCAGGCCCCTCTTCCAACACGGTGTACGATCCCCAAGGCCGCTGAACCGTCAGGTGTTCCAAATGTTCAGGGGCTTGCTGCTGCTTCAGAATATCGACGATCTTCTTCACATCCTGCGCCCGCGCTTTGGGGCACACCAACGTCGCATCGGGGGTATCTACTACCACCATATCTTGTAACCCGATCGTTGCGACCACACGTCGGTCCGCATAGACAATCGTGCGCTTACTCTCGATGTCGATCACTCGCCCGATCACCACATTGCCGGCCTTATTCTTCTCCGCCACTTCGTCCAGACTGCCCCAACTCCCGACATCTGACCATTTAAACATCACCGGCACCACGGCCGCCTTCGAGGACTGCTCCATGACACCGTTGTCGATTGAAACCGGCTTGATTGCGCGATAGACATCATCAATCACCTGAGTAGATGCCCCGCTCACTTTCAGCTCCCTGATTCGATCCATCGCGGTCGCAATGGCCGGCTGATGCCGGCGGATCTCTTCCACAATCGTCGCGGCACGCCAGACAAACATGCCGCTATTCCAATAATAATCACCCGCCTTCAGGTACTGGGCAGCCTTCGTCGCGTTGGGCTTCTCCACAAACTTTTGGACGCGATACCCTCGCAATTTACCCCGCACACCCAACAGAGCCTTGTTTTTCGGTTTGATATAGCCATACCCCGTTTCCGGTCGAATCGGCTTGATCCCAAACGTCACCAGGTAGCCTTCCGCAGCCAATTGTGCGGCCAATTGAACCGCTGCTTTGAAGTCACGCTGCCCCGTCACCACATGATCGGCGGGAACTACCAGCATGAGACCATCCGGGTCGCGTGCCGACACTTCAAGAGCGGCAAGCGCGATCGCAGGTGCCGTGTTGCGACCTTCTGGTTCGAGGAGAAATCCGTTCGTGAGGTCCTCTTTCCAGTCAATCAGTTGCGTTCGAATGAGATCAGCTTGCGCCGCATTCGTTGAAATAAGCACGTTGGCGGCTGACGCGCAACCGAGGACACGTCGCATTGTCTGCTGAATCAACGTGTGCTCCCCGCCAATCCGCAAGAGCTGCTTGGGAAACAAGTGGCGGCTCAACGGCCAAAATCTGGTCCCGCTTCCTCCCGCCATAATGACCGGGTACAGTGCGCTTGTTCGTACCATTGTTCTCCCTTACCGCTTCTGCTTCACGGCTTTCGCTTCAATGCGAGACCGAAGGATCATTTCAGCCAGCTCTCTGACCGCCCCCTCCCCACCCTTCTGTCGACATACGTAGTCGACGACCTTCAAGACTTGTGGAAGCCCATCCGCCGGAGCTGCTGAGAATCCCACTGCCTGCAATGCCTCAATGTCGTTGACATCATCACCAATATACGCGACTTCCCTGAGAGAGAGGCCATGTCGCGTGGCCATATCACGAATCACCGACAACTTGTCCATGACTCCTTGATGCAACTCAGGGATGGCGAGTTTTTCCGCCCGTCGAGCAACCAGCCTGGTTCGTTCTTGCGTCACAATTGCCGTAATGAGGCCGGCCCTCTGCAGCAGTTTGATCCCCATTCCATCTCGGGTATTGAACTTCTTCCATTCATCGCCCGATTCGGAATAGTACATACCGGCATCGGTAAGCACTCCGTCCACATCCGTGGCAAATAGACGGATCCCTTTGAGTACCGAGCGGAACGGCCACCGGCTTGTAGAATTTCGTGTTGTGGTTTTAATTGCCAAGACTAAGAGGCCTACCTAGACAAGCTTCGACAAGACCCATCATACCCGACAGGTAGGACATTGCAAAATAAAAACATGACCCACTGATCAAGAACTGTCGAAGAGTTATCCATAGGCTTTCGCCTCACCTCTTGAAATATCTTCCCGCACAACCGCTCCCCGAATATTCATGTTGGTAAGTCCTCTCGACAAATTCGAAAGGGTCGTGGTGTAAAGCCAAGGTCTCGCGCGGCATCGGCATGGTCAAATACCAAATCACGGTTCATACGTTCCGCCATCTCCACTGTCCAATGTCGATACCGTGGCACCAGGCGCAATGCTGCCACTGCCAGCCGGAACAGCCATCGCGGTATCGTGACGAGATGTGGCACTTTGCCGACTAAGGAAAAGACGCGGCACACCATCTCTCGGTAAGACAGCGTTTCCCCCCCTGAGAGATTGTAGGTCCGATTCCCGGCAGTAGGGACAGTGAGGGCCGACACACATGCCATTGCAACGTCCTCCGCATGTACCGGCTGACGCAAACCATCAGCCTGTCCCAACAAGGGGAAAAATCCCCAGCGACGCACAAAGCAGAGAATCTCCGTCACATTCTTGTCTCGCCCAATTTTATAGATCAACGTGGGACGTAAAATGACCCACTCAATTCCACGGGCTTCAGCCCAAGTACGGAGGGCCTGCTCACCGGCCTGTAGCCCACGCAC
>JAOUHD010000055.1 GCA_029865345.1 Nitrospira sp.
TATGGCTCCCGAATAGAAAATCAGTTGCAAGATCTGCGGTAAGGGTAATCCGATCCCCCTCCGCTGTCGTCACCGCAAGACGCCCGGACAAATCGTTGGACACCGCCACGCCGCTCACCCTTGTATCAAGTCGATGGCCCCCAGCATCGGATAGCTGACGCAGATTAAAGATGTGATGTGGATCGATGGATGTCAGGGTCTGAACCGGCATATTAGATCTCGTACTCGATCGATGTGGAAAAAGCCTTGCCTCGTTCTGCTATCGGCATCTAGTCGGCTGAACTTAAGAGACCATATGATATAGTGTGGGCATTCAGACATCTTGATCCTGCTTGAAGAGGGGGGACTCCATGCGGAAATCTTTTCGAAATATGGCAGCCATCGGTGCAAGCCTGATACTTGGCACAACGGGTTGCACCCTGAAAGCCACCATTAATCAAACCACCGACACGACATCCAACATCACCGGCACCACATCAGGAGCTGCCTGGTGGAGCGAAGATGGCCAAATTAAGCCGGATTTTAAAACGACGGCGTTTGTGACCTTTAATCAGGCAAATCTTCAGCAAGATCTGGCGGCCGGACGAGGCGAGTACTTGGCGTCGATAAGCCGACTGTTGGGTGTTCCAGCCAATCGGCAGCTAGCATTTTTCTCGGCTGCCCAGGCAGACTATGCCGAGACCATAGGCAGGGATTCCACGGCACTGCTTGCTCTGCTTCGGGATACGTCCAGAGCATTCATCCGGTAACTCGATTTGAGGAGATCTCCGCGCAAAGGCCGGCGACCGCAGCCAGCAGAGGCACCACGCTGCTGGCGGATTCGATGCAGAGAACGCGTATGATCGGCTCGATGAGATGATCACCCAGCAACGTCCCTATAGGACGTCGTGGCGAAGCCTTCCTGTATCCCGTCTTCACCGGCTGCTGGTCACGGATGCATCTGCTCGCACATGCCGTCGATACGTGCTCTTAGGAGAAAAATTCCACCGCCCCAGTTTCAACAGAATACATCGCTCCGGCGATCTTGATGTGCCCCTTGTCTTCTAGCTCCTTAAGCACGGAGCTGCCGGTGTGGATCGCTACCATTGTCAATTCCACATTCTTGCGTGCGACAGCGTTCACAAAAAGGGAATTTTTCGCGGTGCGATCACCGTGGTACTGAGTAAGTTCAATTGCAGGACGAATTTTCCCCAGCAGGCCGGTCAGATTGCCGAGTCGCACATTGTCGATTGCGCCTTTGATGGCCCCGCAGTTGGTGTGTCCCATCACGAGCACCAGTTTGCTGCCGGCCACCGCGCAGGCATATTCCATGCTGCCGAGAACGTCTTCATTCGCAATGTTTCCGGCCACTCGCGAATTGAAGGTGTCGCCGATCCCCAGGTCAAGGATCAGCTCAACCGGCGCACGTGAATCGATGCAACTAAGCACGATGGCCGCAGGATGCTGGCTCTTGGCTGTGTTCTTCTGCTCACGCAGCAAATCCCGCTGTTTGCGTTTGCCTGATCGGAACCGTTCATTGCCTTTCTTGCCACGGGAAATAATTTCGTCCGGCGTAATCTTGTCGCGCTCCTCTTGAGTCAGCGCGTACGCAAGACCGTCCCCCTGCACCATCCTGAGCAGGCCGGCGGTGGCCGCGACACCTAACGTTGCTAGAATGCTACGGCGATAAACGGTCATATCTAATGTGCACGATCTCTGTTTGTGGTTCATGCAGTTATCTCCTTTCCCCCAGCCGAGTGGCCGATCCCTGCTTGTTGACTCAAGATGCCGCTTCCTGTGCCAAGACTATCCTTCATCCGGGGGCAGGCTACTGACTTGTTGAATTTATACCGACTGTCGGACTGTTGCCGGGTCGGTCGGCTCGGCAACGGAAAGCGCCACGTCACCTTTTCGACCAATCACAGTGCGAACGAGTGCGCCTTTCTTGAATACCAGAAAATTGGTCGGCACTGCTGGGACACGAGGGCCAGGCAGAATCAGCCCAGCGAGGTTCAATGGGTCTGTGGCTGAGATTTTGAGCTCATGCTCCGTTCCTGCAGATAGACTTTTCTTTCTCATCAGTCGCAACCCTTCCACCGCCTCCGGCAATGCAAACTGCTCGCCGGTAAATCCACTCACGAATCGACCGCCACGGACTTCTCCGGCCATCTCCATCCGCCGATACTGCACCAGCAGATCCCGCCAGGATAGAGCCATCGATTCCCGTGCCAGCACATCACGAAACACAACCCCATAGCGACGAAGCAGTTGACGGGCGGTGCGTTCGCATAAGCTAACAGCCGTAAGATGACCGCTCTCAGCTGACCGCAACAGCGACCACCGTCCGGCTGCATGACGAGGCCGACGAGCCCGTTCCCGTCCCTCGGCGCGACGCCGATGCGGGTCCATGAGGGCACGGAGGTTATCGAACCCATCAGCCGTCACCAGACCGACTGCCACCAGCTCCCACAATCCCTGCTCGACTTCAGAGGGAAGATGGTTGGTGATCCGCACCAGGTCGGTAAAAAAACTGGCGCCCTGTTGCTGCAACGCACGACGGAGATCTTGGGCTACCAAACTCAGCAGTGTGAACGGATTGGGGCCTACTGCCGCTACATCACGATGGAGTGCGGCGAGCAACCAGTCACACTCCTCCCGCGGGAAGATACTGATTGGCGCAATGCTCGTCGGGGTGATGCACCGCCCCTCCGTCTCACTACCCGATGCCAGTTTCGGATGGGGTGAAAGGCGCCCCCAACTGACTGCGCCGCTCAGACAGAGCCGATCTAAGAGTTCCGGCTCATACTTGGCCATCCTCGTACGTAACAGTTGGGGTTCCCACGCAGAGGCCGCGGCCTCGAACCCGGCGAGTTGTTTGATGACCTCCATGAGCCCCGCGTCGCCATGCTGACGCGACCCTGGCACAACATGCTGCCATTGCATCAAGAATCGCATGAAGTCCGACGCTGTCACCGGTTCCACTTCCTTGCGCAAGATCCCGATCGTCAACCGGTGGATCCTGGCTAGTAAGCGGCGGTGACACCACTCCGGCGTTCCCGGATTCGATAGGACTGAGGACTGAGTGTTGAGTGCTGAGATAGGACGGAATTGGCCGCGCAGGACCTGGCCTTGGGATTCGAGACGAATCATCGCGGCGTCGATAACAGGAACCGGAAGATGCAGCCGCTCGGCCAGCTCTACTGTCGTCGTAGGGCCAATGCTTTCCATCCACCCAAGCACGACGGCATCACAGATCGAGTCCTCACCGCCGGTTAAGAGCTGTCGGACTCGCTCACAATTTTCGGTTGCAACCCATCCCTGTACATCTTGAGCGGCAAGGACTATCCCACGACCAGTCTCGACTAGGGATGGAAAGAACGGCGTCCACGTGCTCGCGGCGGCTGCTGGCACCCACACCAGCGTTAAGAGTGCGTCATGCAATTCGTCGGCATCGCGCACCACCGGCCAGGACTCACGATGAACTTCTTCAATCGCAGCTGGATCCAAGGCCCCCACCTGCCCCAGCAGATCCGGCGGCAGCGTCCGACGCATCTCCACGGCCCGCGCCCGCCGCTCTTCCAACGGTGCATCATCCAGAAAGGCATAGGGATTGGCGTTCAGGATTTCGTGTGAGAACACAGAGGGTGCCGGCGTCTCCACCGCCACACAACGAATGTGGCCGGCCTCGATCCGTTGCAACACTGCCGTCAGGCCCTCAAGATCCATCGCCTCCGTTAGACAATCACGCATCGTCTCCGCCACCAGCGGATGGTCGGGGATCTGACGAGCAGCCCGCTCCCCTGTTAGATTCTCCTGACAAGCAATCGCATCAGGAAACACCGCGGCAAGCAGGTCCTCTGCCTTCATTCGCTGAATCTGCGGCGGCACCTTCTTGCCGTTCGAAAAGCGCAGCAACGCCAGCGCGCGCGACGCATTCCAACGCCACCTGGTGGTGAACATCGGGGCCAGCAAGACCGCTTGAATCAAGACCTCTCGCACCGTGTTGGAATGGAGATAGCCGAACACGGACTCCAGCGGGAAACTGTGCTTCTCGCCCAGTGAGATCACGAGGCCGTTATCCGTCGCAGCCGCCTGCAGCTCGAAATCAAACGTCACACAAAATCGTTTACGCAGCGCGAGCCCCCAGGCTTTGTTGATGCGTCCACCAAACGGCGCATGGATCACCAGCTGCATCCCCCCGCTTTCATCGAAGAACCGCTCGGCCACGATCGTCTCCTGCGTCGGCGCGACGCCCAATACCGCCTTGCCAGCTAACACATATTCGATGACCTGCTGGGCACCGCGTGGATCGAGTGCACATTCTTGGCGAAGCAACTGGACCGGTGAGGCGTAAGGGCTGACGGGTGAGGGGGTCTCGTTCGTGATTCTATCGATCTCAGTCCGCAATGACGCGACTTCGGCGGAGAGTTCCGCTGTGCGCGATGGCGCTTCCCCTCGCCAGAACGGAATGCTGGGTGGCGCCCCCTGCGCATCTTCTACCCGCACCTTGCCCGCCTCGACGCCCTTGATGCGCCATGAGGTATTGCCGAGCAGCATGATGTCGCCCGCCAGACTCTCCACCGCGAAGTCTTCATCGACGGACCCAACCACCGTGCCGTCCGGTTCCGCCACGACCGCGTAGTTAGCCGTATCGGGAATCGCGCCGCCGGACGTGATGGCTGCTAGCCGCGCCCCGCGTCGGCCTTTGATTCGATGATTGATCCGGTCGTGATAGAGATAGGCCAGTCCGCGCCCTCGCTGCGTCGCAATGCCATCCGCCAACATCCGCACCACGGCATCGAAGTCGTCCCGTAACAGAGTGCGATAGGGAAAGGCGCGCCAACAGAGTGCGAACAAGTCCTCCTCCGTCCAAGTCTGGCTGGCTGAAGCAGCCACGATCTGTTGGGCCAGGATATCGAGTGGAGCCGGCGGCACGGTGATCTGATCCAGCGTCCCCTGCCTGATCGCCCGCACCAAGGCGGCACATTCCAGCAATTCATCCCTGGTCATCGCGAACAGGCGACCTTTCGGAATTGCGTGGATCCAATGGCCTGCCCTCCCGATCCGCTGGAGCGCCGTGGCGATGGCTCTCGGCGACCCGATCTGACAAACAAGATCGACGGTGCCGACATCAATGCCCAGTTCCAACGAGGCCGTGGCAATCACGACGCGAGTCTTGCCGGTTTTCAACCGCTCTTCCGCCGAGAGGCGAAGCTGCCGCGAGAGGCTCCCATGATGGGCCGCCACAACATCGGGGCCCAAGTCCTTGAGACGTTCTTCCAAGTAATGAGAGACGCGCTCCGCCAACCGGCGTGTATTCACAAAGACCAAGGTCGAGCGGTGCTGGCGAACCAACTCAGCCACGCGGTCATAGACCTCGGACCAAATGGCGTTAGTCGCCACCGCGCTCAATTCATCCTTCGGCACCTCCACAGCGAGGTCTAGTTCACGGCGGTGACCGACGTCGATGATCCTCGGACGCGGGCGAGCGCCGACAAGAAATTCAGCCACGGTTTCAATTGGCCGTTGCGTTGCTGAAAGGCCGATTCGCTGTGGTTTCGTGAAGGTGAGCGCTTCCAGCCGTTCCAACGACAGCGCCAGATGAGCCCCGCGCTTGTTGGGTGCCAGGGCATGAATCTCGTCCACGATCACCGTGCGCACCGTCTGCAAGAGCTTTCGGCTCTTCTCGGCAGTCAATAAGATGAAGAGCGACTCCGGAGTCGTGACGAGGATATGGGGCGGCCGCTTCAGCATCTGCTGACGATCCGTCATCGGCGTGTCGCCGGTACGGACCAAGACTCGTAGCTCCGGCATCAGCAGCCCAGCCTGCAAGGCAAGCTGACCGATTTCTGCCAGCGGCTTCTGAAGATTTTTCTGGATGTCGTTACTCAAAGCCTTGAGCGGCGAGACGTAGAGCACATGAGTGTGGTCGTCCAGTTCACGGACCAGGGCCTGCTTGAAGAGCTGATCGATGCAGGAGAGAAAGGCCGCAAGGGTCTTGCCGGATCCGGTCGGCGCGGCGATCAGCGCATCCGTGCCAGATTGAATCGCGGGCCACGCTCGGAGTTGAACGTCGGTCGGCTGGCCGACCTGCGAAGCAAACCATTCCGAGATGACCGGATGGAATCGAGTGAGTAACATCGGCCGCATTTTATCACGCATGAAAGATGTCCGCAGGGCACACCTGCGCGTCCTCGCTCTATGACATCATGCGAAACTAACAGCCCATTTCGCAATCCATGGCAAATGTGGCATCATAGTTGACTCATGTACCTCTCCATCGTCATCCCGGCATTCAACGAAGCCCGTCTGATCGAAGGCTCGCTGCAATCCGTCGCTGCCGCGATCGCTGCGAATCAGAAATCCGGTTTCACATCCGAGATCATTGTCGTGGATAACAATTCCACTGACAATACAGCCGAGCTTGCCAGACTAGCCGGTGCAACCGTCGTCTTCGAACCGATCAATCAAATCGGCCGGGCGCGCAATGCTGGTGCGGCACACGCGACCGGAGACTGGTTGCTTTTCTTGGATGCCGACAGCCTACTGAGCCCTGGGCTGCTAGCCGATATTCTGCAGCTGATTGAGTCAGGACAATACGTTGGATGTGGCAGCACACTGCGCATGGATGGGCTACCCTGGTGGGCGAACTTGACCCTACGGTTCTGGACATCGGTCTCGGTACTCTGTCATTGGGCTGCCGGGGCGCTCGTGGTCTGTCGGCGTGATGCGTTTCAGGATGTCGGCGGGTTCGACCAGGAGCTTTACGCACTGGACGAAATCAGACTGAGTAAGCAGCTTAAACAATGGGGACGGCAGCGCAGCCTTCAGTTCACAATTTTAACGGGACACCCTCTCGACACCTCGTCGCGTAAAGTGTCGCTCTATTCGAGCCGAGAGATTGCCGTGCTGATCTTCCGCATCTTTTTCCTTCGAAAACAAACACTACAAGATAAGAAACACCTCTCGGTGTGGTACGACGGACGGCGCTGACCGTCACCCTTCAGCCAACAAGGATTGGATCTGCCGCTCTGTCTCGCCGTAGCCCCCTTCGCCAATTTTGACATAGCGTATGATGCCGCGCTTATCGATCAGGTACATCGCCGGCCAATAGCGATTCCCGTAGCGGTTCCAGGTCGAGAAGTCGTTGTCGATCGGCACAGGGAAGCGGATGTCGTGTTCTGCCATATACTGCTTCACATTCCCGATCTCACGTTCGTGTGAAAACTCTGGCGAATCCACGCCGATGACGACGAGCCCTTGATCCGCATAGTGCCGGTACCACTCCTTCACATAGGGCTCGACGTTCCGGCAGTTGTAACACCCGAACGTCCAGAACTCGACCATCACCACCTTACCGCGGAGATCAGCCATCCGCAGCGGCGCACTGTTCAGCCAGGTTGGATTGGTGATGTCAGGAGCCGGTTTGCCAATCATCGCGTCGGCCGGACGAAGAGTGAGCCATCCTACCAATAGAACGACAACCACAATTCCCAACCAACGAAGCGAAACGCAAGTCTGTCTCAGCATCCTAAATTCCTGCATACCATTCATACCCCTGATCCTCCCAATAACCACCCTTGCCACCTCCGATGCCGGCAAGGGACTCGACCAACTCGATCTTCATGACATACTTTGCCTGCTTGTATCCGAGCTGTCGCTCGAAGCGGAGCCTGAGAGGAGCGCCATGTGGAACATCCAGTGGCGAACTATTGAGCTCGTACGCCAAAATCGTCTGGGGGTGATAGCAATCAGCCACGGCTATGCTCTCGTAGTACGCGAGCCCCTCGTCATCCACGTCGGCACAGTGGAACACAGCATAACGAGCATTCGGCAACGGCTCGACGTGGTGCATCAAGTCACTTACCGGCACACCGGTCCACTTCCCAATCGCGCTCCACCCCTCCACACAATCGTGACGGGTGATTTGCGTCCGAGAGGGCAGCTCTTTCAGCGCAGCAAGCGACCAACTTCTCGGCGTCTGGACCAAGCCAACCACTTCCAGCATCCATTCCGAAAAGTTCTGCGCGACATGCCCGGCATATTGTTCTGTGCCAGGATCAGTATTGCCGTTCGCCGGAAAGATCTTCGAGATGTCTGCCTCACCGTATTCTTTCGCCAATGCGTCTTTCGGAGTGACCGCCCGTTGCACAGTTTCCGTCCATCGCGCTGCCTTACTGAGAATGGACGGGAGCCAACTACTCTGCGTAAGGTTGTCGCAGCCGGAGAGCGCAACCAGGCTTGCCGCGCCCAACGTTCCCTTGAGAAATCGGCGTCGTTCCATTGCACGTTCAGACTTCATGGTGCACTCCTTTGTGTTGAACGACAAACCACCCCGTGACCATCGAGCGGATGTTGTTGAAGAACCCGGTGAGAATCACCTGGAGAACGTGAATAACGATGAATCCGACGAAGGAAGAACAGGCAACAAAGTGAATCGTCCTTGCGGCTTGGCGTCCTCCGAAGATGGTCAAGAGCCAGGGGAAGGCAGTATCGATCGTCGGCGACATCGCCAGACCAGTCAACACAATCAGCGGCGCCATGCCGAACAAGATACAGGCGTAGGCCAGCTTCTGAAGGACGTTGTACCGCTTGGCTTCTTTGCCGCTTGGATGTCGCAGGAGCAGATGATCTCTGAGTGACTTGCCAATGCCACGAAGGTCTTTGCCGGTTGGAGCCAGGTCGCGAGTGGCATGTCGACTCGCGAAAGCATAAGCGGTGAAAATAAGTCCGTTGATCACAAAAAGCCAGGCGAAAAACAGATGCCATTGCCGCCCCATCGCAAGCCACTTGGCGCTCGGAATGGTCGCCCAGGCCGGGAAGGCGCGTCGCATGCCATCGGAGTAGCCGAGCACGCCGGTCGTATCGAACTGATGGTCCAGGACTGTCGTGATGCCCTTCACCTCTCCACTCTCACTCTGCACCGGTTTGATGGTCAGCAAGGCCTGGTCGCGATCAGAGCGGTCCCCCCAATAGAGGGCCGGATGGGCGTTAAAGATCTGCAGGCCGCTCATGATGAGAATAATCAGGAACGGGACGTTGAGCCAATGGCTGATTCGAACCGGGAGACGATGACGGTACACCCGTTCGATCACAGGGGAAGACGAAACCATGGGGGTGCTCACTGTCGACAACGTTTCAGATGCCGACGGCTCTACAATCGGCATCTGATCTCCCTCCCTACTGATAACTTCTTCCGACTGAATGAGTAACGCCATGATTCCCCCTTCCCCTCAATGCAGAACCTAGTGTTTCGTCGGAAGTATGGGTGGTTTCTTACAGCAGTATGATAGCTAGCGGAAAACAACACGGCCTGCGATCGGGCAAGCCGAACGCAGGCCGTGGCACGCAACAACGCGAGTATGCTCTCTCTTTAATACCCCATAACCCCCTTCAAACTCTCCTTCATCGCATCCTTGCTGGCTTTCATGTCATCTTTCATAGCATCTTTCGACGCTTTCATTGAATCCGTCTTGGCCTTCATCTCCCCTTTCATGTCATCTTTCATTGCACCAGGCTTTCCTTTCATCGCATCCGTACTGGCCTTCATGTCACCTTTCATGGCATCGACATCAGTTTTCATCTCACCTTTCATCTCATTAACCATATTGCCCATCTCACCGGCAAAGGACAACGTGCCGACGCACATCAGACCGGCGACCGCTGCCACTGTGATCATCATCTTCTTCATCGAGAACCTCCTCATTGTGAATGGTGGATGGAATTGGTGAGAACACAACATCCGATTAATCCCGTACCGTCGTCTGTGCCTGAACCTCCGGCCAGTTGGCATCTGCCTGTTGGATATACCCTGGGACATCCGACAACCATCGCGTCCGAATCGCGTCACTATAATTGAGATAAAGTGTACCATGGACCACGCTAAAGGCCTCTGGATCGACTTTAGCCTTGTAACCTTTGGCCATCCCATAGGCGCAGTATCCACCGTACCGCGGGGCGTACTTGGACGGATTGGCAACGAAGGCGTCCCGATGGGCGGCTGACGCGAACTGGAAGGTTGCGCCTTCAAACTCAACACGAAACTCCGGTGATCCCTTCACCGGCTTCTGCTCTGTGAAATAGGCAACCGGATCATGACCGTCGATTGCCAGGCCGTTTCGTTCAAAGAATTGTCCCGCAAATACAAGAGAAGAATGAGAGAAGAGAAAACAGGCGGTTAAGATCAATGCGTTCGCGTACCGATTCATGACGATGTGCCTTTCTAGTCTCTGAAACAGAGTCGATCCAAGCGGGAAACTCTTACAGACACATGGCGCTTGTCCCACTTAATGCGGGGTCACATTCACAAACACCTTGATCGCGTTCTTCTCCGTCGTCAGCGTCGACATCATCTCCTGATAGTTCTCCAAGCCAGTCACTGGATGGGTCAGCAGCTTTGAGAGCCAGCCTGGAAATTCCAGTTCCGCTCGTGCGAAGTCATAGACGCCTGCTTCGAAGTATTCACGGTTGGCGTTCACCGTACCGACGACGAGCTTGTTGCCAAGCACGAAATCCAGGTTGATTTTGTCCGCGGGAATGGCGTGTTGCCGGTCTCCGCCGGTCACACTGGCCAAGACCAGGACACCGTTCTTACCGAGCGCTTCCATCGCCTCGAAGACAACCGGAGAGTAGCCGGTGGCCTCAAACATCACATCGAACGGCCCAAACCGCTTGGCCGCTTCTCGAATGGAAAGTTCGTCCGTCGGCACATAGCGCACGCCAAGCTTGTCCAAGAGATGCACATTGCGTGAAGGCCCAGTCTGCTTCCCAAAACTCGTCACATCGAGGCCCTTCATTTTGAGCGACAGGGCAGCCAGAAGCCCAACTGTTCCTGTTCCAAGTACCGCCGCCTTCTTTGGTCGCCAGATCTTGAATCGACGCTGCGCTTCAAAAGCCTGAATGATGCCTTTCTCTATAATAGACGTGGGTTCCAACAGAACTGCCACATCCTTTAATCCTTTCGGAATCTTCACGAGATATTCCGGGTCCTCGACAAAGAGTTCCGTCAAGTAGCCGTGCCGTAAATTGATTCCGCGCTCGTAATAGACGTCTTCCAGCGTCATGTCATACTGGCCAACCTGGTCGTAAAAGCTCCCGCCCGGCCGCCGCACGGTCGGGACCACATAGTCGCCGGGCATGAACTCGGTTACGTTCGGACCGATTTCAACCACACGCCCAAAACATTCGTGGCCAATAACGAGGAAGTCATAACCAGGCGGAGCTTGCCCATATTCTGCTGCATTGATTTCCTTATCGGTTCCATCGACTCCGACACGCAACACTTGCACCAAGACCCCGCGTCCGTTTGGAATTTCATGCACCGAGGGTTTCGGCAGATCGGCGAGATGGATAGAATCCGGCTGTCCTGGGATGACTGCAATGGCTTTCATGGCTGCTCCCCTTCAAATCGATGTCGTGGCTGACCCTGCTATGGCGATCAACCGCCAGCTGGTGATCGCTTGGCCCTCGCAACAAAGGCCTGGCGTAATCGTTGAGAATCGGCGGGCTGTTTAACAGCCTTCGGCAGTAGCCCCACCACGTCCCGAACCGTTGCAATCTGTTTGACATAGGTCTCACAGCCGGCACAGATGGCCAAATGCAGGGCTATGTGACGCTTCCGCTCGTCCGCGACATGTTCGTCGAGATAGGCCGAGACCCACTGTGTGATCTCTTGGCAGGTAATCTCTGAGAGAATTGGCTGCCCCTCTTCCTGTGCCATGTGAAGACCTCCCCTTGAGTGCCTATAACTGGGTCGGTCCTGCCTGCATTTCCTTACACAGCAGAGGGTCGTCGCTCCAAATGCGTCTCCACCGCCTGGCGTACCCGCTCTCTGGCTCGATGCAGCCTGACATAGAGGTTGGTTTCGGTAATCTTCAAGATGTCACAGACTTCCTTTGTCTCGACTCCCTCGACATCACGCAGAATCAAGACGTCTTTCAAGGTTCTCGGCAACGCCTCGATCGCCCGATTCATGGCTGTGACCGCCTGCTGTGACGCCAGGAGCTTTTCCGGTGTCTGATCATCCCAAGGCTGAGGCGGGAAGGCCCAGTGGCCGGCCCATTCGCCGGACTGGTGAAACCGAGATGGATCGATCGCTTCATCGCCTTCGTCGTCGGCGGACTCAAATGAAGAGAAGTTCGTGTGTCGTTTCTCACGCACTCCACGGTCTTTGGCCTTATGGATCATGATTCCAAAAATCCAGGTTCGCAGGGATGATCGGCCTTCGAATTGGCCTAACCCTTCGATGACCACCATCCAGGTATCTTGGACAACTTCTTCCGCCACTTCCCGATCCGCCACGTAGCCCATCGCCATTCTGATCAAGGCACTATGGTGTCGAGTCACCAATTCATCAAACGCCCCTTCATTCCCTTGCCTGAGCCGCGCCAGGAGTGCGACCTCCCCGTTTGCTACAGCGGCTGATTGACTCAGCTCCGGCTTCCGACCCGCAACCATCCGATGACTCACCGACTCCGTAACAGCACTGGTTTCAACGTTCATGACCGATCTCCAATCTGGAGCAGCTCTGTCACAAGGGCCGGAGCGCTCATTACGGTGACATCTGTATGGGGAAACGCATTGAGGACCTCGACTCCCCGTCCATCGATGTATTCGACATGCGAGCAATCCAAATACACGGCTTTGTTCTTTCGAAGGTAGGCGCGGCATTCCCCATCTAGCAGAGCCGCCCATTGCTCCGTGATCTTGCCTTCCAGCTTGAGCAGAACATCTCGCCCGCTTTCCTGTATCGTCGTGATCTTCAACATCGCTGCCTCTCCTTCTACCTCAACGTGATGCCAGCCTATTGAGCAATGGTGATGCCACAGCAGAGATCCAGCAAGCTTGACAGCACAAGATATCGATTTGATTGAGCGAACGAACGTTCTGCTATCGAGTGACGGGGAAAGAAGGGGTGTGGTCTTTTCCTAAAATATTGGGAACGTCCCAATTAGTTGGGAGATGTACATGGGAACGAGGGGTTATGAAATGGGATGAATGGGAAAACCAGTGAGTCTTCGACTATCAGTCCAGCAATGCCGCCAAGGCAGCGTAATCAATTGACTCCTTGACTCGGTCGAGCCAAGCCTTGCGCGCTGCCTGTTCAGGGCGCTGCAGAATATCCTCCTCGGCCAACGTCAAAATCGATACGACTATTACCTGGATCTTTCCCGGCTGACTCAGGCTCGGAAAGGTCGGATCCATCTTATAGGTAAGCGCGTGCTCTACTAGGCCCGGTTTCAGGTTGGTCAATTCATACGCACCTCGCAAGGCTTCTTCCTCCAATGCAGCACGTTCCCCATGGTCCTTGCTAACTTGGTCGGCATCCTGCAACAAGTCCATGGCTTGGGTGCGCAACCGGAGCGCGACCGCTTCATTGTCGCTCGCCATCGCCTCTCTCTCCAGGCTTCTACTGTGCTCCCGAATTTCACCCACTCTCTCCTGCTCATCCAGGCTGAGCGTTTGCAGCTCATCGATCTGAGTCTCCATCGACTTGCGGACGGAGCCGTCAGTATCAGCCCAGACCGCTGGCATGGCGAGTTGCTGAGCCGTAAACGACGCTCGATAGGCATGATAGTCGTTGAGCAATTTCGTGAGCTGGGCGCCTCGTGCTGCATCTTTGGCTTGCCCCGCTTGAATGTCTGCCGTCAGTCGCCTCATGTTCTCCACATATTGGTCGGCGCCGGCTGGATCGGTCTTTCTTCGTAAGGCCGCAGTCCGGTCGATCAGAGTCTGATCGGGAGCTTTGCGTAACGCCCTGGCGTTGCGCCAATCAGCCAAGGCCCTTTCACGGACAGCACCCACGCGATCCAGCCGATCGCCAAGGGTTTGAGGAATCCATGGCAGCCGCCCATTCTTCGAGATCACCACCCACCCGTTGTACTCAGGATACCCACCGATCATGCCGGTCAGCTCCGGAATCTCATCCTGGCCCATGAACATGTCCTTCGAAAGGTGGTTGAAAAAGATGCTGATCTTTCCGATCGATCCGGCTACGCGGTCTGCATCGGGACTAATCCCGCATGCTCCTTGCCAGATCTCGATACCGAGTGACGTCTGTTCCGGATAAGCCTGCACGATCAACCGCGAATCGTTCGGTTTATACCGGTTGGTCGCCATCGTGGTCCGCAGGCGGACAGGAACCGGCGAATTCAGGAACTCTTGTGACTGTTTGAGAATGGTTTCCGCAGCGCTCATGGCCTTGAGATGGCGCGCCCATCGTTTATCGGTGACAGGCCCCTCGTTCTGACGAGGCACCCAACACTTGACCTGTGCATCGGCTATTCCAACGTGAACGATCAGCATCAAGGCGAGAAGGCCGACGCCGAGCAGAGGCGTGGCAACCATCCGAATAGGCATTGGGCCTCCTTCCATCAGAGGGTGAGAAGATTATCCCGTTGGTGAGCTTGGTCTGGCGATGCCGAGTTTTTTCATGCGCGCTTCGAGCGTGGTCGGGTTGAGACCGAGGATTTTAGCTGCGCCCTTCTCACCGCTGACACGCCAGCTGGTCTGTCCCAAGATATCACGGATGTGCTGACGTTCCATCTCTTCGAGCGTCAGTGTCTGTGTCATATCCCTCTTCTGGTTGGATGGCGAGAGCCAGTCGATCGCTTCCAGCTCAGGCCCTTCACTCAGAATCACAGCACGTTCGATCACATGTTCGAGTTCGCGAATGTTGCCGGGCCACTGATACCGCTGAAGGGCCGTGATCATTCGCTCCGGAATCCGATCGATCTTCTTGCCAAGATTGGCGGCAAACTTGCGGACAAAATACTGCACTAACAAGGGAATGTCCCCTTCTCGCTCACGTAAGGCAGGCAGGTGAATCGGGAACACATTAAGGCGGTAATAGAGGTCAGGCCGATACTGGCCTGTCTTGGACAACTGCTCGAGATCTCGGTTCGTCGCAGCAATCACGCGCACGCTTACCTTAAACGTCTGAGTACCTCCAACTCGTTCGAATTCACCCTCCTGCAAGACTCGCAAGAGCTTAGATTGCAGATCCAGCGGGAGCTCTCCGATTTCGTCAAGGAAGATCGTCCCCTTATCAGCCACCTCGAAGCGGCCCATCTTTTTCGTGAGCGCGCCGGTGAACGCGCCCTTTTCATGGCCGAAGAGCTCGCTTTCGATAAGGCCGGCCGGAATCGCCGCGCAATTGACCTTCACCAGCGGTTTGTTCTTGCGTGGGCTCAAATTGTGAATCGCCCGTGCAATCAGCTCCTTACCAGTACCGGTTTTGCCCATGATCAAGACGGTCGAATCGGTCGGTGCCACACGTTCGACGTTCTTCAAGACCTTCTTGAGGGACGAGGACGAGCCGATCAACTCTTCAAAGTTGTGCGTAAGCTTGATTTCCTCCTGCAGGTACACGGCCTGGGCTTCGAGCCGGGCTTTCTCCTGCTCCATCAACACCTGTTCAGTGATGTCAAGGAACATTGTCCGTGTGTAGGCACCGCTCGGGTCAGGTCGTGACCACCATCGAATCCACAGCGGCTTGCCGTTGTCCTTTCGGCGCAGCTCGAGGACCACGCCTTTGGTATCGATCCCCTTCCCGATAGTGTCGAACGCCTCGTTGAGTCGACGTTGTGCATCCGGCGTATCGGGGATAAATGTCTTCCCATATGTCCCTTCCACTTGCTCTGGCGTCAGACCAAGAGTGTCGAGCGCGGCCTTATTCGCACGGATGAATTTCGAATCAAGCCCTTCATTCACATAGGCGATCGGTGCCTCGTCGAACAAATCGCGCAACTGTTGCTCGTTCTCTTTCAATTGAAGTTCCAGCTGAAGTCGTTCCAGTTCGGCACCAGCCCGCACCCCGAAAATCTTGAAAACGGACAGCACCCGCGGGTCATCGTGCATGGGTTTGATGTCCATGACCGCCAGATGCCCCATCACCGTGCCAAAATGGTCAGACACTGGAATCGCCAAGTAACTCTCGACGCCCAACGCCGCGAGATCATCCCGATGGTCGGGAAAGAGGTCCTGTACCTTTTCAGGAAAGAGGCAGACTTCACCGGCCAGCACGCGCTCACAGGGCGTATGGGGAAGGTCGTACTCGAAATTGTCCAGAAATCCGTTGCCCTTCCAAAACGCCAAGGTACGCACCCGCGCCCGGTGTCCCCCAACGAACCGCGACACGAAGGCATACTTCGTCTGCAGCGCTTCCGCTAAGCTTTGGACCAGTGCGGGAAAGAACGCTTCCCCGGTTGATGCCGCCGTCCCTTCGTCGATCTTCCGCAACGTCAGGTCGCTCATCCGCAAGGTTTGCTCATACCGTAACCGGCCAAACTCCGCCGCCGCCCGCATGGCAAACATGCCGAGAATCGACATCGCACGAACAGGGTCCGGCATGGGTTTGGAATCCATGATGGCCAGATGTCCCACCACCCGGTCGCCGAAATCCACAATCGGAACGCCGCAATAGCTGTTGACCTTGGTTTCCTGAATGAGTGGGACCTGCGGATAGAGCGCCCGAAGCTGATCGGGGTGGTGGATGCATTTCTTCGTCAACACCGTTTCACAGGGGCCCCGTGCCGGCACATCGAACGGCGGCAATGGCTGTCCTTTACCCCACCCGGCTTTAGAGCGGAACCGATCCCCCTCCTCGCTGAGCTCGGAAATATAGGCGTAGTCCACATCGAGCGCGGTGGCCAATTGCTGCACCAGGGACGGGAAGAACTGCTCGCCGACATCGGCAGCCACTCCCTCGAGAATGCGGCGAAGGATCGCCCACGTTTCCGACGGCTGATCCACCACTTGCCCCGGTGTCGTCACAGGCTGTCCTTCAGAAGGCGACATCCTACCTACTCAGCATTTGGAGCACTGAATGAAGGAATCACGGTGGCCGAGTCTAGCACCGGATGGGAAAACGAGGCAATGTGAGCAGAAGAAGGTCTTCTCACAAGAGACAGTGTTCCCTGAAACCTCCTCTACTGGACTGTTCAATTGAGACCAACACTTATCCCGGATCGGGTGTTAGAGTGAAAGAGTCAATACACAATTTCAAACGTGGAGGTTCTGATGCATGTGATGAGTCGTATTGTGTTCATGGGGTTAGGCATCGCATTAACTGGCTATCTGAGCGGAGCACCGGTCTTCGCGGCCGATAAACCAATAGAGGATGGGTCGAAGATCGTGATTACGTCTCCCAAGGCCGGAGACAAGGTCAGCGATAGCTTTGAGCTGAAATACGAGTTGACTAAGGGGTCGCAAGCGGCTCATGCCCACGTCTTCGTGGACAACGAGTATCAGAAGGGTTTTGGCGGAACGGTTAAGGGGTTAAGCCGTGGGACGCACCAGATCACCGTGACGGGCGCCACGAAGGACCACGCCCTCGTCGCAGCTAGCCAGAGCATCACCGTCGACGTGCAGTAGTACTCGGACCCACCAATTTCATGCCGCCAGGGTCTCTCACAAAAGGGACTCTGGTGCGCTTGGCCCTCAGCCCATGTCCGCTCAGTCATCAACAGCCATCCCCGTTCCAGCAGGATGATTTTCTGTCCTGACAGCGCGCGCTTGTAAGTAATAGTGTTGCCACCTGGGCCAATGGCGATGCGTCGTAATGAAAAGCCATACATATAAAGACCCTTTTGGCATGGAATATAGCCGTCCAATGAGGCCAGTCCGCACACGGATTAAAAAGGCAGATATCCAACAGTCCGCTCGTAGGGAAGCAGCAGAATGCTTCAGCTTGAGAGAGCCAACATGCTAAGATGCGTTCGTAATGAGCGCATGTTCATGCCGACAGTTCTGAAGGTTGGTCCCTATCGGTTCTTCTTCTACGCGGGTGATCGCGATGAACCGCCTCACATACACATTGAACGGGAAGACAAGGTGGCGAAGTTTTGGCTTGATCCGATCCGGTTGCAAGAAAGCGGCGGATTTTCACGTCCTGAAATTGGTCGCCTTCATAAACTCATGATCGAACATCAGGACAGCCTTCTGGAGGCGTGGGATGAATACTTCCGCGGTTGAGATCTCGGTGCCGTTGGCAGAATCAGTCACAGTGACGGAAGACACGCTGACCGTAGAACTCAGCGATGGGCGAAGCCTCTCAGTGCCGCTCGCCTGGTTCCCTCGATTAGTGCACGCGACACCAGTAGAACGCAAGAACTGGCGATTGATTGGCCGAGGGTACGGTATTCACTGGAGCAAACTCGACGAGGACATCAGCATCGAGGGACTTCTCGCCGGCAAACCGTCCGGTGAAAGCCAGACCTCGTTCAAGAAATGGCTTTCTGCTAGGAGGTCCAGCGAAGCACAACGTCCTGCTCGACGCACCAGAAATAGCCGTCACTGACCGCTGGCGCCAACTTTCCCCTCCACGCTTGCATATTCACCAAGCTAACACTATTCTTTCCTTTTGTATTTGAAGGAGGTCGGAGCCACCTCTATCAGATATTACGACCCGGGTTTTCCTTAAAATACTCGAAAAGATTAGGGGATGACTTATGAAGCTGGTTGCGTGGGAATACGGACAGTTTGAAGGAACACCGCGCGAGTGGAAAATTGAAGGCCTGCTCCTGGGAGCAGTTAATTTGCTAGTGGGCAGCAATGCCAGCGGGAAAAGCCGAACTCTTAACGTAATTTCAGCTTTAGCTAAGCTCCTGGCCGGGGAATCCAAAATTACATTTCTTTCTGGGACCTACAGGGCGACTTTCAATGACGAAGGTCGAACCCTCAATTATGTAATCCGCGTCGAGAACTCGCGTGTAGCTGAAGAAAAGTTTCAAGTTGATCAAACAATTTATTTGGATCGGGGGGAAGGCGGAAAAGGAAAGATATGGGCCGAGCAACTGAACATGCTTATAGACTTTCAGGTTCCCGACAACGAGCTCGCTGCAGTTGCGAGGCAAGATGCAATTCAGCACCCATTTTTTGAACCACTTCATGAGTGGGGGAAGTCCCTCTATCACTACTATTTTGGCAGCCCGCTAGGGAAGGAGTTTTTTGGTGTAGTAGATCAGATCAAGGCGCGCGAGCTTAATCCCAGAGACTCCAATCAGGTGATCGGAATATATAGGAAAGGCTTTAAAGAGTTTGGTGAATCGTTCAAAAGCTCCGTCATGGCTGACATGGCAGAGATTGGATACATGGTCGATGATGTTGGCACTAAGCCGCCTATTTCCATAATTCTGAAAAACCCAGAGGAAATTATTGCATTATATGTCCAAGAGACTGGGCTCGGAGACATCACAGATCAAATTGATATGTCGCAAGGCATGTTTAGAGCACTTTCTATTATCATTCAGCTCAATTTCCTTGTGCAGGCCAAAAAGCCTAGCTGTATCTTGATTGATGATATCGGCGAAGGACTCGATTTCGAGAGATCTTGCTCTCTGATCAATCTTCTCATGCGAAAAGCGCAGCAATCTTCAGTCCAATTGATCATGTCGACGAATGACCGTTTTGTGATGAATACAGTCCCCCTAGAAGATTGGACTGTATTGAGGAGAGTGGGACGAACTATAAAAGTCTACAACTACGCAAACTCTAAAGAGCGATTTGACCAGTTCAAGTTTACAGGGATGTCCAATTTTGATTTTTTTGCCTTTACGTTTGTTGAAGAATCGAAAAATGAATAATG